>CAZAQY010000112.1:0-24581 GCA_964486845.1 uncultured Pirellulaceae bacterium
TTTTCGGTCAAGATCAGTTTCTTGACTGGAACATTTCTCCTAAAGTGCAATTTGACTCAGATCAATCCTCCAGACGACGTTCACGCCTATAAAATCAAGGTCCGATTACTTCAATTTTGGCAAACGTTGACACCATCACAGCCAGAAGGAGGCACACATGTTCTGTTTTCAATGTGAGGAAACAGCCAAGGGAACGGGATGCGTCAAGGTGGGCGTATGCGGCAAGGACGATGCAACTGCCGGACTCCAGGACGTACTCACTCACGTGGCCAAAGGGATCGCGATGTACGCTCACCGCGCGGCCCAGTTGGGAGAGCGGAACCACGACGTAGACGCGTTCGTCATCGAAGCGCTCTTCACCACCGTGACGAATGTGGATTTCGACCCTCAACGGTTGGAATCCATGATTCGCCGAGGCGTGCGGTTGCGGGACGAGGCCAAGTCGATGTACGAGGCGGCGTGCGCAAAATCCGGCCGGGAATCGGAGGCCTTGACCGGTCCTGCGGTTTGGCAGCCCGAGGACGACTTGGACGCGTTGGCCTCCCAGGCACCGGAACTGTCGATCCCCGTCCGTCAAACCTTGTACGGCGAGGATGTGGTTGGTCTTCAAGAATTGATCACGTACGGGCTCAAAGGCGCGGCGGCCTACATCGATCACGCCATGATCTTGGGCCGGGAGGATCCGGATGTGCTGGCGGCCTTCCATGCAGCGCTGAACTTCCTAACGGAAGACAGCCCCTCCCTGGACGATCTGCTCGCCTGGTCGCTGAAGGTGGGCGAATTGAGCGTCAAAGCCATGGAACTGCTGGACGCGGCCAACACGGGGACCTATGGACATCCCCAACCGACGCCGGTGCGCACGACGCCGGTCAAAGGCAAAGCGATCCTCGTGTCGGGGCACGACTTGAAAGACCTGGACGCGATCCTCAAGCAGACCGAGGGCAAGGGGATTAACGTCTACACTCACGGCGAGATGTTGCCCTGTCACGGCTATCCGGGCCTGAAGAAATATCCACATCTGGTCGGCAACTACGGCGGCGCATGGCAAGATCAACGCCAGGAATTCGACGCCTTTCCGGGGGCGATCGTCATGACGACCAACTGCATCCAGAAGCCCAAGGAGAGCTATTATGAACGGATTTTCACGACGGGCTTGGTGGCCTGGCCCGGCGTCACGCATATCGGTCCCGACAAGGACTTCACGCCCGCGATCGAAGCCGCGTTGGCGGCGCCGGGGTTTACGGAGGACGAGCCGGAAAAGACGATCTTGGTGGGATTTGGGCACCACGCCGTGCTCAGCGTCGCCGACAAGATCATCGAGGCGGTCAAGGCCAAAGCGATTCGTCATTTCTTTCTGGTCGGCGGCTGCGATGGGCGGAAAAGCGGGCGGAGCTATTACACGGAGTTCGCCCGGCAAGTGCCTGCAGACTGCGTGATCCTCACCCTCGCGTGCGGGAAATACCGCTTCAACAAGCTGGAATTCGGCACGATCGGCGAGTTTCCCCGGTTGCTCGACATGGGACAGTGCAACGACGCCTACTCGGCAATCAAGGTCGCGGGCGCGCTGGCCGAGGCTTTCGGCTGCGGCGTCAACGAGTTGCCCTTGTCGTTGGTGCTGAGTTGGTACGAACAAAAGGCTGTGACGATCCTGCTCGCCTTGCTCCATCTGGGCATCAAGAATATCCGCCTCGGCCCCACGCTGCCGGCGTTCATCACGCCCAAAGTGCTCGACGTGCTGGTCGACAAGTTCGCCTTGAAACGGATCCAGACCCCCGAGAAAGATCTCGCGGAGATCCTTTGTTGATAGAGCTGCCCAAAATCGATACCTAGAAGAACTCCATTCCGGATTGAGTTAGCAACCCAAAGGCAGCAACCGTGCCAAAGCGGCAATCATCGCGGCGCACCGGCGAGACCAACTTAACGACAAAGATCTGTGGCAAGACGGCGCTTACCAAGGGAAGTCGCACGACGCGACTGGGCGCTGCTGATCAACCGTCGCATGACGCGACTGGACCAGAAACACCGTGGTTCGCTCCCGAGCATGTCTCCACGCTCTGCCGATACTTCGAGCGAAACGCGCTGCGTGCCAATCCGGTCCCTCGAGCGGAACCATACCTTTTTCATCCCTTCGGGCTGGTTCCGCCGAACCCCCTTGTAACCTCGTATCCAACCGTTGTGCGAACTCCGTTTCAAACGTAGGCACAGCGCCGGACTTGGATTGAATTCTGCACCAGATCCCGCTCTTGGTCGTCTTTTACTACCCTTTCATTCTGGGGCCCCTCTTCGAGGTCAAGCACTGTGCCGTCCGTGGCGACAAAGCCGGAACAAAACAAGACACCGGTTCTCCTCCTTTGATAACCGGCGACTGTCATGCCCAGAAAGTTGCTGGGGCCCGAATGCACAACTCGTTTCCTGAAAAACACTTCGGATGCAATCATGCATGAGACGCATGTCAAGAAAAGGTGTTTTGCACGACCCGGCTCCAACCACGGGTGGCAATCTGCACGATTATGAGGTATCGTAAAGTCGAGTTTTCGTGCTTGGCAACGAGTCCGCGTCAACGAGCCTTGCTCGCAGTTCGATCAGTCGCAATGAACGGTCCCCAGGAATCAAGACAGCGCGAAGTCACCATTCTGGATTCGATCAACGAAGGCGTGTTCACCGTGGATTTGGACTGGCGGATCACGGCCTTTAACAAAGCGGCTGAGCGGATTATCGGCGTGTCGCGAGAACTGGCGATTGGCAAGCCTTGTTGCGATGTCTTCCGGACCGACATTTGCGAGACAAACTGCGCCTTGCGCCGGACGATGACCACGGGTCAGCCGATCGTCAACGCCACAGCCCATATCGTCAACCAGCAAGGCCAGCAGGTCCCAATCCGGATCTCCACGGCCCTGTTGATGGACGATCGGGGTGCCGTTGTTGGCGGAGTCGAGACGTTTCAGGACCTGAGCCAGGTCGAGCGGCTTCAGAAGGAACTGCAGGCCAAGTACGCCTTTGAAGACATGATCGGCCGCAGTCCCGCGATGATGCGACTGTTCGAGATCCTGCCGCAAATCGCCGCTAGTACCAGCACCGCGCTGATCGAGGGGCCCAGCGGCACCGGCAAGGAACTTGTCGCCCGCGCCATTCATAACCTCTCGCCCCGCAAGCGAAAACGGTTTATGGCCGTCAACTGTGCGGCGTTGCCGGACACGTTGCTGGAGAGCGAATTGTTTGGACACAAAGCCGGCGCGTTTACCGACGCCAAGCGCGACAAGCCCGGCCGGTTTTCGCTGGCGGATGGCGGCACGCTTTTCCTGGATGAGATCGGGGACACCTCACCCGCCATGCAGGTCCGGTTGTTGCGGGTGCTTCAAGAGCGCGTGATCGAACCTCTGGGCGGTGTCCAGGCGGTTCCCGTCGATGTCCGCATTATCGCCGCGACGAATAAGGAACTGGCCGGCCTGATCCAATCCGGCAAGTTCCGCGAGGATCTGTACTATCGCATCCGCGTGATCCATCTGAAACTGCCAAGTCTTCAGCAGCGTCGCGAAGACATCCCTCTGCTGGTGAACCACTTGATTACGAAGTTCAACCACTTGCAGGGCAAAGACATCGTGGGCGTTTCCGATGAAGTACTGGCGCGGCTGATGGAACACGACTATCCTGGGAATGTCCGCGAATTGGAGAACATCGTCGAGCAGGCGTTCGTCCTCTGCCGTGGAGGCCTGATCCAGTTGAGTCATCTGCCGCCCGAACTGCGCCCGGCCATCACTGCCAACCGGGACGAATCGCGGCCGATGAGCCTGCAGGCGATGGAAACGTTCTTGATCTCCGAAACGCTCCAACGCTGCAAAGGAAACCGCAAGGACGCCGCCCGCGATCTTGGCATCAACGTCAGCACGCTGTATCGGAAAATCAGAGATCTCCGGATCGAGTCGCCGGAGATCGATGGGCGAGGCCGGCGGCGGTAACATCCCGGCGAGCGGTGGGCGTCAGCCCATCGGTGCATTGTCTACGCGAGGACTCTTCCTATTGGCTGCGGATTTCACCGACGGTGACATGGCCAATGTGCGGGCACGCGCAGAACCGGCGGGGCTCGCGCTGCCAGTCGCCTGTCGCTGTGCAACGACAGGGTGCATCCGCACAGTGGCGACTTGAATCCGGACGGAACAGGAATTCGAGACAGTGCAATTTAGAACCTTATAGACAATTACACGGATGCATTTTGCGCGATTGAAGACTGAGATAAATTGCACCATGAATTCTGTAAATAATTTCCAGTCAATAGGTTACGTTTATTATTGCGTGCGTAATTGTCTTATGGAACGTGCCGTGCTGTTGGTGTGGAACAGCAAGATTTGATGTCAAACACAGCTTCTTCCGAAAGGAGATGAACGATGCCAGGTGGAGATAGAACTGGTCCTATGGGATTGGGCCCAATGACGGGACGCGCAGCGGGTTACTGCGCTGGTTCTGGTGTTCCGGGAACCGCGAACCCGTTACCCGGCCGCGGCTACGGCTACGGGGGCGGCTTTTGGGGTTGGGGACGCGGACGTGGCGGTGGCCGAGGTCGGCGGGGATGGTTCTACGCCCGCGGCTTTGCTGGCTGGCCGGTGGCCGCCGTGCCGGGGACCACGGTCCCTCCGTCGTGGCCGGCTGGATCGTACGCGCCGCCCTACGCTCCCGCCATGACGCGCGAGCAGGAAGTCGAGGCTTTGAAGGGGCAGGCGGAGTACTTTGAGGATGTACTGGACGGTCTGCGGCGGCGGATCGAAGAGTTGGAGTCGAAAACTGCACAGGCTTGACTTTGGCGCAGGCGCAGCCATCGATCCCGCCACCGATTCCTCCCTCAACCCCCCTGCCCAGTCCGGCTTTGCGTTCGGCACGAGCCGGGGGCTGGGCCGGGGCGGCGGTGGCGGTACGGGGATGGCGTCAGGCATGGGCCGGGGGGGAGGGAATGTCATGGGTATGGGACGAGGCGGTGGTGGCACGGGTATGGGGCGAGGCATCGGGCGCGGCGGTGGCGGTGGCATGGGACGAGGCATGGGCCGCGGGATGGGCCGCGGCGGCGGTCGCGGCATGGGGCGCGGCGTGAGTCCGGGCGGTGGACTCACGAGTTCGACTGCCGCTTCGCAAACTCAGCCAACTTCGCCGTATGCACCTGAATCGAATCAGGAACTCGCCGCCCTCAAGGCTCAGGCCCAAGCGGTCCAGGAGCAACTCGCAGCCCTTCATGAGCGAATCGCCCAGATCGGGCAAGGCGCGACGACCGTTCACCTGGTCGCAGTCGTAGACGCCGGACAATGTACCGGCTGCGGAGTTTGTGTTCAGGTCTGCCCCACAGGGGCCATCACCGCCAACGGGGTGGCTAGAATTGATGCTGGCCGATGCACCGCTTGCGGGCAATGCGTTGCCGAATGCCTTCAGGAAGCGATATCGTTACGGCGAGCTTAGCCAGAGCAGACTTCCTGGACCGATCAATTCGGCGGATCACTGAAGACAGGCAGGCAGTCATGAAAGTCGCGGTGCCAGACTGGGAAGGCCGAGTTTCTCCGGTGTTCGACGTCGCCAGGCAAGTCTTGCTGGTGGACCTCGACGACGAGGACAACGGTGTCCGACATACGGAGAGCCTGGGAAGTTTGGGACCGCACGACCGGGCGAGACGGCTGGCGGACTTGGGCGTCAATGTGCTTGTGTGTGGCGCGATTTCATGGCCGCTGGAGACCCTGCTGACCGCCAGCGGAATTCGTGTCGTCCCGCTGATCTGTGGAAACGTGGAGGAAGTTGTACGGGCGTTCCGCGAGGGAACGCTCGAAAACGAGCGCTTTGCCATGCCGGGCTGCTGCCGTAAGAGACGACAAGCCCGGCATCGCCGCCGCTATCGCGGCGGTGGTCTTAACACCGAGGATACCTTATGAAAGTAGTTGTCACAGCTCAAAACTCCAGTTTGGACAGTCCGGTCGATCCACGATTCGGGCGTGCGCAGTATTTTTTGCTGGTCGATACCGACACCGGCGAGTTCACCGCGCACGACAACGTGCAGAACCTGAACGCGGCTCAAGGAGCCGGAATTCAAGCCGCGCAAACGGTGGTGCGTTTGGGGGCTGAGGCCGTGCTGACGGGCAATGTCGGACCCAAGGCTTTCGCGACGTTGCAGGCCGGACAGGTGACGATCTATCCGGGGGCCGCGGGCACGGTGCGGCAAGCCTTGGAGGAACTACGCAGCGGCCGCTTGCAACCCGCCGCCAAAGCCAACGTCGAGGGGCACTGGGTCTGACACAATGAGCATTGCATACGCACCGATCGGTGTCATCCGCAGCGGGCACACGGAACCCGAAAAGACACCCATCCAGCCCGTGTATTCGGAAGGGTGCGAAGGGCGAGCCGAGGTGTTCCCGGAATTCGCTGCCGGACTGCGCGATTTGGAAGGCTTCTCGCACATCTATCTCGTGTACCACATGCACAAGACGGGAAAGCCGCGGCTGACCGTGAAGCCGTTCCTGCAGGACGTCGAGAGGGGCGTGTTTGCGACGCGTGCGCCCTGCCGGCCGAACCCGATCGGACTGAGCGTCGTCAAGCTTTTGCGCCGCGAGGGGAACATCCTCTATCTCGACGCTGTCGATGTGCTGGACGGCACGCCACTCTTGGATATCAAGCCGTACACCGCCAAGTTCGATTGCATTCAGACTGCGCGCAACGGCTGGCAAGACGAAGTCGATGAACAGACCGCCTGGCGGCGAGGGAGCCGATCGCAATGAAGGAACTGGTAGTCATCAGTGGCAAGGGCGGCACGGGCAAGACCTCGGTCGTCGCGTCATTCGCCTCGCTCGCAGAGAAAGCGGTGGTCGTCGATTGCGACGTGGACGCGGCCGACTTGCACTTGGTCCTAGCGCCGCGGACCGTGCGTCGCGAGGATTTTACGGCCGGCAGCAAGGCGCGGATCAAACCGGGGCACTGCACGGCGTGCGGCAAGTGCGAAGAGCTGTGCCGGTTCGATGCCATCTACTTCGACGGGCCGGGCAACGGCAAGATCCCGAAGACTTTTCGTGTCGACACGATCGCCTGCGAAGGGTGCGGCGTGTGTTTCGATTTCTGCGCGGAGAAAGCGATTGAATTCGAGCCGGCCGTCTGCGGGCAGTGGTTCGTGTCGGAGACTCGTTGCGGACCGCTGGTCCATGCCCGGCTGAATGTGGCGGCGGAGAACTCCGGCAAGCTCGTGACCCAACTGCGCCGCACGGCTCAGCAGGTAGCTGTCCAGCAGAAGCGGGACTTTATTCTTTGCGACGGATCGCCGGGAATCGGCTGCCCGGTCATCGCCTCGCTGACCGGAGCCAGCCTGGCCCTGTTCGTGGTGGAGCCGACTGCCTCCGGGCAACACGACTTCCTGCGCGTGGTCCAGTTGGCGAAGCAGTTGGGCGTGCCCGGCATCCTGGCGGTCAACAAGGCGGATTTGAATGATGAGGTAACCACGAACCTGGAGGAGTTGGCAGGACAACGGGCAATCCCCGTCGTGGGACGGATTCCGTACGACCGGGCGGTGACGCAAACGCAAATCGCCCGCAAAACGGTCGTCGAAGCTTCCAGCGGCCCTGCGGCCCAGGCGATTCGCAGCCTGTGGATGGAGGTCCAGAAGCATCTTGACCGCAGCGCTCCGGCGGCCATCGGGGGCCTGGTGCAACTGGCTAGTCAAGAGTAGGACGACATGAGTACCGATCCGTTCGAAGAACACGTCGATTTATATGAGCGGTGGTTCGAGAAAAATCACCTTGCTTATGAATCGGAACTGCGCGCGGTCGCCAGCCTCTTGCCACACGGCGGAGTGGGGATCGAGATCGGCGTAGGAACCGGGCGGTTCGCTGCTCCGTTAGGCATTCGGTTGGGGGTGGAACCGTCGGAGCCGATGGCCGCGATAGCGCGACAACGCGGGATCGAGGTTATCCAGGGCGTGGCGGAATCCCTGCCGTTTGCCGGCGCCAGATTCGAGTTTGCGCTGATGGTCGTGACGTTGTGCTTTGTTGACGATGCGCCGCTTTCCATTCAGGAGGCATACCGCGTTTTGAAGGATGGCGGCTGGCTGATCGTCGGCTTTATCGACCGGCAGAGCCCTTTGGGCCGTCGGTATCAAAACCGCAAGGTCGAAAGCGTGTTCTATCGCGATGCACGCTTTTACTCCGCCGATGAAGTGATCGGGCTGATGCAAACTGCGGGGTTTCGGGAGTTTTCCAGCGTCCAAACCCTCTTTCAGGACGGGCTGCGAATTCAGACTCCTGATCCGGTTCGTCCCGGACACGGTCAGGGCTCTTTTGTGGTCCTCCGAGGCACAAAGCCACAAGAACGAAGCATCGCTCAAGAAATAACTGTCAAGGCTGACAGGTGAGCGGCAGGGCGATAGCCCCCGGTACGGCAAACCGCCCGACACCGGTGGCTAGCGCCATTTCGCTCACTTCTTTCTCGAACGGTGCTAACGCGACGGTCTCGTCAGGAAAGAACGATTTCAGAAACTGCCGCTTGACGACGATAAGATGAAACGCTAACATTTCACTCAGCATCGAGGTTTTTTCTTTTTCGGTTGAACCCCCATGAATCGCGACGTCCGACCCAGCTTGACAGTTTTGGCCGCCCCCGTGGCGGTACTGGGCGTCGTGGTTCTGCTCGGCGTCGTCGTAGACGGCGTCGCGTCGTAGGGGGTCAAACGGACACCAAAACCGGACCATCACCCAACCCCCGCCGGCGCGACGCGCCGGCGGGGGTTGGCCTTTCTTGGCATGCTGACCCGCGCCGGCCGTCACTTCGGCAACCAAGAAAGGAGCTTTGTGATGATTCAAACCACCGGCGCGCGGGCGATCGTTCGCTTGCTGGAACGTCAAGGGGTTCGAACCATCGCCGGAATTCCCGGCGGCGCGAACTTGCCGATCTATGACGCCCTGTCTCAAAGCCGCCAGATCCGCCACGTGTTGGCGCGGCAAGAGCAGGCGGCGGGTTTCATTGCCCAAGGCATGGCCCGCACCACCGGCCGGCCGGGAGTCTGCTTTGCGACCTCCGGACCCGGCGCCACGAATATGTTGACGGCAATTGCCGACGCGAAACTGGATTCAGTTCCGCTGGTCTGCATTACCGGGCAAGTGCCGCGCCGGATGATCGGAACCGATGCGTTTCAAGAAGTCGATACTTACGGACTGAGCATTCCGATCACCAAGCACAACTTCCTGGTGCGGTCGGCCGGAGAATTGCTTGAGGTGGTTCCCAGGGCGTTCCAGATCGCCGCGTCCGGCCGCCCCGGACCGGTCTGGATCGACGTGCCAAAAGACGTTCAGAACGAGACGGTCGAGTTCGACGCCTGGCCGGAACCGGGACAACTCGATGCTCTTCCGGCGACCGATGAGGCCGAATTGCAGCGAGCGGCGGCGATGATCAACGCCGCGCACCGTCCCGTGCTGTATTTGGGCGGCGGCGTCATCCAGGGAGGGGCCAGCGGCCTAGCCACCGCCTTGGCGGAGAAAGCCTCGATTCCCGCCACCATGACGCTGATGGGATTGGGCGCCGTGGCGTCCGATCATCCGCGAGCCTTGGGCATGCTGGGAATGCACGCGGCCCGCTATACCAACCTGGTGCTGGAGGAGTGCGATTTGCTGATCGCCGCCGGTGTCCGCTTTGACGACCGGGCCACCGGCAAAGTCGCCCAGTTCTGCCCGCACGCCCAGATTATCCACATCGACATCGACCGCAGCGAATTGGACAAGATCAGGACGGCGCACGTGGGGATCCACGGCGACGTGGGGCAATCGCTGCAATCGCTTTTGCCACACGTGCAGTCTAATAAGCGGCCCGACTGGTCGGCACGCGTCGCTGAACTCAAGCAGCAGCATCCGTTGATCACACCCGGGGCAACGGACCCGCGGATGCCCTACGGCCTGATCCTGCAAACGGCCCGCCTGGCCGGCGACGACGCGATCGTGACGACCGACGTAGGCCAGCACCAGATGTGGACCGCACAGGTGTATCCGTTCCGTCAGCCGCGTCAATTGCTGACATCGGGTGGCTTGGGGACGATGGGTTTTGGCTTGCCGGCGGCGATCGGAGCGGCCCTGGCGTGCCCCGATCGGACCGTGATCTGTTTCAGCGGCGACGGCAGCCTGCTGATGAACATTCAGGAACTGGTGACGGCCGTCGAGGAGGACGTCAACGTCAAGATCGTCGTAATGAACAACCGTTCGCTGGGCCTGGTGCATCAACAGCAGGATTTGTTCTTTGGCAAGCGTCACTTTGCGTCTGGATTTCGGTCCAATTTGGACTTTGCGACGATCGCGGCCGGATTTGGGATGCCTGCTTACGATTTGGCTGCCAGTGCCGCGCCGTTGGCCATGTTGGAAGAGGCCGTTACCCGTCCCGGTCCCTGTTTGATTCACGCCCTGATCGACGTCAACGAGTTCGTGTTCCCGATCGTGCCGCCGGGCGCTGCCAATCGAGAAATGTTAGGAGGAAAAGCCAATGTCGACACTTGCGCTTGAAAAGCCAATCGTTGAATCCACTGCGCCGCCGCACACCGTGCTGGAGATGACCGTCAAGAACCATCCGGGGGTCATGTCCCACATCTGCGGCTTGTTTGCCCGCCGCGCGTTCAACGTGGACGGGATTCTGTGCATGCCGATCGGCGAAGGCGGCACGAGCCGGATCTGGCTGCGGGTGCGTGAAGACCGGCGCTTGGAACAGCTGATCCGGCAGACGCAGAAGCTGGCGGATGTCCTGGACGTACGGCGTCATGATGCCGAGCACGAGGTTTTTCTAGAACTGGAGCGGTTCTTCACCGGTGTCTGACGTGCGACCACTTGCGGATCTTGCAGATTGCAATTGCGCTGAGATCCGTATCGGGAAGCCAAACAGCGCCAGAATCAAATGGCGCTGGAGTTTTGCGAGCGGTTTTCCCAGGAGGTCGCCCGCGCCGACAACAAACTGGAAATGGCCGTTCGTCTGGCCATCGCTGGGAACGTGATCGATCTGGGAGTCAAGAGCAATCTGGACGAGTCCCAAGTCCATGAGGCGATCGAAACCTGCTTGACGGAACCGCTGGATGGAGACATTCAACACTTCGCCGCTGCGATCGCCGGGGCCACGCGGATCTTGTATTTGACGGACAACGCGGGAGAGATCGTCCTGGACCGGTTGCTGATCGAGCAATTGCCGCGAGAGAAAGTCACCGTCGCGGTCAAGGGCGCACCGGTGATCAACGACGCGACGAGGGTGGACGCCGAGACCGCCGGAATTACGGGGTTGGTGACGGTCATCGACAACGGTTCGGATGCTCCGGGCACGATCTTGGAAGACTGCAGCGATGTCTTTCGCCGCCATTTTGACGAGGCGGACTTGATCATCGCCAAAGGCCAGGGCAACTACGAGACCTTGAGGGAGGTGCCCCGTCCGCTGTACTTCTTGCTGCGCGTCAAGTGCCCCGTACTCGCCTGCGACCTCGGCTGCCCGCTAGGCCGCATGGTGTTGCGGCCCGCGAGTCCGCTGCCGCCAAGTGCGCCAACGCAACCGGACGGTGAACTGCCGGCGGCGGGGCAGAACGTGGGCGGTGGCCAAGGCCTCGGAGGGGGCCATGGGATGGGACGTGGGCCAGGCATGGGTGGCGGACGCGGGATGGGACACGGACGCGGGATGGGACGCGGTGGAAGAGGCATGGGCCGTGGTGCTGGACGAGGCGACGCCGGACGGCCAGTATGTCGCTCGGACCGTGACGTTTGGCGACCGGACCGTGGTCTTGCGGGACAGGTCGCTGAGACCGGTTTGGGCCGGCCAAGGACCAAGCAGCAAACCGCCGCTCAAGATCGCCGTCACGGCGGCCGGGCCAAAGCTGGACGCGGACGTCGATCCGCAATTCGGACGCTGCCCGTATTTCGTTGTCATCGATCCGAAAACGGGATCGTTTGAGGCCCGGGACAAACACCGTCGGCGCAGAAGTGATAGGTTGGGCGAGTCCAGCTATGGAAACGCTTTGGTGGAGTGTTCGCAGTGGGTTGCTGATGAGCGCGATTGCCCTGTCCGGCAGCATCACGCTGTTGCTCAGCGAGTCGGCGCTGCGGCGCGTGTTGACACCGCTGGTGGCGTTCGCCGCCGGGGCGTTGCTGGGCGGTGCGTTTTTCCACATGATCCCAGCTGCGGCGGCCAGGTTGGCGTCATCCACCCTGTTGTACGCGCTGGTGATGTCAGGGTTTGCGGTGTTCTTTGCGCTGGAGCAGTTCCTGCACTGGCACCATTGTCGCCGGGAATCGGTCGCCTGCAAGAAGCCGCTGGGCTATCTGATCCTGATCGGCGACGGTTTGCACAACTTTCTGGGCAGCCTTGCCATTGGCGGTATTTTCCTGATCGACATCCGGTTGGGTGTGCTGGCATGGCTGGCGGCGGCGGCTCACGAAGTGCCGCAGGAATTCGGGGATTACGCCGTGCTGCTCCACAGCGGTTGGAAGAAGGGGTTGGCGTTGTTGCTTGGCGTCCAACTCGCTGGCCACAAGTAGTTCTCAATATACGAGGGCATCGGCGAGCGTGCCCAAGAGGCGATGGCCGGCAAGCATCGGGAGTTGGCCGAGCGACACCGCACGCAACGCGATGCACACGAACGGATCGAAAAGCATCACCGGACCGTGATGGCCCGTTTGGCGAAGGTCAAAGCCGGCTTGGAAGCCGCGATGTGATTAACCCAAGCGTTGCACAAGATCCGGCGAACGGCGGGCATTAGCCCGCCGGTGTGTCAGCTGATACCGGAAGAACCGGCGGGCTAACGCCCGCCGTTTGCAACTAGCGGACTAAGACAGCTCGGTTTGCCGACGGGCTCCGTTTCTTATCCGGTGTGGATCGCACGGAAGTAGTGCTTGCCTTCGCCGGGGACGGACTCGACCGCCCCTGAGACTCGCAACTCTTCCAGGTGCTTGATGACCTCGTTTTCGTGCATGCCAAGTCCGCTGGCGATGTCGGCGACGCTGCAGGGCCTGCGTTGAAGCATGTCGAGAACTTCATGACGGGAGGCGACAAACTCTGCCTGCTGGTGGACGCCTCGGAAATCGGCAATCACCTCGGCACGAGGCCGGAAGAGCGAACAGAACTGGTCCAGCCGCTCCGGCCAAACGGTCGTGGCTGCTTTCTCCGCGGGAGGCCGGGTGACCGTGTTGAGTTGGACGCGGTCGGGCTGAATTCGGTCTACGCAGGCGGCCAACTTCTCGATCTGGGCCACCGTGTCCGTGTATCCGCCGACCACCATGACCTCCAACCAGTAGGCCCCGCGGAATTCCTGCCGAAACGCCACGAGTCCGTCCAGCATCTTTCCGAATGGGATCTGCTCGTGCGGCCGATTGACCGTTTGAAACATGGTTTCCTCGCCGACATCCAACGAGGGAATCACTAAGTCGGCCCCGAGGAGTTGGCGGCGCACCTCTGGGAGCCACAACAGTGAGCCGTTGGTGAGCACCGCGACCGGGGTGTCGGTCAGCGCTTTGATTTTGGCGATCATCTCGCCTACTTGCGAATTCAACGTGGGCTCGCCGGACCCGCTGAGCGTGATGTAGTCGGGCTTGCTCGACAGCCGTTCCTGCAGCTGGGCCACGACGGCCTCCAGGGGCACCCACGCTTTTCGCTCGGCGGTCTTGCACGTCGTCGGCCCCAACTGGCAGTAGATGCAATCGTACGAGCAGATTTTGAAGGGCACCAGATCTACGCCTAGTGACCGCCCCAAACGGCGCGAAGGCACGGGACCGAACAGGTAGCGAGTCATGGTTTGCTCTTTCAGGTCGAAGGATTCCGGTAGGTCATGCCGACGCCGGCCACCGGCGTACCGCAATTGGGACAGCGGGATTCCGGCTGCACGCGATTCTCCGGCACCGCCATGAGCGAGCGGCGAATCAGCAACTCGCCGCAAGCATGGCAGTACGTGTCGGCGTCGTCCCGGACGTTGCCGGGGAAGGAGTGCCGCAGCAGGAGATCTCATCCGGGAACAGCGTTCCGCCTTTGGCCAGGGCGAACCGCCCGGGCTTATCTTTCTTGGGGTCGGTGAACGCACCTTTCTTGTAGCCAAACAACTCCGATTCCAGCAACGTGTCGGGCAAGGCGCCGCAGTTGACCGCAACGTATTTCTGCTTGGCTCGCCTGCTCAGATCGTGGATTGCCTTGGCCACCAACTCCTTGCCCGTACCCGTTGGCCCCTCGATCAGCACCGTGGTATCGCTCGCGGCGATGTCCGGAAGGATGTCCAGGATGCGCAGGAGGGGATGGCTCTTGGTGATGATATCGTGAAAATTGTAGCGGTCTTCCACTTGCTTCCGGAGCAACTCGATGGCCGACAGATCACGGAACGTCTCGACGCCGCCAACCGCCCGGCCCTTCTCGTCCCGCAAGACGGACGTGCTGATGCTGACCGGTACTTCTTCTCCTTGGCTGTTCAGATTGTTGATTCGCCGATCCACCGATTGACGTTCCGTGCGGATCGTGTCACGCAGGGCACAGTTCGTCTGGCAGATGTTGGACTGAAAAACGTCGAAGCACTTTTTGCCGATGGCCTGGGTCCGTGGGACTCCCGTAATCCGTTCGGCGGCCCGGTTGAACGAGGTGATATTCCAATCCTCATCGACGGTGAAGACGCCGTCGGCAATCGAGTCCAGGATCACTTCCCGGACGCGTTGTTCTGACGTTCCGGCCATCACGTTTTTACGTTCCGCAAAAAGGTGCGGCTTGTTCGACTTGGAAATACGAAATCCGAAGCACGAAATCCGAAAAATCCCCAATCCGAACGCCTCAAACCCCCATGGTCGTCGCGACCAGCGGCTTTTTTGATTGTTGCAGAAATGCAATGCCCACGCAACCGACGGCAAACCAAGCCAGGCGTCAGCGCAGTGCCTGGCCAGAAGTCCCTGGCGGGAGGGATGTAGCCGAATTCGCCAGAATTCGGGGCGAACGAATGGTTCCCGAATTCTGGCGAATTCGGCCACGCGCCAGAAATTCTGGCCGGAAACGCGGCGCACGGGCAGTTGACGGGAAGCCATGATTTCGTATACGCTGAATTGAGACTTGTTTTCAATAGCGTGATGACCCTGCCGCCTACGGCGAGTTCCTGCCCTGAGGAAACCTGCCATGTCCCCGCTCTCCCGCCGCATCACGACCTGGATCTTAGCGGCTTCTCTCCGAACAAGGAAAAGCAATCATGAGTTACTGGTCTAAGCTCTCTCGGACTCAATACGCCTGGCTACTGGGGACGCTGCTCACGATGTGCGCGATCGTGGCGATTGGCTGGCTCTTGGAGCCCAGGTCCGAAAAGTCGATGCCTGGAGGAATCACCACGGCAATGAGCATGCGGGAGATCGCGCCCAAGTTGGAAACGACCGGCAAGGCGCTGGCCAGGGAGCTGGAATTGCCACTGGATACGCCGATGCGCGTGCCCGTGCACGAGCTTGGCGTCAGCGAGCAGAGGCTGAACGAAACCGTCGCCCATCTGGCGTCTCACCACGGCACCCGCTTCAAGTACTTCATTTTTGCCGCACTGGTGCTCGGCGGCTTGGTGTTTTTGACGCGGCTTGGGCGGCCGGACGGGGCACCCAGTAGCGAACGCCGCGGGTGGTATCCGCGGACGCCGTACATCTTGATGCTGTTGGCGGCCGCGGGAGTGTGTGGATTCGCGTTGGGCAAGTCGCCGAATCCCATGGAGGGCGCGGTCAAGGTCTTCAAGGCGATGGTCGGACTCCAACCATCGGTGCCGGCCGTGGTGCTCGCCTTCATTTTCTTCGCAGCGTTGGCGGTGGTCGGGAACAAGCTCGTCTGCGGTTGGGCCTGTCCCTTCGGAGCGTTGCAGGAGCTGGTCTACAGCCTGCCCCTGCTGCGTCGCCTCAAGCGCCGCAAGGTGCCCTTTGCGTTGTCGAATTCGATCCGCGTCGGATTGTTCGTCGTGATGCTGCTTTTGCTTTTTGGCGTGGTTGGCGGGCGAAGGGGATTTGTCCTGTACCACGGCATCAATCCCTTCAATCTGTTCAATCTGGAGTTTGAGAGCCTTTCGATGCTGGTCACCGTCATCGCAGCCCTGGTGCTGTCGCTGGGCGTGTACCGGCCTTTCTGCCAGTTCATCTGCCCGTTTGGGCTGCTCTCGTGGTTTCTGGAACGTGTCAGCCTGAACCGCGTCAAAGTGGATCACTCGCGGTGCAACGGGTGCGGGTCCTGCATTCGGGCCTGCCCGCTGGAGTCCGCCAAACACATTGTCGCGGGCAAGCTCCTGGCGGCGGACTGTTACAGTTGCGCCCGCTGCCTGACCGTCTGCCCCAGCGATGCGATCAGCTACGGCAACGTGTTCTCCTCGAAAAACCTGTCCCCAACGCAGCCGCCAGCGGAAGAGATTCCCGCGACGTGAAGCTGTCGGTTGGGCACCCTATTTGCTGCGCTAAGCACGTGTTCACGAATTCTTGAACGCGGCGCCCCGCCGGTGATCTGGGAGTGCATCGCTGCCGATCAAGCAGAGGGAAGCGGTGGTCCTACGCTGCGATGAAGGCCTCAGCTACGACGAGATCAGCCGGATTACAGGGGCCTCTCAGACTGGCGGCCGGCCCGGCCAGTCGGCAAAGTACTCCACGCCGACCGGGATCCGCTTTTCGATGATCCGCAGGTACCGCCGGCTCATCTCGTTCTCTGGGGCAGTTGGTGCGGCGCGCGCAACTCGGTGGTGTGGCTCATCGCCACTGCGCCGGCTGGCAGAGCCTCACCACGCCGTAGTTCCGTGAGCGGTACACAGTCCAAGGTATCGTCTGTTCACAGCGGACGATGTTCTGGGGACGGTTGAGTCGCAGGCATCCGCAGTCAGGAGTGCAGCCCTTGCGTGGCGGCGTTCATGGTTGTGATCCTTGTTTCTCGGCTGTCTTGGCAGACTTCTCCGCCGGCGGTCTTGACGCCGGTTCGCTGGCGTCCGTCTTTACCTCAGTCAGCCATTTCTGAAATTCGGAGGTGAGGCGGGCGAGGTCGGCGGGGCGCGTCTCGGCGAGGTTCTCACGTTCGCCGGGGTCGGCAGCAAGATCGTAGAGTTCCCAAGGTGCGTTCGATCTGGAGCGAACGAGTTTCAGATTGCCTTCGCGCAGTCCCGAGCCTTGGCCAAAATGGAACGCGAGCCGCGTGTGAGGCGATTTCGCTCTGCCGGCGAGCGCGGGCAGCGGGTCACGTCCATCGAGCACTCGATCTTCCGGCGGCGGAAGACCTGCGGCGTCAAGACAGAGCGGCAACACATCGAGATGACTCAACATCTCCTTGCAGACGGTGCCCGGCTTGATCCGGCCGGGCCAGCGGAACATGGCCGTCACACGCACGCCACCCTCGTACGAAGTCGTGCCTCCATCCCGAAACGGCGCGTTGGACGCCACTTCCAACCCGCATTTCGGGATCATGAACGCGCCGTTGTCCGAAATCAGAATCACCAGCGTCCGCTCGCCGAGCTTCAAATCATCCAACGTGTCGAGCACCCGGCCGATGGCGTCATCGAGCGCGGTGAGCACGGCCAGGTAGCGATGCTTCTGATCGGGGTCGCTGGCGGGCCAGCCGTAGCGCTGGAGATACTTGCCAGGCACCTGCCATTCGGGTTTCTCACCTGCTGCCATGTTGATACTGCTGACGTAATGGGCCGCGTTGAATGGCAAATAAACGAACCACGGCTTGTTGGCCTGGCGCCGGATGAAGTCGCTGGCCGCATCAGCGAACAGATCGGTGCTGTAGCCCTCGACCTTGTGGCGTTCGGTGCCGAGAAACATGTCGTATTCGCCGTGATAGGTGTGCGTAAAGTAGTTGATGTTGCCGGAGCGGAAGCCGAAGAACTCGTCGAAACCTCGCTCCGTCGGACGACTGCCCGGCGCGAAACCGATATTCCATTTGCCGAAACAAGCGGTGGCATAGCCGGCCTGTTTGAGATACTGCGGAAGGATGCGCTCGCGGTGTGGCAGACCGATGCCGATCCAGTTCTCGGTCGTGCGAAGCTGATGCGACAGACCGTTCCGCAAGGGATGGCGTCCTGTGAGAATCGCCCCGCGCGACGGCGTGCAACTCGACGCGGCCACGTAGAAATCGGTGCATCGCACGCCTTCGCTCGCCAGCCTGTCGATACGCGGTGTCTTGACCATCCGGTTGCCGTGACAACCCAAATCGCCGTAACCGACATTGTCCAAGTAGAAGAGCAGGATGTTCGGGTTGTCTGCAGCCGCGGATCCTTGCGACTGACACGCGGCCGCTGTTCCTGCAAGGAACATCAGGATAGCCATTGTGTGTCCCAAGTGATGTCTCGTGATCTTCGGATTCGCTCGTTTTGACGCAAACCAAGCCTGTTGGGCTGGCATCCCCAGGTATCCAGCAGCATAATATCATCACCAATAAGAGGCTCGGTGACGAGTACCCGACGCTTTCGGAGGCGGCTGGACGAGAACCCGATTCAAGTCAAGGTGGGATGAGCCGATGAAAACACGACACGACGTTCTTGTTCTTGTGGGTGCGGCTCTGACGGCCGCGTGCCTGGGCATGACGCCAGTGATGGGGGCGGCGGCGGATCAGATCGCGCGAGCCACTTGGGCCGAGGCCATGACGGCCATGCGTGCCGCTTACCTGCAGTCGCCGGAGGCGGCGGCCGTCGCGGCGAGCGACAAGCTGTTCCAACCGTTCGACAGCGGTCCGCTGGATGGCAATGGTCCCGCGCGAGAGGTCGTCGTCAACGTGGCCGGCCTGCAGGTGTTGCGGCTCGTCGCCATCTGCGAACGAGGCCCCGCCAACTGCAATATCTGGGGCGAGCCGAAGCTGATCGCGCGGGACGGTACGGTCACGAAGCTTACCGACCTGGCGCCCACCAGCGCCAGCGTCGGCTGGGGCCAGTTGCTGGTGAACAAGAACTGGCAGGACCACCCGCTGATCGTCGGCGACCGCCAGTTCGAGTTCGGGTTCTGGGTCCACGCCGACAGCGAGTTGACCTTCGCCTTGGACGGCAAGTACGAGCGGTTCGAGGCGTTCGTCGGCGAGGACAAGGACCGCTTGGGCGGTCTGGTGCGGTTCAAGGTGCTTTCGGCCCCCAGGCCCCTGCCGGCGTCGTGGGCGGATCTGGCCCGCGAGTTCCCGTTGCAGGCGGGTTGGCTGCGGGCCGACGCCGGCGGCGACGGCATCGCGTCGTGGTTCGGCCGGCGGGAGACCGGCGCGTTGGAACAGGAGATCATCGGCCGCGCATTGCGGGAAACCGCGGCCGATTCGCCGCTGCACGCGGAACGCGAATCGCTGGGCGCCGCGGGCGCCGGGGCCGGCGACGCCCGCTGGCTCGACTTGTACGCCCGCGCGTGCCGCGATCGCGATTGTGCGGCGGTGCTCAGAACGCTCGACAGCACGGAGGTGCGCGGGACTTTGGAGAAGGAACTCGCCGCGCTCGTGGCCGCCAAGACGCCGGCCGAGGACGCGCGCTGGGACCAACTGCGTGCCCGCGCCGTTAGCGCCGGAGAACTCGACCATCAATTCGCGTCGCTGCAATATGATATCCAGCAGCGCGCCGCGCTCAGCCAAGCTACGGGCGAACGGGTCTGGAACGGGACCACCTACGTTCCCACGGCACGCTCGACCGCCGAGGAAATCGCCAGCCAGGTGTTTCACCCTTCGGCCCTGATCCTGGAACGCGACCGCGATCCCGCCGACATCGTGCTGCGGAGGACGAGGGCGTTGCTGGACGATCTGAAGAATCTGGCTCAGTTGGAGGCGGGTCTCCCGCCCCAGTTGTGCGCGGGTCTCCCGACCCCGCACACGGCCCGACCGGTAGGTCTCACCGCTCCGGGAGATCTGCGGTCGGCGGTTTCGGCGAGGTCGGGAGACCTGCGCCGAACGGGAGACCTGCGCCGAGCGCTCGCGGTCTTCGAGGCGCCGCTGGCGAAGTTGCGGCAGGCCGTCGCCGACACGCCCGTGAGCGATACCGGATCGCGGCGGGCGTTGCACCACGAGATCTGCCGCATCCGCCGCCAGATCGCGTTTGCCAACCCGCTGCTCGACTTTCAGGACGTCGTCTTCATCAAGCGTCATCGGGCCTTCTACCATCACATGTGCGACCAGTTCTACGGCATTGTCCAGAACCCCGGCGGCGGGCTGTACGTGCTGGAAGACGCGTTCGGCGAAGCCCCGGCCGTCCGCGACGTGCTGGCCGGCAGCGTCTGCGAAACGGGCCGGTTGCAGGGGCAGAAACTCAGCGGTGGCAGCGTCCAGCGGCCCAGCCTCCGCTACGACGGCCAGCAGGCCATCAGCGGCGAAGATGCGGAAGGCGGCTCGTTTCTCTCGCCCGCCCTCTCGCCCGACGCCCGGCAGATCATGTTTGCGTACGTCGAACGCAAAGGGTCCAAAGAGCAGGATTTCCATGAAGACCCGACGCGCGGCCACTGGGACCCGCAGCGGTGCTATCACTTGTTCAAAGTCCACGTCGACGGCAGCGGCTTGGAGCAGCTGACCGACGGTTCTTGGAACGACTTCGACCCCTGCTGGCTGCCCAACGGCCGGATCGCGTTCATCAGCGAGCGCCGCGGCGGCTACCTGCGGTGCGGCCGCGCTTGCCCGCTGTACACGCTGTACGACATGAACGCCGACGGCAGCGGCATCAACTGCCTGAGCTTCCACGACAGCAACGAGTGGCATCCCAGCGTCTCGCACGACGGCCGGATCGTCTGGACGCGTTGGGACTACACGGACCGTCACGGCTGCATCGCCCACATGCCTTGGCTCACCACGCTGGACGGCCGCGACCCGCGACCTCTGCACGGCAACTACGCCCCGCGCCAGGGCCGGCCCGACATGGAACTGTACGTGCGGGCGATTCCCGGCTCGGCCAAGTACGTCGGCCTCGCCGCGCCGCATCACGGCCAGGCTTACGGTTCGATCGTGATCATCAACCCGCAGGTTCCCGACGACGACGGCATGGGACCGGTGCGGCGTTTCACGCCCGAGGTGGGTTTCCCGGAGAGCCAGGGCGGCCGGCAGGTTTACAGCACGCCGTGGCCGCTGGCCGAAAACTACCATCTGTGCGTCTACGACGCCGCGATGAACGGCGCGCCCCTCCGGCGCCCCGGCGAAGACTATGGCATCTACCTGGTGGACGCGTTCGGCAACAAAGAGCTGCTGTACCGCGATCCCGACATCGGCTGTATGAACCCCATCCCCTTGCGGCCCCAGCCGCTGCCCGCCGCGCCCGCCAACCCGCTGGCGGAGGCCGGGGACGGCAAGGCGGTCTGCATTGGCGACGAAGGCCAGGCGACGATGGCGGTCGTCAATGTGTACGATAACCAGAAAGCCTGGCCGGAGGGCACACGGATCAAGGCGTTGCGGGTCCTGCAGATCCTGCCCTGTGCGGTGCCCAGCGGCGGCCTGCGCCCGCACGAAACGGGCAAGCGGATTGCCGAGGCCGGCGACTCGGTCGTGCCCTGTCGTTGGGTGCTCGGCACGGTGCCGGTCGAAGCCGACGGCAGCGCGCACTTCACGGTGCCGGCCTATCGCGAGCTGTTCTTCCAGGCGCTCGACGAACGCGGCCTGGCCATCACCTCGATGCGTTCCGCGACCCACGCGCGGCACGGCGAGACGCGGATGTGCCAGGGTTGCCACGAGCACAAGGCGCAGGCGAGCCCGCAGCCCGCCGTGCTGCCGCTGGCGTTGCGCCGCCGCCCGTCCACGCCCGAACCCGGCGTGGACGGCTCGAATCCCTTCAGCTATCCGCGTCTGGTGCAGCCCGTGCTGGACCGCAACTGCCTACCGTGCCACGAGGAAAACAAGGACAAGAGGGCGCCGAACCTCGGGCGGGAACCGATCGCCAACAAGTTCTACGCCTCGTACAACACGCTCGTGAACTACGGCTTCACCAGCTACGGCGACAGCTACCGCACGCGGCCCGGCCAATTCGGCGCGCGGGGCTCGAAGCTCCTCGAGATGCTCGACAAGGGCCATCACGACGTGAAGCTCTCCGACGAGGATTTCCGCCGCCTGACGTTGTGGCTCGACTGCTGTTCGATGTTCTACGGCGTGTTTGAAAAGGAACCGGGCGAGGCGCAACTGCGTGGCGAAGTGGCCCAGTCGATTTTGAAATAGGCGCGCGGCCGGAAGTTGTGGACTGAGAAGAAGCTAGGTAATCACAAACAAGCCGATCCTGCAGTTCCACGAGTCCAAGTTTGTGGCGAAAATAGTTCAGCCGCAGTTTCCAGTTGTCGCGATAACTCTTTCGCTTCTTCTTCATGCAGCTCATCCGGTACGTGGACTCCCGAGGCAGACCTTTCGCACCGCCCCGCGGCTTCCGAGGGTAGTCCGCCCGATGCAACCGCCCGCCGCACGGACACCCGACCAGGCAGGCCTCCGTGGCGAACTTCTTATCGATGGAGAATGAAACACCCAGAAGCCGACACTCTGAAACAAACGGTGATCCATACTTGAGAAATCTACCTTTGCGAAGCATCTTTCAACTTGACAGGAAAGCGGGTTAATGGCCGAATCGGATGTCCCGTAGGGATAAAGCTAGGCAGGGGGGTTTCCTGAGTCAAGGGGGATTCTCGACACGACCGCCCATCGACGCCAGTTTCGCGATCACTTATACTTTCCGTCTTCGTTTGTTCACCAACCTTTTGGGAGACCCAACATGCCGAGAAAACCGAAGACCACCGAACCCGATGCCATGCCGGCTGAAGCCGCCTTCGCACAGGAGGCACCCAGAGGCTCGAAAACCGCCGCCATCCGGGCTGCCTTGAAGGCCCATCCGAAGAAGTTGCCGAAAGAGATTGCCGAGCTGCTGAACGCCGAGGGATGGGACGTGAAGCCGCAGAGCATCAGCGTCGTCAAGTCCGCGATGAAGGCCAAGAAGAGGGCGAAGAAAGCGGCCGAAGCGCCTGCGCCGGAAGCCGCTGGTCCCGTGGTCCCCAAGGACGCCGTATCGGTCGGCCTGCTGGTCAAGGCGAAGAAGCTGGTCCAGGAACTCGGCGGCGTCAAGGAAGCCAAGGTGGCGTTGAATGCCTTGGCGCAGCTGATGGACTGAGCCGAGGCTCCGACGTTGCCGGCATGACCGGGCTGATTCTGCGAATGCCGGCTGGCAGCCAATGTCCGCTGGTTTTTTGTTGACTTCCCAGCGACAGCGCTTTTCGGTCGAGTCCAATTGGCGGCGGTGGCGGTACGAGACCGGGAAAAAGCCGCCGAAACGGCATTGCGTTAATGGCTGATTGGCCGTGGCTCACGTCCTGAACCGCGGAGGTGGAGGACACGTCATGAAACCGCGTTCCCGCCGTGTCCTGGCTCTCCTGGCGTCCGCTTTCGTTCTTGCGGCAGCGAGCTGGCCTGCTATGCGCCCACGCCGCCGCGGTCAGTTCCGGCGGCCCTACGATCGCTCCAAGCGTCTTGCTGCCCCCCTGCCGAAATCGGAAAAACGGCCACTCCTCTTGCTTCCCGCCGTCTTGGGTCGGGGGTAAAATGCGGCTAGGACCACGGCCTACGGTAGAAAACCCGTAGCACCGCAGGCTCCGTGGTTTCGTCCAACCAGTTTTTATCCCACCTGCCCCCTGAGCCGCCGATTCGCTTCCCGGCCGCCGCGGCTGTGGGCAGGTGGGATAAAAACTAATTCGTTCGGCGATCAGAACGGCAACGCGGCCACTGGCGCCAGAGGTCATAAGCCATGAATGAACCGGAGAGAGTCACACCGAAACGAGCGTCGGGTTTTCTGTCGCTTCCATCGACGCGCGTCGGCAAGTGGTCAGCGTGGCTGCTCGTGGTATCCGTTGTGCTGATCCTGCTCAACAACCTCGTCGTGATGCCGGAGACGGAGCAGCAAACGAGCCTTGAGCTGGCGCAGAGGGCCTTCAACCTCGCCGTATTCCTGTGCGTCGCGTTCGCTGGCGTTACCGGTCTATTGGCCATCGTGATGAAGCGGGAGCGTTCCTGGGCCACGTTCTTGGCGGTCCTCCTCTTCATCGTGGCGGTTGGGTTCAATCTGGGGCCGTACTTTGATTCGGAGTGATGAGGTTCCGCTAACCAGCGGCAGCACGCGAGGCGGCGATCGCGTCAGTTGATGATGGTTGGGTCACTCGCGCCGTCCGCGTGACCCGCGCCGTTGGCCGTCAATTGTTCACCGGCGTTATCCAACGTCCGAATAACGCTGACGTGCCTGACCTTGGCTGGCGGCTCGTTGGCTGCGCATGAAGCTGACAGGCCGATCTATGTCCACAGCGAAACCCTACCGCCCTTTCTCCGCGCCGAAGCCACCCTTGCGCTTTTGTCGGCAGCCGCAGTCCCCAGTCCGGCCTTCTGACCCACGGAAGCCGCCCATCTACAACGCCTGCGATGCGTACACCAGGGTCCCCTTTGGGGCTCCGGCAACTGGGGCCCCAGTCTGTCACAGTGTATTCTGGGACCGCCGGCGTTTGGCCACGGAAATACGTGCCAATCAGGCTCGGTATCTGGCCGGTTTTGGCCTCCTTTTCGCCGACGATTCAGGCGACTTTTTGACACCGCTAGGACCGGCGATGGAGGGCAGTTCAAGGCCGGCGATGGGAGCAGAATCGCGAATTGACTACTAATTCGGTAGTAATTAGGTTGCATTATAATACAACACGTCTTCGATG
>CAZAQY010000113.1:0-24562 GCA_964486845.1 uncultured Pirellulaceae bacterium
CCGCCGCCCGGCGAGCTGCCAACAGATTCAAGAAGGACCATGGCTGAGTGGGTCACCTTCCCATGAAAACAGTCGAGGCGATGTTTCGTTCGTAGACCGTGGCCTGAGACGAAGGGAGTCACCCGCCTCCAATTGCGCTGTGACGAGCTGGGCGGTGCCGACTGCCGGATTTCAGCCATTGCTCTCCACTTCATGCAGCAGCACTTCGAGCGAAGCCTCTGCCGGCAGGTCGGGATTGGTCTGGCGGTCCTTGGAGCTGGGCTTCCAGACCAGACGATAAGTCCTGTGAGTGGGACCTTGGTCAATCAACTCCGCGCGCCGGCGGAGCGGCTGGAAGCGGGATTTGGTCAGCCGAGACAGGAAGTCATGCCGGCTCTGGGTGCTCTGGTAAGCCACGCTGAAGATCCCGAAATCGGAGTCGGCGATGACGATCGAGCGGGCCGGCAATTGCTGGACAATTCGCCGGGCCTGCTGGGCTTCGCTGGCATTGTGCGCGCCGTACATGGGGTCCACTTGCGGCAGTAAGGCACAGCCGCTTTGCATTTCATGGGCGACCATCAGCATCGCCACCGGCCAGACCGATTCTCCGTATTGGTTGGGTGCCGCCGGATAGGCCGCTCGCAAGGCTGGGGTCGGCGGCAAGGTGATAGTGGTGCCATCCAAAATGAAGATCCGTTGGGAGCCGAGGATGGGCTCACTGATCTCCCCCAGGTAATACAACGTGACGCCGTGGGTGTAGACCATCTTGGTCGCCGGCCGCGCATCGGGGTCGATGCGGATTGGCTGCCCGGAGGCCCGAACAATTTCGTGAAACAATTGAATTGCCGAGGCAAGTTGCTCCGCCTGGGGCAGGGCCTTAGAATCGGTCTGCGGCTTGGCCGGTGTCATAGACGGGGATGGGGATTTGGATTTCCCCTTGGGCTTGGATGATGATTTCGATTCTGGGTGGGCTCTTGCTTTGGCGATGGCCTGGGCTAAGGCTTTGCGTTTGGCTCTTCTCGTCCAGGATGGGTGGTTGGGCGGTGGAAGAATCATGGCTTGATCATGCATAAATGGCAGGTTCCGAAAGAACCTGCCATGAGCTAGCAAAATCTGTGCCGATCCTGACGCCTTTGCTGAAAAAATCTAAAGTAAGCGGCATTGGGCGTTAGCCCGCCGGTTTATCGGCGTGTCCCTGTCGCCCGCCTTGTTTGCCGTGAGTGAGATCTGCGTGCGAGCGGTGGGTGCCGGTTGGCGCCCCAAGCACCAGCGGGCTGATGCCTGCCGTTCGTCTTTGCGTTTGCAACGAGTGCGTGAATAGTTTACTCTCGCTGGTACTGGCTTGCGCTGCGTGCTTGTACTATCGCAGATTCACGCCAGAGCGGCACGGTCCAACTAGACACGGGAGGATGCAGCATGAGAAGTCTGATTCTGCTTATCGCGGCGTTGGTGGCAGGCGTCGCAAGTGGGGGGGAGTTTCCGGCCTATTCGAAGCCGCGGGCGATCACGTCGGGTCCCCACGAGCACCTTTTCGCCAGCTACTACGCCATCAACGCTTGGAGCGCGGACGGGCGTTACGCCACGGTGCTCCAGACGGATGTGAAAAACCGTCTGCCGACCGAGCAAGATGTCGCCGTGCTCGGAGTGGTGGACGTGCAAGACAGCAACCGCTTCCTGCCGCTGACCGAAACGCGTTGCTGGAATTTTCAGGAGGCGACGATGGCGCACTGGCTGGCCACTGCGCCGCAGACGCAGTTCATCTTCAACGACCTGGTGGACGGCAAGTTCGTGTCCGTGATCTTCGACATGGCCGCCAAGACACGGCGCGTCGTGCCCTATCCGGTGAGCGCCGTCTCGGCAGATGGCAAGTGGGCGGTGAGCATCAACTATGCGCGGCTCCGCCTGACGCGTCCCGATTACGGGTACGGCGGCGACGGCCAAGACGCCCGCCGCGACGTCACCTGGCCGACGGACGACGGACTGTGGCTGGTGAATCTGGACAGCGGCGAGGCGAAGCTGATTGTGACGATCGCCTCCGTACGGGACAGGATGCCGCAGGTCAAGGATCCCCAGGCGTTAGCCTACTTCTGCCACACCGTGTTCAGCCGCGACGGCTCCAAGATCTTCTGGCTGGCGCGGAGCGTGGAGAACCTGTCCGGTCAAGCGGTGGTGCGCAAGTGGGAGACGACGGCGTTCACCTGCAACCGCGACGGCAGCGATGTGCGGCGCTGTTTCCCGGACGGATGGGGAGGCTCGCATTTCAACTGGCTGGACGGCGACCGGCTGATGGTGACCGCCAAGTACAACGACGCGGTGTACAGTCACGTGCTGTTCACGGTGGGCAAGTCCGACTATCAACGCGTGGGACGCGGGCTGCTGGATTTCGACGGCCACGGCGTTTTTTCCGACGACGGCAAGTGGATGGCGACCGACACTTACCCGGACCGGCTGGGGGAACGCAAGCTGATGGTGCTCCGCATGTCGGATCACGCCGTGTTGCCGCTGGGCACTTTTTTCGTGCCGGAGATTTACCGCGAAACGTACTCGCGCTGCGATCTGCACCCGCGCTGGCGGCCTGACGGCAGGATGCTGGCGTTCAATTCCGTGCACGAGGGTTCGAGACAGGTCTACGTGATCGATATCGCCGGCGCCCAACGCTGAACGTTTGCCTCGACGACGAGGCGGCCGGACGGTTTCGCTCGTCGCGTGCATTCGATGTGAGGAGAACCAGGCCCCGATCGACATTTTTTGTGAAACGAGAGTCTTATGTCCACCGCACGAGAAAAAGCCGAGTACTTTCTGGCTCACGAGCACGCCTTCCGGCTGGGCTCGTTGCCGACCGAGTGTTCCAACCCGAAAACGGCCACGTTTTCGCAGACTGTGGCCGGCGACGTCGCGGCCGGCATCCGCATGCTGGCCAGCGTCGATGCTGGCATCCTGCCGGTGGCCCAGCGGGTGTTCGGCTCGGCGGAATTCGTTCGACTGGTCGATGCGCTGGCCGAGGCGGCCCGCAGCGGGCATCGGATCTGTTTCTCCGGCTGCGGAGCCACGGGCCGGCTGAGCATCCTGCTGGAGGCTGCCTGGCGCCGATTCTGGCAGGAGCTGCAGACGAGCCGTCCTCAGCTCGGCGCGCGGTTGGCCGATTTCGAGCCCTGCGCGGTGAGCATCATGACCGGCGGCGACCACGCACTGATCCGCTCGGTCGAGGGTTTCGAGGACTACACCGCCTTCGGCCGGCACCAGGTCACGGAGTTGGGCCTGCGCGCGGGCGACGTGCTGGTGGCCACCACCGAAGGAGGCGAAACCTCCTCGGTGATTGGCACCGCCTGGCAGGCCCTGGAGGTGGGCGCGGCGGTATTCTTCGCCTTCAACAATCCGGCCCCGGTGCTGGTCGAACGCGTGGAACGGTCGCGCCAAGTGATCGAAGAGCCGCGCATCACCAAGCTGGACCTGGCGACCGGACCGATGGCGATTGCCGGGTCTACGCGGATGCAGGCCACCACGATCGAGTTGCTGGTGCTCGGCGGCGCCCTGGAAATGGCCATCGTGCGCTTGCTCCGGGAGCGGCTTTCGTCCGAGGAGTTTGCGCAGTTGGGCGTCGAGTCGCACGCGGCCAGCGACTACCCGCGGATGTTTGCCGACCTGCTGGAGCAACTGTCGCAACCCGAGGCGGTGGCGGCGATGGCCGGAGTGGTCGAGTTCGAGGAGCAGATCTATCGCCGCCAGGGGTTGATTACGTACCTCACCGATCGGTTCCTGCTCGACGTGCTGACGGACACCGCGGAGCGGGCGCCCACGTTCCGTCTGCCGCCGTTTCGCAAGTGTGACGACCGCGTGTCGGTCCCGTCTTGGGCATTTGTGAAAAACCCGACGTGCGACACGGCGGAGGCTTGGCGCGAAGTCTTGCGGCGCGAGGCCCGCGGGCTGAACTGGGACACGGAGACTTACCGGCAGTTGGCCGCCTCGGAGGCGATCCAGGCCAACCCGCCCAAGCTGAACAACGCGGAGATCCTCAAGTTCCAGATCGGGCGCGAACCGGATGCCGCGCGGAGCGAGAGGCCCGACTCGGCCCTGCTGGCGATCCTGGTGGGCGACGAAGCCAACAGGGCCATCGCAGCCGACGATCCGCTGTGCCGGGGGATCAACGAGTTGGCAACCGGTTGGCCCCGCGTGGCGGCTGCGTCGATCGGCCCGGTTGCGCCCCCCGCCTGGGCCGCCGAACGGTTCCACGTTGCGTGCCGCTGGCCGGCTTCCGTCGTGGACCTGTGGGCACGGCTGGCCGTGAAGCTGGCGCTGAATACCCTATCGACCGCGACCATGGCCCGGCTGGGCCGCGTGTCGGGCAACTGGATGATCTGCGTGGAAACGAGCAACAAGAAGCTGATCGACCGCGGCACGCGGCTGGTCGCCGAACTGGCCGGCATGAGCTACGACGAGGCGTGTTATCTGTTGCACGAGACGATGGAAGAGGTCGGGCCGCGGCAACGGGCCACCAGCGACGCACCTTCGCCCGTGGCCCTGGCCATCGAACGGGCATTGGCGGCCAAAGGGACATGAATCTGGCGAGCGTGGCGGCGTCAGCCCCGCGGTGGTCCGCATGACACAGGATGGAGAAAGCCAAGCGATGTCGAACCCGCCGGACGAACAGCCTGTTCCCGCCGATGCCGTCAGCGCGGCGTACGGTCACCACAAGCATTACAAGTGGGAATTGTTGAGCCTGCTGTTCCTGGCCTATTTCTTCCATCAAGGCGACCGGGCGATTTTCGGGGTCGTGCTCTCGTCGATCCGACAGGAACTGCAACTGACCGACGAGCAGTTGGGCATGGTGGGTTCGGTGCTGTTCTTTACGCTGGCGTTGATGATGCCCATCGCCGGGTACCTGGGCGACATCTGGAACCGCAAGTGGATCATCACGTGCAGCCTGGTGTTCTGGAGCAGTGCCACGATGTTCACCGGGGCGGTGCGCGGGCTGTCGGGGTTGGTGGCCTTCCGGAGCGTGGCCACCGCGGGCGGCGAGTCGTTCTATGCGCCGGCCGCCTGTTCGCTGCTGGCCGCCTTGCACAAGCGGACGCGGGCCCTCGCGTTGTCAATCCACCAGGCCTCGTTGTATCTGGGCGTGATGGTGAGCGGATTCCTCGGCGGCTGGATCGCCGACCATTGGGGCTGGCGATCGGCGTTCTACGTCTTCGGCGGGTGCGGGATCCTGTTGGGAGGCGTGTTCGTGTGGCGGCTGAAGGAAGCCCCGCGCGAAGACGGCCCGTCGGGCCAGCCGCCGGCCAGGGTGGGGCCGGTCGAGGCCTTGGGGGTCATCTTCCGCACGCCGACGGCGCTGCTGGCCACGGTCGCATTCACGGCGATCGTGTTTGTGAACAATGCCTACCTGGTGTGGGCGCCGAACTTCCTGGAGGAGAAATTCCAGCTCTCGCTGACCGAGGCCGGTTGGAGTTCGATGTTCTACCATCACTTGGCGGCGATGATCGGCGTGCTGGTCGGCGGGCGAGTGTCGGACGTGATGGTGCTGCGGCGTCCGCAGTTCCGGCTGCAGTTGCAGACGAGTTCGATGCTCCTGGCCGCACCGCTGATCGTGGCCGTGGGACTGGGGGGCACGCTGGCCGTCACCTGCGCGGCGATGGCCAGCATGGGTCTGTTTCGCGGGCTGTGCGAGTCGAACACCCAGGCCACGTTGTTCGACGTCGTCCCGCCGCGCTACCGGGCTTCGGCCGTGAGCATGATGGTGATGGTCGGCTTCCTCGTGGGCTCGACTTCGTCCTGGCTGCTGGGAAACTGCCGCACGCTGTTCGGCCGGGAGCACGGGCTGTCGTACGGCTTTGCCGCATTCTCGCTCGTCTACCTGGCCGGCGGCTTGGCGTTTCTCGCGGCCCTGCTGTTCACCTTCCACCGCGATCGGTACGTCGAGGCGTGACAGCGTTCAGGCCGGCATCTTGGTCTGGCCGCATTCCACACCGCGCCACAAAATCGCGGCCGGCAGACGCGGGGTTTGCAGCCGGTCGGACAAGCTGCAATAATCACTGGACGGATCGGTCCGATCCTGGGTGCGTTGTGAGGGGCCGCAGGTGTTTCTGTGGGTCGTGTTCGGCTGCATCTTGGGCGGTGCCGTGCATGATTTCCTGATCGGCGCCATGTCGATCCGCAACGACGGAGCGGGCTTGCCCGACCTGATCGGCCACTACCTGGGCACGGCCGCCAGGCACGTTTCGACGTTCTTCATCCTCCTGCTCATGTTGCTGGTGGGGACGGTGTTCGTGAAAGGCCCGGCACTTCTGCTGGTCGTTGCCGGCGTGGCCGCTGATTTTCATCACGGTCAGTTGCGGGGCGGTTAGCGGTTTTCACGCAACGCAAAGTCCCCTGACGGCGCGGTGTCTGAAGAGCGAGAAGCACATGCGCTTGGTGTTCTACGGGGCGATGATTTCGGAGGGCGCGATCGCGCTCGTTTGGGCCGGGGTCGCTCAGGGTTTCTACGGCGGCAGCGAGGGGCTCGCGGGGGCGCTCGCCGCCGGCGGTCCAGGCTCTGTGGTCTACAAAGCCTGCCTGGCGACGATGGGGCTGGCGGGAGGGGGTCTCGCCGTGTCGCCTCCGCCGCCTTGTTCCTGGCGATGCTCCCCAGGCTCGAACCGGAAGAGGACAAGCCGGCCATCACCGGCCAGCCGACCGAAGCAAAACGAACCGGGGACTCGCTGGCTTGCTGAGGGGATGCTCCAGGGGGCAGCGGTTCACGCGGCGACATGTTCGAGATGCGAAGGCCTAGCCCTCCGCAGTTGTCGATATCTTCACATGGGACTAGAATAGAGGCATGAAGTTCACGACGTTGATTCCCTTACGTCTCAATGATGGCCGGAAAGTACCATTGCGTCAGCTCAGGCAGTTCATGGACGAACTGGCCATCGAGTTTGGTGGCTGTTCGGATGAGGGCGTCACCAAGGGACAATGGATCGATCCGAAAAACTCGGTTCACTATCGTGACGAAAGTCGGCGCGTCAGCGTTGTCTGTGATCGGGTGTTGCTGGATGAGGCCAGGAGAGCCGTGATCCGGATCGGGCGCGCATTGGGGCAGCGAGCCATGTACTCCGAGGTGCGTGACTACGATGGGCGTGCAGATCCTGGAGGTTCCTGCGACAGAGGAAGAGGAAATCGGATGAGGAGAATTGCGATGGCCAAGAGCAAAGCCCAGGCGGCGCTTGAATTCGTCCGCGAGGAAGCGAAACGCAGCCCCTCCGATACGGATTTGCACAACGCCTTTTTTGGCAACGGCGGCAAGCTCAGTCAGTTCTTTCCCACTCGCGAGCAGCGCGAGGCGTTTGCCAACACGCCCGAATACGAAGAAATCATGCGCATTCGCGCGTCGCTGGCGCAGCGGAAGAAAAGATCCCTCGCGTAGCAGGCGTCGCCGATCACTTCATCCCTGGCAGCTCGCTTGCGTCGCCTCGGAGTCATGCGCAGGCGGAGATCGTGCGGGCCGGGACTCTCTGCGGAGATGCACCATGAATCGCTTCAGTGGGCTTGGCGTTGCCGTACTGCTGTGCGGTTGGGGCGTGTGGGAAACGGCTAATTCGCAAGCGGCAGAACCGCTGCCGCGGGCGGCTTGCGTCGTGCTGGCCGACCAAAGGACCGCAGAACCGGTGACGGCCATCGCTGCGGAATACCAGCGGCGCACGGAAGTCTCGGTGACGGTCCGAGCGAGGTCGACCGGGTGCTGAAGCCGACGGGCGTGGCCATCCTCGGCGGGCGCTACGTGTTCACGCCTCAGCAGCGGAGCAAGCCCGGCAACGGCTGCAGAAGGAGAATCTCGCACACCGCATTGCGTGCCGTGCCGGCGGCATCGAACAATTGCCGTTCGAGGCCGAGTCGTTCGACCCGGTGGCCGGCGTCGGCCCCGCGCTGATCTGGACCGACCGGCCGAAAGCCATGCGCGAACTGTACCGTGTGCTGCGCCGCGGCGGCGTCGCCTTGGTCGGTGGTCAGTGTCGGCACATGCCCGAGTTCCGCCGGGTGTCCAGCGAAACGTTACGGCAGGACGCGGCCAGCACCGGCATGCAAGCGATCCGCGTGATCGACGACATGGGCCAGTGGGTCGAAATCCGCAAGGGCATCGCCGCCGAAAAGTAGCATGGCTCTCCGAGCTGTGCCGGCCATCGCCGACGTGAGACCCGCAGGGCGCAGGATGCGTGCGCCGTGCGCACGCCCCTTGGTTGCGGCCTAGGGCCGCGTTAGTGCTTTCCGTAGTTCATCGCGACGCCTTTGCGCTGGGCCATGATGTACGCCTCCAGGGCCCGCATCGTGGGGCCGTTGGGATCCAGGTGCTCGCCGCGGACCGGATTCTCGATGCACCAGTCGATCATGTCGCGGAGCAGGGCCACGCGGCCCAACTGCGGCTGGAACTTGGGATAGGTCTCCGGGTGCGTGTTGGCGGCGTGCGGATGGCACATGTCGCAGGACACGGCAATGGTGCTGCCCAAGGCATCGGCGCTGTGGAAGATCCGCGAGCCCTCGGCGGCAAACTTCTCCGTTTCGCGAGCCCAAGTCAAAATGTCGAGTTCGGTATAGTTTCCGTAAGTATGATCCTTGCCTTGGCCGCCCTTCAGCAAGTCGGAGTTGTCGGCAGGCGGAATCAGCGCGTGTTTTTCTTTCTGTTCGGTCACCCAATTGGCCTCGGGATGGTCCCGCTTCCACTGATCCATCAGGGCGTCAGCCAACGGCTGGCCTGAAAGCTCCTTCGGGACGGTGACGGTGTTCTCGCCGTCACAGGAGACGGCGGTCACGGTTTCGCTGGCCGCCGCAGTGTCGGACGTGGTGGACGTCTCGGTTGCCGTTTGCCCGGCTGCGGGGGACGGTTGGGCTTCGGCCTCAGCAGGGGCGGGCGACGGGGGGCTCTCGACGGGAGCCGAGGCCGTTTGCGGAGGCGGCGCGACTTGCCCGGCACACCCGCCGATCAAGGCGACCAACAGAAGACAGATCATGCCGGCCAACGAGGCGCCGGCGCAGTATCGGAGCGATGTGTTTCTCATGGTTTGTCTCCTTTTCGGTCAAGGCCAGCGGCTCGATGCCCCCGTCCAAGTACAAGTTGGCTTCGCCGCCCTTGTTGTAGTGATCGATCACGTCCCAGAGCGTAGCCAGCGAGCCGTCGTGCATGTACGGCGCCGTGATGCCGATGTTCAGGATCAACGGCGTGCGGAAGGCGCCGATGTCCATCCGCTTACGGGTCACCATGAAGCGGCCCAGTTCGCCCAGGTCCGTACCGATGGCCAACTCGTCCAGGTTCTGCTCCGAGGAGTCCTCAGCCAAAGCCACGAGCGCCTTCTTCGCCAAGCCTTCGAAATCCTGGTGCCGGGCCGCGACGCCGATGTTGTGGAAGCGGTGGTCGCTGCCCAACGGATTGGCGGGATTCATCGGATGGCACGCCGCGCAGCGGGCCTTGCCGTTGAACAGTTCCCAGCCGGCTTGGGCGCCCGCAGACAGGGCCGACGCGTCGCCGGCCATGAAGCGGCGGAAGGGAGAATCCAGGAACACGAGCGTCCGCTCGAAGGCCCCGATCGCCCGGCCCAGATCCTCGTAGTTCATCTCTCGCCCGTAGGCTTTCTTGAATGCCTCCTGGTACTCCGCATCGCCGGCGATGGCCTTCATCGCCTCCTCTGGATTCGACATGCCCATCTCGATCGGATTCAGGATCGGCTGTTTGGCCTGGTGGTCCAAGCTGGGCGATCGCCCGTCCCAGAACATCGTCTGCAGCAGGGCCGCGTTCAGAACCGCCGGCGCGTTCCGCTTGCCGACCTGCTTGCCGATACCCAGCGAGCCGGGGAGCTGGTCCGTGAAGCCGCGCGTCACGTCGTGGCACGTCGCGCAGGACACGGTCCCGTCGGCCGACAGACGCTTGTCGAAGTACAGCTTGCGGCCCAGTTCCACGCGTTCCGGAGTCAGCGCATTGTCCTCGGGAACGTAAGCCGCAAACACCACGGGATCGAAGGCCGACGTCGCTTTGACCGCCTCGGCCTCCGGAATCAGTTTGGCCAGCAACTCCGCCTGATACGCGACGGTTGCCGCCCCCAGTTCATCCTGCGGTACCTCGGCCGCCGGTTCGCCGGCGACGCCTGTGCCGGACAGTGCGCCCCCAAGCAGGGCGAAGCAGACCGCTGCCAACCACGGTCCGCTGCGGAAAAACCTCGTGCAATCCATCATTCACCTCCAGTCAAAGGTTCGGGAGAGACTTGGAAGATCGGACCAAGCCTTACTTCCACATGGGCGGAAGGTCGAGCTGGTCCTTGGGCACTCCCTTCAAACACATGAACCAATCGAGACACTTGACTCCCTCTTGCTTGCCGGCGACGCGCTCCTTTCGAGAGTCCTGAATTGATCCTTGATGCGTGTCTACTCGGCGGGCCGTCCCGCCCCGCGGGTCTTGCTCCGCTCGATGGATTGCAGAGCCAAATATCGTTCGCCGAACCTGGCCATGTTGTCCAGTTCCTGGTCGTACTGGTCGTAGTGACGTTCCTCGTCCACCACCAAGTCCTCGAACAGCTTCTTCGACGCCGAGTCCGCGTTCGCCCCGCACTCGTTGGCCAACTGGTTGTACAGCTTCGCGCTGTCCTCCTCCATTTGCCGGGCGCACTCCAGCATCTTCTGGACGTCGTGGATCTTCTGCACCTCGGCCACGGCAACCATCTCGACGTCGCCTTTGAGGAACAGCGCCCGCTCGGCGAGTCGCTCGATGTGCAGCATCTCCTCGATCGCCGTCTGCTTGAACAGGCCCGCCAGCAAATCGTACCCTTGGTCGTCGCAATGGAAGTGAAAATACATGTACTGGTGAACCGCCGACATCTCGTCGGCGACCGCCCGATTCAGCAACGCGATACTCTGTTCGTGCATGGCGAATTCTCCTTTTCCTTACGTGGGTCTCCGCCGGAGACACTCCTGGCAGAGGCCGGTGAAATGAACGGAATAATCGTCGATCTCGAAACCGCGCCGCTCGCCCGCAGGCAGCCTCAGTTGGTCCAAGCCGGCGCTCTCGATGTCGATGACACAACCACACCTGCGGCACACCAAATGGTGGTGCCGCTGCAGGTTGCCGTCAAACCGGGCCCCGGTTCCCGGATGGTGCAATCGCCGGACGACGCCCAGTTCGACCAGCGTGTCCAGCACGCGGTACACGGTCGTCCGCGAGAGCCCCGGAATGCGCTCCTTGACGGCCTCGTAAATCTGATCTGTCGAGGGATGGTCGTCCCGTTCCAGGATCGTTTTCAGGATGTCCCGACGTTGGACCGTCAGCGGCAACCCGCGCTCGCGACACAGCGACTCGAACTGCTGCAGCCGTTGCGAGATCTGGCCCGGTTTCATCTCTGGTCTCGCCAGATAGAAATGTTTACCACCTAAAACAAATTACTTGCACGATTAAACCACTTGTCAAGCGTCTTGTCAGCCCGCATGTCCGGCAATTCGCGCCACGCCCGGGCGAAAGCGACGATCGTGGAGCGCGCAATTTCTGCACCCTGCCAACCGCACGACCCTGTTTGGGTTTTCACGCTCGCCCAGGTGCCACTGGCACGAAATCAGCGTTTACCAAAGCACAGGGCCGGTATTTGTCCCTTGGCACTGCATTTGCTATTTTGTGTCTTGTACTGTCTGTAATCCAATGAAAGGAGGATGATGCGATGAGTAAAATGCGAGTGTCGATGTTGACGTTGGCCGTGTTGGGACTACTGGCTTCCGCAGCCCTGGCGCAACGCGGCGCGGGGGCCCCGTCGGGCGTGGCTCGGACCGGAACCGCGTCCGAGATCGTTACGCTGTCCGGCAAGGTGCTCGAGGTGAAGACCGAACCTTGTGCGAACACCACGGGCCGTTTTCCTGTGGGCACTCATTTCCTGATGAAGACCGCCAAGGGCAAGACGCTGAACATCCATCTCGGCCCGGCCGCGATGGTCGAGTTCGCCGCCAAGGAACTCGTCCCTGACAAGGCCGTCAAAGTCAAGGCGTTTCGGACGGAGAACATGAAAGAGGACCACTACGTGGCCCAGGAATTGTCCTACGACGGCCGTAGCGTGAAACTCCGGGACGAGACGCTGCAACCGGTGTGGGCCGGAGGCGCAGGGACGGCGGCGGCACCTGGCGGCGCCGGCCTCGGATCCGGCCGCGGTGCCGGAGCAGGTTGGGGGCGCGGCGCCGGTTACGGCCGAGGTGCTGGTTACGGTCGCGGTGCCGGCTACGGTCGCGGTGCCGGCTACGGTCGTGGGTTTGGCTCCGGCTGGCGCAGCGGGTAGACGGCGCCAGGAGCGAACAGTTCGAGCGGGGGCCAGAACTAACCGTACACACGAATCTCTTTCCGGCCGGCGCTTCGCTCCAAGCTACGAACGGTTTCTGTGCGGCTTTTTACGCTTTCCGCCCCGAACCGATGCGCTGGGCAAGGTGCTGGCCTGACAGCAACATGCCGCCGAAAATAGGCCCCATTCTCGGCCCGCCCAGGGTCGCCGAGACGCTCATCCCGGCGATCCACAGGCCGGGGAAGATTTCCTGCACGTGCTCGACCACGAACCGCTCGCCGGCGCCGGCATCTAACGGGCCTTCTACCAGGGGTTTCCGGTCTGCCGACATCGGCAAGAGTTCTCGCTTGCGAAGGGCCGCAATCAGGACGGTTTCATGGCCCGTGGCATCCACTACGGCTTGGGCGGTCAACACGATCGGGTCCACCGGCAGCGCGCCGGAGATCATCGTGCGGTTGACCACCACGCCGGTGACGCGCCCCTGGTGCACGCACAGATCCTCGACGGCCACGAGATTGAAAATGGCCACTCCGGCCTGCAGCGCGCCCAAGCACAGTCCCGCAGCCAACTCGACGGAGTCGACGGCGAATAAGCCCGCTGACTTGGGCGTATAGCGGATGCGCATTTCGTCCAGGATCGGAACCGCTTCCTGTTGGACGACGGCGACGTTCATTCCCATGCCCCCGCCCCAAATCCCGCCGCCCGGCGCCAAGCGTTTTTCCAGCACCGTGACCGTTGCTCCCTGCCGGGCCAGATAGAAGCCCGCCACCAGGCCAGCGGGGCCGGCGCCGACGATCACGACGTCGCTGACGATCCGTTTCAGCAGGTTCTCATGATAAACGTTCAGAATGGCTTTGGTGATTTCCGTTTCATCGAGTCTTGTCATCTTGGTGACCTCCCAGCACCCGATCGTACACCGGATGCGCCTGCTCATCCAGACGGCGTCCTGTATTGCCCTCCTCCGGTTGGAATGCCGGCGGCTCGTGCCCGCTGTGACGCAATAGACACGGGCAAATGTGAATTCTACGGCGGGCCGAGGCCGATCTTTTCGATCGGGATCGGCTCGAAGTCGGGCACTTTCTGCCAGATCGCGGGCAGCTTCGAGAGCACCAGTTGGGGCGGCGTTCCGCTGTCCAATAGATCGGGGAAGTCCTTCAAGTCCCACTCGACATTGTTTGCCCGGTCAAGCCAATCGGGGTCGACCTCCTTCCTCAAGTCGAACGGCTTCTTGCAGCCGATCAGGATGTTTTCGCGCATCGAGTTGCCGAGCGGCATCAGCGGGTTCTCTTGCATGGTCTTGGCCAGCCGCGGGTAGCGTTCCTTCCACAACGGCGACTGGTAGTCCAACGCCTCACACTTGGCCAGGAGATTCCAGGAATCGGGCCGGTCGAAGACGATCCCGCGAGGGCCGCGAGCGTCGACGTGGATGCCGATCGGCTGATCGATGAAGATGTTGCCGCGGAAGGTGTTGTCGCGCCCGCCGCCCAGCAGCACGCCCCGGTTGCCGCAACGGTAGACGATGTTGCCGGCGACCGTCTCGCCGCTGTCGCAATCGTCCAGATAGATGGCTTGCGAACCGCTGCCTCCCTTGACCGGCACGTCGTGGATGTAGTTCCACCGCACGACGTTGCCTTGGCTGGCCCAATCACGGCCCGTGTAGAACACGCCCACGTCGGCGTAGTGGATGCACATGCTGTGGACTTCGTTCAGCTCCAGCACGTGCTCGTTGCCTCCGTAGGCGACGGCGCCGGTCGGGCCATGATGGAAGAGATTGTTGGCCAGGCGATTTCCACAACCGCCCAGGATCGCACAACGCCCTCCTTCCCAGTTCAACCGGCCGACGTGGTGTACGTGGCAATTCTCGATCGCGCATTGGCCGGGCGCCAGCGTCTTGCGGTCGCCACCGTGGACGCTGATCCCGAACGAACCGACTTCCGTGACCTCGCAACGGACCGCCGCCACGTGAGAGCCACTCAAGGAAATCCCATTGCGGCCCATGTTGCGGACCACGCAGTTTTCCACGCGGCAGTGCCGGCAGTTCTTCATCACCAGTCCCGCGTCGCAGCCGTTCTCGATCGTCAGATCGCGGATCGTCAAGCAGGCCGCGCCGTCGGCGCGAATCAGCGGCTGCCGGCAGAGAGTCAGGCGGACGGGCGTCTGGGATACGCCGCCGGGCGGCCAGAAGTAGAGCCGGTTGTTCTGCCGATCCAGGTAGTACTCGCCGGGCTGGTCCAGTTCCTCGAACACGTGCAGGGCGTAGAACGGGTGCTTCGAGTCCTTGCGCCACGGCGAGCCGATCCCGTAGGCGTGCTTGGCCGCCAGCCGCAACTCGCCGCCGGCCGGGTCGTAGGAAGCCGCTTTCAAGACCTCGTCGCTCCACTCGTAGCACCAGAAGCCGTGCAGCCAGACCCCGCGGCTGAAATCCCACTGCTTCGCCCGCTCGCCGGGGAACTGAAAGGACCCAGGCCGGTAGACGTCCCGCGACACCCAGTGCGTCACGCCCGACGCCCCGGAATCGATCACCTTGTCAAACTCGACGAACCCTTCGTTGGGCCAACGGGCGGATTGCATCGGCCGATCGCCGAACACGACCTCCTCCTGGCCGTGATCGCGGTGCTTGTCCGGCAGCGGTCTCAGCGGCGGGAAGCCCTGCTCTTTCAAGTCGGCGACCAGGACGTGCTGTTTCGCTTCGGGCGAGACGAGCGGCTGAGCTTCGGCGGCCGTGATTGGGCGGAACTTGCCCACGGCGCGCGAGCCCGTCAGCCGGACCTGGCCCGGTTGGACGCCGCGCAGCACCAGCGGCTGTTCGGCCGTGCCGGCGTGCTGCGCATCGAAGGCAAGTCCCGTTTCGAGGTAATACTCCCCTGGCTCGATCCAGATCGTCCCCGGTCCCGCCCCGCGCATCGCCTCGACCGCTTTGGTGACGCTCGCCAGCGGCTTGTCCCGTGTCCCCGGATTCGAATCGTCGCCGGTGTTGGCGACATACACGTCCCGTGCTGCCGCCGTCAGCGGCACGCCCAGAACCAGACAAACGACGGCAAACCGGAAAATGTTTCGGCGCATGGCGGGACTCCTTCAGGTTGGTAGATGACGCTCTGCAATGTAACCGACGACCGTGTGGACTGGCAAGCAGGAGCTTTGCCGGCCACGGAGTCACCGAGCTGCGCGCCTTCAAAACGTGAAGATGATTGCCAGTTTCCAGGGACTCTCCTATATTCGGCAGCTTCGGGGTTCTGGCCTTGGCCCAGCGGGGCTCGCCGGGCGGACTGACGCTTGGCGCGCTGTCGGCCCTGGGAGGCTCGCCGTCGCTGAGTGCCAGGTTCCAGGCCGGCGCGGAGAAATGGATCGAAGAGACCTTCGCCCGGCTGTCGTCCGAGGGGGCCGGCTACTACAAGATCGACTTCATCGCCGGCTCGCCGGCTTTGCGCCATGGCGGCGATCCGCCGAGGCGCCGAGCCGGAGGCCTGGATCCGCTACTGCCAGACGCCGCCCTTGCTGTCGGCCGGGCTGGCCAGCAGTGCCTACATCGGCGCGGACACGGGCGACGCCGGCCTGGCGAGTTGGATGCAGTTGGAGCGCGCCAACGCTCCGCTGCTGGCGGCGAGCTACTGGGCCAACGACCGGCTCTATCACCGCGAGGTCTGCGACATGAGCGTGGGCATGAAGGCGAGCGTCGAGGAGGCCCGCTTCAAGATGTCCTTGATGACGATGAGCGGTTGCAGCATCTCGTTCAGCGACGATTTCCGCCCGCTGGAACCGCCGCGAATCCGCATGATGCAGCAATGCCTGCCGCCGGGCAACCCGCCGGCCCGGCCGCTGGATCTGTTCGAGCGGGAAATGCCTTCCCTGTGGCACATGCACTGCAAGAATGTGGCCGGACAGTGGGATGCGGTGGGAGTGTTCAATTTCGAGGACGAGGCGCAGGAGCGGATTGTGGGGCTGTCTTCTCTGGGGCTCTCTCCCGGCGCGGAGGTGACTGCGTTCGAGTTCTGGGAAGAGAAGTTCCTGGGCACGCACAAGGAGCATGCCGAGCCGGAAAAGCCCTCTGCGACGGCATGCACGCACATGGGTGGGCCGCTCTGGAGCACGGAACTGGTCTTCGACAAAGCCGAAGCTGAGTTCAGCCTTGCGTTCGATCGCTCCGGAAATTAAGCCCTATTCCCAGTCAAAATCGAATCCGTTGATTCCTTCCACTTGGGGCCGTTACGGATTCCCTTCGCCATCGAAGACCAGGGCATGTACGGCCTGCACGATGTCGTCGACCTGCGGCACCGGTTTGCCCGATCAGGTCACGCTCGCAGGTTCGTCCCGGCAGGATCTTGTCCAGCACGGGATTCGGGGCGGGCAGCTCTTGCAGGGCGTGCGCCGATGTGAACAGCACGTAGTCGGCCCCCGCATGTTCAACTGCGGCAATGAACCCTTTCAAGTCAAAGTCGGCCACGGCCTTCTGGAACGGTTTCGGTGAGCCTTTGCGGGGAACGCTTTGGGCGGTCCAGTGGATGCCGATCCCAAACCGGCACTTGGCCAGCCAGTCGGTGTTGGCGCGGACGTAGGGACTTGGCTTCTCTGCGCCAGCCAGCCGGTTGGCTGTCGGCAGCCCGGCAGAACTGAGCACGATGCCCACGAATTGGCGTCGAGTTGTCTGGACCACGGCAATTTCCTCTGGTTCGGTGTTCCTGCGATTCTCGCGAGTTTACAATATCGGTTGTGTCTACGACGCTTTGAATCGCGCCGTGGGGCGGAGCACCATCTTCGAGACGGCGGGCGACTACGCGGCCTTTGAACAGGTTCTCGAAGAGACGCGTGAGCAGGTCGAGATGCGGCTGCTGGCCTTCTGCGTGATGCCGAACCACGGCATCTCGCTTCGTGGCGGCCAGGGGATGGCGATCTCTCGACGTACCTGTGCTGGCTCACCAACACCCATGCCCGCCGCTGGCACTTGGCGCACCGGACGGCGGGGACCGGGCCGTTGTACCAGGGACGCTTGGAGTTTTCCGTGGAGGAAGACGAACACTTCTTCGCCGTCTGCCGCCACATGATGGTCAAAATGAGACCCGAACCCATTTCTTGGTTGAAATCCATCTTCCTTCGCGACTGGTTCCAGACTCAGCCAAAGAGCCGCTTCGCTCGCGCTGCCTCAAATCCTTTCAAGTTCGCCTCGGTCTCCGCGATTTTCGGTTTTCCAAAAAGTCCCTGGATCTGAAAAACACGGAACTTCAAAAAAGTCGCGTTTTCTTCGTCCATTTCCGATCTCCCGATTTCGCCGGTCAGTAATTGCCGCACCACATCCATCGAATACCATGAGCGAGTCCGACTGCGGCCGGTGGCACGAAAGTCCAGGAAGAGTTGCTCCCGATCTCTCATGAATCGAAGCTCAAGTGCCTCGTTCGACAAAACGATGTAAGCATTTCCACCAAACGTCTTATCGCAGCGTGAGTCGGTGAACCTCATGCCGCAGTCGTTATACAGGAAGGAACAATGTGTGAGCAAAAAGCGTAGTAGTTGATCCATCTCGTCACCCTTTTCCGTTTGGAGAACTGAAAAGTCCCCTGCTACAGCGTCGTCCTCAGGAAAGAGTTGGCGACGGTATCAGCACTAGGCACAATAATGCCTGTCCTTTTCCCTTTAGGTACACCCGCGTGCCTTGACGGAACGGATTGGCGGCGAACAGCGACGCGATGCCGCTCCGCTCGGCCTCCGTGACGCGCACGGTTTCGCGGAGGCGAGCCTCGGCGAAACTCAACTGCCAGCCGAAGCCGAGGTCGCCGCTGCGGCCGGCGTTCAACGTGTCGTACGTGCGGTGGACCTGGATCGAGATGCCGGCCAGCGGGATCGTCAGGTCGGTGAAGTCCAAACGAAAATTGCCCAACACCGCTTGGGCCTCGACGCTGATCGGCAGGCCCCACTGGGCGATGCTCGCCCGGCCGTTGATGTCCTGGGCCACCAGACGCAGATCGTACTCGTCGCGCTGCAGCAGCGTGGGGTCCAAGTCGCCCAACCAGTCGTTGGTGATGCCGCCGCCGGGATAGGGTGTGCCGCACCACACGGCCGAATCGTAGAACGTGAACCATTGGTCGCTGCCGGCCAGGGCGTACTGGAGGCGGTAGTATTCCAGGTTCTCGTCGGTGACGGTGCCCACGACGTCGGTCAAGTAGGTAATCACGTCGCCCGCAGCGGGGCTGGTGATCTCGACCACCGGCGGGGTGGTGTCACCGGGGTCGAAAACGCGCAGCGTGCGGCGCGCGGCGCCCACGTTGCCTGCGGCGTCGGCAGCCGTGGCGGTGAAATGGTACAGGCCGGGGCCGGGCGGGGTGAATTCGTAACCGCGCCAAGCGTCCGGCGGCAACGGGGTGCCGTCCAGCGAAAGAGCCACCTCGGTGACGGCCACGTTGTCGGTGGCACTCACCCGCACCGTGACCGTGGGCGTCGTTTCCAGCAGGATCAACTCGTCGCTCAGCAGCACGCTGACCGCCGGCGGCTGACTGTCAACCGCCAGGTGCAGCGTGTACGGCTGATCGGACCACAGGCCGCGGTCGTCGGTGACTCGCACGGCGACATCGTGCTGTCCCGCATCGGTCGTGGAGGACCGCCAGAACAGCAGGCCGCTGGCCGCGTCGATGGTCATCCCCGGCGGGCCTTCGATAACGCTGAACGTGAAAGCGTCGTCGTCGTCGGCCGTGACCAGGTGCCGGTACACGGCGCCGGCCACGCCGGCCGTCAGCGGACTGCTGGTGAACCGCGGCGGCGTGTTCGGCGCCCGGACCTCGACGTAGAAGGTCTGCTCGCCAAAGGCCTCCAGCGGGTCGTAGGCGCGGACGGCGACGCGGTGCCAGCCGAGGTCGGCGGCGGTGGGCGTCCAGGTCAAGAGGCCGCTTTGAGGATCGACAGTCATCGCCGCCGGACCGGAGGCCAGTTCGTAGCGGACGCCTTGGCCTTCGGGGTCTTGGGCGAGGAGCGTCAGGCGGAATAGTTCGTCTTGGGTGGCGGGCGGGGCAGGGAACGATGACGGGGACGCAACGGACGGCTCGGAGAGCCATCCTACGAAGAGGGGCGGCCGATTGAGGGCCGTGGACGTGACGTCGATCAGCCAGCGCTGCACGGCGGCGCCGCCGCGTTGGTCGTCGACACGCAAGGTTACCGCTTGCAGGCCCGTCTGGCCGGCGACAGGCTCCCAGCGGACAAGCCCGTGTTCGCGTCGACCGTCATGCCGGCCGGAGCTTGAGTCAAAGCGTACTGCGGCACGCCGCCGCCGGGGTCGGTGACAGCGGCCGGATACAGGTACAACTGGTCCACCACGCCGCGCACGGGCGGGCGGGACTCGAACTGCGGCGCGGCGTTGGACTCGCCGCTGCCCACGCTCAGCACGAACGACTGTTCGGCCATGCCGCCCCGGCCGTCGTCCACGCACAGGCGGACCGCGTGCGCGCCCCCGGCGGCTTGCGGGTACAGGACTACGCCGGTCGCTTCGTCCACCGTCATGCCCGGCGGGGCGGCCGCCAGCGTGTACCGCAAGGCGTCACCGTCAAGATCGTCGGCGACGGCCGCGTACACGTAGTCCGCGCCGGGCTCCGCTTGCACCCCGGGCGCCGTCACAAACCGCGGCGGCCGGTTGGGGATCGCCGCCCAGACCTGCAGCTGGAACGTCTGCAGCACGGTGCCGCCGTAACCGTCGCCGGCCGCCAGTTCCACCTGGTAGCTGCCCACGCCGGCGGCGACGGGCGTGCCGGAAACCAGGCCCGTGTGCGGATCGACGGTCAGGAACTGCGGGCCGGCGGCCAGGCGGTAGGTCACCGCGTCGCCGTCGGCATCGGAGGCCGAGGCGGCGTATCGGTACGGGCGGTCGGCGGCCGCTTCGGAGACCGGCACCGTGTCGAAACGGGGCGGTGTGTTGCCGGCGGCCAACAGCGTCACGTCGATGTCGAACCGCAGGTGCTGCCGGTTGTCGAAACGTACCGGGATCGGCAGGCTGGTCTCCGCGGGCAGCAACACGCCGGGCGGACTGAGCGAGTCGCCGTCGAACGACGCGGCGTCGAAGGTCAGGTACGGGCGATCGGGCGGGACCTGCGGGTTCGTCGTGCGCAGTGGCAGGATCTCCTGACCCTGCCACGGGTCCGACCGTAGGTCTCCTTGGAGCGTGGGAGACCTATCGGGCGCCGGTTCCGGCGGGGTCGGGAGACCCGCGCCGAACACTGGAAAAGAGTCCTGATCCCTTTTTTCGGGCGTGAGGCCTTCCGGTGTTGTCAGTGACACGGCGGGCGGCGAGATCTGCTCGAAGACGGCCAGCACCGAGGCTCGCAGCGAATCGTCGCCCGCGTTCGTCAGCCGCATGGCCGCGTGCAGCGTGTGCGACTGGCGGTTGAAGAACGTATCTGCGAACGCCAGTCGGCCGGCGGCCGTGGCGTCGCGGGCCTGGTCGAACGCGAACTGGCCCGCCGCGGATTCCACGCCCAGCAACGTCACGCCGGCCGTCCCCGACTGGCCGAAGGCATCCGTCGCCTCGACGGTCAGTTCGTTAACGCCGGGCTCCACTCGCACCAGCGCGAAAAAGTTGCCCGCTGCGTCCAAGGCGTCCACCGGACGGCCATTGACGGTCACCGCCACGACCGGCGCGATCACGACGCCGGGCGTCGCACGGCCGACCAGCACCGCATACGAACCCGCGCGCAACTCGCTGCCCGACTCGGGTTCCGTGACCGCGACCGCCGGCGGCGGAGCGGTCCAACTCACCACGGCCGTGTCGGACCACGTCCCGGAGACCCGTAGCGTGTACGTGCCGCCGGCGGGGAGCGCCAGCGGCCCGCGGTCCAGCGCGTCGCCCACGAAGTCGATCTCGGTGTACACCACGCCGCCGTCCGGGGCCAGTAGCCGCGTCTCCAGCCGGGCACTGCCGCCGGTCGGCTGGAAGTCCACGTAGATCGACTGCCCGGCACCGGCCTCGAACCGCCACTCCTGGGCCGCCCCGGGCGACGGAATCAGGCCCTGGTTCACCGGCCCGATCTGCGTGTCGTCAACGGCAATCGGCGGCACGTCCCAGAGGCGGAAGCGGTACGCCGGCGTGGACGTGCCCTGGCTGTTGACCTGCAGCGTGTACGTCCCGGCCGTCAACCTGTACGGGCCTCGGTCCAGGTTGTCGGCAAACAGGTTGGCCGCCGAGTAGACCGTGCCGCCGCCGGGACGCAAGAGCTTCGTTTCCAAGGCCCCGCCTGTCAGCGACTGGAAGTCCACGAAAATCGACTGGCCCTCCGCCACCACCTCAAACACAAACTCGTCCACTTCGCCGGCCACCGAAATCGTGTCCGAGACGATGTCGCCGATCTGAATCCACGCCGCCGGATCGGCAATGCCCGCCGGGTGGCGGTTCTCCGCCGCCAGCGGGTACACGCTGCCGGCCAACCGGTCGCCGGCGGTCCACCAGGCGGCCTGCTCGTAGCGGTACGCCGCCGCGTCCAGCCAGTCCACGACCCACAAGTCGCCGCTCGCCCGGTCCAGCGTGATCCCGCTGGGAAGGCTGTTTCTCGGATCCAACGTCCACTGTCCGAGCAGCCTGCCGTTGATCGTGTAAACGAACACCCGGTCCTGGCCGTATCCCGAGTCCGCGACCCACAGCAGATGGCCGTCGCTGGTCAAGCCCGTAGGATGCTTATTGGCCTCGTCCAGCCGGAAGGAACCGGTCGCCTTGAGCCGGCCACTCCGCACGGCCGCGGCGCCGGCATAAAAGTACACGCGGTTCTGCAGCGTGTCGACGATCCAGATGTGCTGACCGTCGGTGGCAATGCCCTCCGCCAGAAGCCAGTCGCTGGCCTGCCACGAACCTCGCACCGCGCCGGCGGCATCATAAACGAACACGCTGCCGGTGAGCCCCACCACCCACACCGTGTCGCCGGCCGGGTTCGCCTCGGCGCCCGCGGCAGCAGGTTGCAACACGCCAACTGCCACATCCCGTCCGCAGCAAACTGAGACGTGTAGCGGTACACCGCCCAGTCCCAGTGATCGACCACGAAAAACTGCACGCTTTGCAGCGGGCGGACCTCCAGCGTCAACGTCTGCTCGTCCCGGCCGCCGTCGTCGTCCGCGACGCTCACCGTCACCGCGTAGGTGCCACTCGCCGCATACGTGTGACTGCCTTGAATCGTGCCGCTCGTCGGAATCCCCACCGCACCCGGCACCACGCTCACCACGCCCGCCGAGGCCCCCGTGCCGTCGCCCCAGTCGATCGTGGCCGAAAACGTCTCCTCCGTCCCCGCCACCGCACTCGAAAAACCCGCATCCGTGAACGTGCCGACGTCCAACGTGACATCCAAGCCCAGGTACCGCACCGGGGCAGCAGATACCGTCAGCGCCGGCGGAACGTTTTCGATGACCGCCGCCAACTCCAAGGACACATAACTCCCATCCGTCCCATAACTCCCATAGTCCAAAAGCGACTCGTCGGTGATTTCGATCCGCACCGTGTACCGGCCATTGTCGGCATACACGTGATCGGCCGTCACCGAAAACGGGGACTGGCTCCGATCAGGACGATCGGTGCCTGTCCCCGTTTTCTGGGACTGGCTCCGATCAGGACGATCGGTGCCTGTCCCCGTTTTCTGGGACTGGCTCCGATCAGGACGATCGGTGCCTGTCCCCGTTTTCTCGAAGCCGAAGACGACCGCTGCTTGCCAGTTGCCGTCGCCCCAGTCCACCACGGCCGTATGCGGGCCCGAACTGCCCGGATTGGCGAACGTCGCCAGCAGCGTCACCGTCTGGCCTTCGCTGCCAGCCAGGTCCGCCGCTTGCAGATCCACCGGACCCGCCGCGTTCACGGCAAAGGAAAACACCGCATCGCTGCCGCCGGCCAACACGTTGCCCGTCAAGTCCGCCGGCGCGCTGGCCGAGTCGCCGCCCAGCACCCGGAACTCGTAACGCTCGTCCGCCAACGCCCCGGCGGCCGGCCACAGCGTCACCGTGTACGCCGCCGAGTCATAGTCAATCCGGTCCCAGGCGAACAACACGTCATCCCCGCCGCCAGCCTCGAAGACGCCATTCTCGCCCGCCGTGTACAACCGGTACGCCGCCGGGTTGGCCACCGAATGCTCGCCCGCCGGCCCGGCGTCCCGCATCGGTTCCGAAAACAGCAGTTCGATCTGCGTCACCGCCGACATCGTGGTCTGGCCCGGCGCAGGCTGAATCAGCACCACCTCCGGCGGGATCGGGTCAAAGGCCAGCGGCGTCAGCACGCAATCGCTGTGTGCTAAGCCAATCGCCGCGTCCCACGCGGAGTCCTGCGGCGTGAGCAAGCCCAGGGCCACCGCCTGAGGCCGATGCCCATGACGCGATACGTCCAGCTCGTCCCGCACGAACGCCCCCCTGCCGTCGCCGCCCAGCACCATCACACGATCCGCAGCCGCATCCGCCACGACCAGGTCCAAGTGCCCGTCGCCGTCCACGTCGCCCGCCGCGATCCCCGCGCTCGACTGAAACGTCCCAGGCAGCACCGACGGCGTGAACGTGTCGCGGGGCAGCGTGTCGGGTTCGATCCGCACATTGTCGATGCCCACCACCGAACCGTAGCCCGGCGGATTGCCCAGCAGGTCAAAGACCAGCGTCGCCCGCGTCCCCGGCTCCAGCGACGCAATGTCCAACGTCACCCGCCGCCCATCCCAGCTGACCCCCGCCTCATACTTCCCATAACTCCCATCATTCCCATCCGCCCCCTCGACGTCGTCCGCTGCCACGTTAAAAAACGATGTCGCCTCCGGCCGAAAAGCCGGCACCAGCGATCGGCCCGCGTCGTCCAACAGCGACGCCTCGAAAGCGTCGGGAATCCCACCCGCGGCCGACTCCAAGCCCAACGCCACCACGTCAAACGAAATCGTCTGCGGCGACGGCGGCACCGTGAACGTCTGCTGCAGGGAAGTCAGAAAGGAATCGTGTTCCCACAGTTGAGCGAACCCGCCCAAGGCATTGACGGCGCCCGGCACCGCGGCACCGTCCGTCGAACCCGGCGAGGACACTTCGGTCGTCCAGCCCGTCAGAGAGTTGCCGAAGTCTCCGTTGACGATCGGGCCGGCGCTCAGCCCATCGTCGTCCTGCCACAGCACCGTCACGTGGTCACCGCCGCTGACGGCCAGATCCAGGTCCCCGTCCTCGTCCAGGTCGCCGGCCGCCAGATCTTGGATCGTCCCCAAGCCGCCGACCGTCGCCGCACTCTGCAGCTGGAACGTACCGCCCGGCAGTCCCTCCAGTACCGTCATCGTCCCATCCCGGTGCCCGACCGCCACGTCCGGCAGCGCATCGCCCACGAACTGCCCCACGACCACATCTACCGGCTCGCGCCC
>CAZAQY010000114.1:0-24199 GCA_964486845.1 uncultured Pirellulaceae bacterium
GCATTCGCACTTGGCTGGGCGTCGCCCCGCGCAGCCCGGGCAGCACCGCGCCGACGCAAGCCGACCCGTCGATCTCCAGCCGGAACCAAGAAGACCCCCAGAACAGCACCTGTGACTCCGCGGCCATCTCGCCGGCTTGTTCGCCCCCCTCCGCGGCCAATTCACCGCTTCCCTCGGGGATTCGCCGAGTCGCCAACACCCGCTGTACGGCCGACGTGATCTCCTCGGAGGTGAACGGCTTGGTGACGTAGTCGCACGCCCCCAGACGCATCGCCGCCGCGGCATTGGGAATGCTGGGATAGCCAGTGATAATCAACACCGGAACTTCGAAGTTCGTCTGTCTGAGCTGCTCTAAAAACTGAATGCCATCCATGTTGGGCATCTTGATGTCCAACAGGATGATCTCGAAATCCTTTGACGCGGCCAGCGCGAGGCCCTGTCGGGCATCGGTTCTGGTCTCGACCGCAAAGCCCTGCCTGGAAAAGATTCTTCGACAGGCTTCGCAGATGACTTCCTCGTCGTCCACCACCAGAAGCGCGTGACTGTCCGCCATGGTTTGTTTCCCCTTCGCCGTGCAGAACAACGCCAAGAACAAGCAAAAATCGCCACCGGCCGTTTCGTGAGCTGCAACCAACGCGTCAGTTCGATTCGATAGTAAGGGCAACACGCGTGCCAGCGCCGCACCTTGACGGCTAAACGAACTGAACGCGTATTGATTCTTCCACTCGTTGGCGGTTGCAACCTGAATTCAGACAAAGCGATAGAGAGAAATGAGATTCCTGCCGGCCGCGGATGGCAAACGTCAGAAGCATGTCGATCGGCCGCTGTTTAGAGGCGAATGAATGTATGGAAGTCGTGTCGATGTATGGGTCTTCATACACATATCCGCACTTGCTTGGATCGTTGGCTCTGCTGTGGATCGTTGGCTCTGGTGTCGTCAAACGATGCATCGCCGCGTTTCAGAGCTTGGTGCCGTCACCTGTTTCGTTCGGTGCCGGGCTTCAGGCCGTGATGCCGCAGCAGGGCGTGGAAATTGGGACGCTGCATGCCCACACTTTCGGCCGCATGCGTGACGTTCTGCGAGCAGCGATCCAGGGCCGCGGTCAGGAAGCGTCGTTCAAGGTCTTCGACGATCTGCCGCTTCAGGTCCTTGAACTCTTCCCAACTCTGCGGCACTTCCGCGGTGGAGATCGTGGCCTTGGCCTCGCGGATTTCGGGCGGCAGGTGATGCAGTTCGATCCGCGTGCCGCCGTAGAGGACGGCCAAGCGTTCGATGATGTTCCGCAGTTCGCGGACGTTGCCGGGCCAGGGATAGCGTGTCATTTGATGCACGGCTTCGCGAGAGAATCCCACGACCTCCAAACCCATCTGCCGCGAGAACCGCTCCAGAAAGATCGCGGCCAGCAGCGGAATGTCGCCGCTGCGCTCGCGCAGTGGCGGCAAGTTGACCGGCACGACGTTCAGGCGGTAGTAGAGATCGGCGCGGAAGGCGCCGATTTTGACCATTTCCGCCAAGTTGCGGTTGGTGGTGGCGATCAAGCGGATGTCGACGTCGTGCTCCGCGGTGTCACCCACTTTGCGGATCGTTCTGGTCTCCAGCACGCGCAGCAGCTTGCCCTGCGTCTCCATGCTCAAGTTGGAGACTTCGTCGAGCAGCAGCGTGCCTTGATGCGCCGCTTCGAATAATCCCTTCTTGGTGGCGATGGCCCCGGAAAAGGAGCCTTTGACGTGGCCGAACAGTTCGCTCTCCAGTAATGTCGGCGCCAGCGCCGTGCAGTCGCAGCCCAGCAGGGCGTTGTCGCGGCGCCGGCTGTGTTGGTGGATCGCCCGTACCACCATTTCCTTGCCGGTCCCGCTTTCGCCGGTGACCAGCACCGTGGCGTCGGCGGGAGCGATGCGTTCGATGAGGGCAAACACGTCCCGCATCGGGGCGCACTGCCCGATCATCCCCTCGAAGCACCGCGGCTCGCGAGGCAAATCCTCTCGGTAGGCGGCGTGCCAGAGTCCGCGGGCGGACTGATCGATCTGCTCCAGCGCCGACCGCACCTGCTCGGCGGAACAAGGTTCGCGGAGGTAGTCCGCCGCTCCTGCGCGCATGGCTTCCACGGCGGCTTCGACGGCGGCCTGGCAGCTGACCATCACCACGCGGACCGCGGGATCCGCGGCCTTGATTTCGCGGAGCATGGCCACGGCGTCCCACGCCGAATCCGTCTGGACGAGGAACACCAGGCGAAACCCGCCGGCCTTGGCGGTCGCCAGCGCCGCCCCCGCGTCCTCAGCGAAATACGCGTCATGACCGTCGGCGCGGAGCATTTGCTGGTAACGCCGGCCAGCCGCCGCCTCGCTGGCAATCACAAGCATCTTTCGCGTCATCGCTCGCTCCAGACCGTGACTCGCCCCCGTAGGTCCCGGCCGCGGGACGGGACCTCGATCCGGCCATTCGGCTTGGCAACCACTTCCGAGTCCCGTCCGGCGGCCGGGACCCGCCGTGCGTTCCTACTTCGCCGACAGCGCTGCCGCCGAATTCTGCGCCGCCCCCGCCAGTTCCTCGGCACCGCCCGCAGCGACTGCCGGCAGGGTGACGATAAAGGTGGTGCCCTTGCCCACGTCGCTTTCGACCTCCAACGTACCACCGTGCTGCTGGAGGATTCCGTAACTGACGCTCAAGCCCAGTCCGGTACCCTTGCCCACCGGCTTCGTCGTAAAGAAGGGTTCGAAAATCTGCTCAAGATTGTCCCGCTTGATGCCGCAACCGGTGTCCGTTACTTTGACCACCACACGGTCGCCGCCGGCGGACGAACTGACCATCAGCGTACCGCCTTCCCCCATCGCTTCACAAGCGTTCAACGCCAGATTCAAGAAAACCTGTTGCAGCTGGTTCTTGTCGACATTGACCAGCGGCAAACCGTCGGCGAGGTCTTCGACCATGTAGATCTTCTGGAACGCCTCCCGCTTGCCCAGCAGCCGTAAGGTCTGACGGACCAGCTCGTTGATGTCCAGCGGCTTCTGGACGAACGGCGTTTCCCGTGCGAAATCCAGCAGCCCGCGGACGATTTCGCGGACCCGCTTGGTCTCGCGGATGATCAAGGCCAGATCTTCGCGGTCCTGATCGTCCAGGTTCTCCTTCTCGCGCATCATGTCCGCGAAGGCCAGCACACCGGTCAGCGGATTGTTGATTTCGTGCGCCACACCGGCCGCCAACCGGCCGACTGACGCCAGTTGCTCGCTACGACTGAGCTGTTGACGGGTGGCGAGTTTGAGGAGTTCCTCGCGTTCGGCGACGGCGTGGGCCATGCTATCGACGGCGCGGCACAGGATCCCCATCTCGCCCGGCGGGCGGATGCCCACTCGGGCCGAGAGGTCTCCGCCGATGATCTTCTGGGCCATGACGACGACGTGCCGAATGGGGCTGAGAACCAGATGATTTGCCAGCAGCAACAGACCCAGGCTGGCCAGAGCAGCGGCGAGCACGATGGCCAGAAAGACCGCGCTGATGACGTTCAATTGATGGGTGAACGGGGCTTGCAGCAGCCCGACGTAAAGCACGCCGATGACTCGTCCGGCCGGGTCGCGAATCGGCTCGTAAGCCGTGATGTACCAGTCGTTGACGACGAAGGCGGGAGCCGCCCAGGTGCCGCCGCGGTCCAGCACGGTCTCGCAGACCGACTCGCTGAGCCGAGTGCCCACCGCGCGCGAACCATCCCCCATCGTGACGTTGGTGGAAATCCGCAAGTCGTCTTGGAAGATCGTCACGGTGCCGATGTCCTTGCCGCGGTAAGCCTCCAGAGGAAACACCTCGGTCTTGATCGCATCCACGATCTCGTAGCGGCGGTTCAGCAGGCTCCCGCCGTAGAGCAGGGCCCGCAACTGCCCCTGGGCATCGAGCACCGGGACAATGGCCGCGACCACCATGCCGTCGCAGCGGACCGTGTCAGGAGTGGATCGAGCGGCCGGCGTCGGAACCAACTCGAAGCGGGCGCGCTCGGCCAGATCGGCACCCTCGGTCAGCAGACGGTCGCGAGACAAGATGACTGTCCCGGTCGCCGTTTGACGTTCCGACAGCGCACGGCGCACCAAGAGGTCGTCCGCCAGGCGGTCGCCGACTTGCTCGCCGCGCGCTCGGCCGATGACTTCGCCGGTCGGGTCCAGCAGCGTCACGAAGTCCATCTTGCCTGCCTGCTGAATGTCGTGCAGCACACACTCGACCTCCCCCAAATCGTCGCCGCGGATCACGTCAGCTAGAGTGCGGGCGCGGGCCGTGCCTTCCAAGAAAGCGGCGATCAACTCAACCCGCTTCCGGTACGCCGACCGCGCTGAGTTCAGGTTCCGCTGCACCCGCGTCTGGACCTCCTGGAGCCAGACGGAGCCCAAGTAGCGAAGGGCGATAAAAGAAAGCAGCGAATTCACGAGCAGAATCACCGCGACGGCGACCGTCGTCATCTTAAAGCGGATGCTCATCACGTCCTCCTCGCCGCAACGTGTTGGACCCCGTTCCGTCGAACGGAGTCCTGCAAACTTGGGAGCGAAGTGCCGCTTCGGCCATCTTTACTTTACCGAAAGCGGCCGGCCACCGCAGCCATTCCTTCGTTTTTTCGTTGCGTCGTTCTTCCGTCCGCTTCGCCCCTGTTTGGCTTCATCTTACCCCCGCTGGGACGCCGCAACGTCGCGATTAAGGCCGTGCGCCGGGTCCTGCAGAAGGGAGGTCTTCCAAAACACCGCAATCGAAAAGTTTTGCTCAACCGCTATATCCGCTACCGTCGATTCGATTAGGATGACGGGCGACCCGGCGCTCCCGCGGCTGGGCGTTGCTGCCTCTTGCCCCAACCTTCTCTTCGCAACCATGAAACCAAGCGGCCGTTGCAGGGTGCCGACACGGATGTCGTGGCGAGTGGGCAGCACGCCGACCGCGACGCTGCGCGCGGCGCGGCTGCTGCCGATGCTGGCGTCGCTGGCATGGCTGGCGGCCTTTCTCGCCACGGCCGTTCCCGCTGCGGCGGAAGAGGTGATGTTGCTGTCTGAATCGCTGCTGGAGAACGAATCCGATGCGGCATGGACGCTGGCCTCCGAGCACGACTCGGCGGAGTTCGCGGAACCGCCGGCGGTCGAACCCTCAGAAACGACGGAAATCGGCTACGATCGAGGATTGTTCCTGCGATACTCCAACGCGCGGTCCCAGTCCTTCGAACTGAAGATGAACGCGCGGTTTCAATGGCGATATGTCGCGTTCAGCCGCGATGACCAATCGTGGACGGACCAAGCCGGGGTCGCGCACGAAATCCGCAACCGCAACTACTTTGACAACGAACGCACGCGGTTGGTGTTCTCCGGCCATGCCTTCGCGCCCGAAATCAAGTACTTTGTGCAACTGGACGGTGACACGGATGACGGGCACACGGTCGAGTTCTTCGACTTCTGGTGGGGGTACGAGTTGAGCGAAGCGTGGGAAATCCAGTTCGGCAAGCGCAAGGTGCCCGCGGTCCGCAATTGGCTGCTGGCGGCCTTTGACACGCGACTGGTCGATCGTCCCCTGGCGGCCGATTTTTTTCGTCCGGACCGGACCGTGGGGCTGTGGCTTGTGGGGCAGCCGACAGAACGGCTGCACTGCGAGTTGATGGTGGGCGACTCGTACCGCTCGGTCAACTTGTCACCCGCCAACTTGAACGACCGATTCGCTTTTGCCGGGACCGCGTACTGGGATCCCTGGGCACCTTACGGGAACGAGGTCGTGGATTTCGAGCAGACGCTTGGCCCCGCCGTTCGTGTCGGGCATTCCTGGGTGTATGCCTCCCACTCGGGGCTGAACGACTCCGGCAGGCCGCTCGGCGAATCCGACTTCGTCCGGCTTAGCGACGGTACGCGGTTGACGCAGACCGGCGCTCTCGCCCCCGGCGCCACCGTCGAGCGCTATGACGTCTTGCTCAATGCGGCAGATCTGGCCGTGAAGTACCAAGGTTGGAGTCTGAATGCGGAGTACTTCTGGCAGTGGATCGGTCGCATCCGAGCCGACCGCGAGGTGCCCTGCGCGAATCTGTTTCAACACGGCTGTTACCTGGAAGCCGGATTCTTTGTAATTCCGCAACGCCTGGAGTTGAACGCCCACTACTCGCGCGTCAGCGGCGAATTTGCGACACGCAACGAGTACACCGGCGGATTCCGCTGGTACTTCCGCCAGGGAAAGAACTTGCACTTGTCGTTTGACGTCACAGCGCTCGACGGCAGCCCGCTCCAGAACACCGCCAGCGACATCCTCGCGGGTGACGATGGCGTGCTGTTCCGGAGCCAATTCCAGGGCACGTTTTAGTACGGTCTTGCTATTTCTCCACCGGCAGTTCCGGCCGAGCCGCCCATTCCGTCCAACTCGCATCGTACCACTTGACGTCCTGGTAACCGAGCAAGCGGGTCAGGATGAAAAACGTCTGGCTGGCCTGATGGCCCGTGCGGCAGTGTACCACGACCGGCGTTTCCTTGCTGGGGATCAGGGCCGCGTAGGCGGCGGCCAATTCCGCGGCCGGCTTGACTTGGTCGTTTTCGTCGAGGTCCTCTTTGATCGGGCGGTTGACCGCTCCCGGGATATGCCCCGCGCGGGCTTCGTCCGACTTCTCGCCGCGATAATAGTCGGCGGGACGAGTGTCCACGATCACCGTGCGTTTGTCGCCCACGCAGCTCAACACGGCCTGGGAGTCCACCGTGAACGCGTCCGGGCCGGTCAGCGCCGGGTAGTCGGCAGCTTGGATGGCAGGCAGCGCCGCGTCCACGGGACGATTCTCCGCGGCCCACTTTGTGAAGCCGCCGTTCAGGACCGACCAATTCGCGTGCCCCAGCCGCTCGAACCCCATGCCCACCAGGGTCGCGTCTCGCACCGCGGCGCCGGGAACCACGATGACCGTGTCGGTCGGCTTGACGCCCATCAACGACACGAGGCGAGCCAACACCTCGGACGGCAAGAGCATCGAGGACAGGCCGCCCACTACGCCGCGGAAACTCTCCGGGTTCAAGCACACGGAGCCCGGAATGTGGCTCGTGTTGTACTCTGGTTGCGGCCGGACGTCGATGATCCGCAGGTCGGCCCTGCCGAGACGCTCGGCGAGCCAGTTGGTCTCGACGAGCCCCGGAATTCGTTCCGCCACCGGGCCCGCGGGCCCAGCCGCGGGCTGACTCGCCGCCGGTGACGTCGGTTCCGCCGCAGCAAGAAAGAACGCCCGCCAGGCATTCACCCGCGCCGCGTCTTCCGCACCCAGCGGCTCGTCGCGCAGGGAAACCGGCTTCAAGCAACGGTCGACAAAGCCCTGCAGGCCGTCGGTCAAGAAACAGACGTTCTGAAATCCCAACCGGGCCAGCGAATCGCGGGCCTGGGCCGGATGCGTCATGCCGCTGGAGTACAGCACGATCAAGCCGGCATTCTTGTGCGGCGCCAGCGCGGCCGGCAGGTCGCCCAAGGGAACGTGTACGGCTCCGCGGATGCGGAACGCGCCGTATTCGGCCGGCGAGCGCACATCGACGACCATCAGGTCCGGCTCGCCTCGCAGCAGCCGGTCCGCCAACTCCTCCGGCTCGATGTGATCTGCCGCGGCGTCGATGTCGGCCAGCAGCGCCTGTTCGGCCTCGACGTCACCCGCCGGCTGACCGGCCGCGGTCCGCACCTGGCTGGGCGGCGCCTGATCGGGCAGGATGAACAGCGCGACGGCGAACACCAGCAGCGCGAGGCTGAAGGCTTTCAGGAACGGCGTGCCCAGGTACTTGCCCCCGCCTGCAGGCCGCTCGACCCATTCGGCGAAATGAAACGCGGCGATTGCCGCCAGCGTGAACATCAAGCCAAAGGCCGCTTTGGAGAAACCGAACGCGAACTGCGGCTCCTCGTAGGCGCCCCACTCGGCAAAGCTCTCCCACAGTCCGTACGTCTCGTTGAACCCGATCGACCCCAGCACCGTTCCGCCCAGGAACACGAGAGCGTCCAGCTTGCCGCTGGCAGCGCCCACGGCCGCCGTGCCGGGACACCAACCACCCATCACGAATCCCACCCCGAAAACCAACCCTCCCAGGATCTGGGCCGCGTATCGGGTCTCCAGCAAGTTGACCTGCGCCGGCAGATCCACCCAGCCAAGCCCGACAAAGAATCCCAGACCAAGCATGGCCGTGATCACGGCGGTGAACATCACCTTCAGCACGGTCATGTCGCGCAGGTAGAAGATCCCCGCCAGTTTCCGCGAGCTGCCAAAGCCCGCTCGCTCCAGCGCGAACCCGAACGCCAGGCCAATCACCAGCGCTGCGACGAACGCGGCCGGCGTTCCCAAAGCATCTCGACCGAAAAATGTTTCAATCATGCCACTGCCTCCGCACGAACCAGGCTGCCGCATAGCCGCCGGCAAACACACAGACCATGAACGCGAGACTCCCATTCAGCAGCATGGCCCCGCCAGTCAAGGCTTGCCCCGACGTGCAGCCGCCGGCCAACCGACTGGCGTAGCCCACCAGGCAACCGCCGATCAACGCCAGCCACAGCCGCGAGCCGGTGCTGAATGCTCGCCCGCGTTCGGTGGTAACCCGGGAGCGGCGGGCCAGAATGGCCGAGAAAAGCCCGCCCAGGAACGTCCCCGCAAACATCAATACCAGATAGTAGGTCAGCGGGTTCCGCCCGTCCGCGCACCACGGGCCGAAGTACGCGCTGTTGCACGTGTGTTCGGGCGCAACGGCCCGTTCGAGCCAAGCGCCGAATCGAGCCGGTGCGGCCGAGGCCCCCAGTCCGGCGCCGAGGACGAGCAGCGACGCCAACAACGTGGCGCCGAGCAACAGTCCGGCCAGATACGGGTTCCAGTAGCCGCCGGCCGAAATGCCAGTCTCCGGCAGGTCCCGTTTTCGTTCGTCGTTCATATCGCAAACCCTTTCATCGCGGCGCTGTGCTCGGCGCGGGTCTCCGGCCCCGCCGAAACGTCGGACCGCAGGTCTCCCTTGTTGGTTCGTGGATCGACTCTCAGCATCCCGCGCTCCTCTTTTTCGGTTTCGCCGGACGCGCTCCCGGACCGGCGTCTGGGGCCGGCGCCGCCGGGACCGTCTGGGGAACAGTCGCCGGCGGCGCGAGCGTCGGAGCCGCCGCCGGCGCCGGACTTCCGAACGCGGTTTCCGACCAGTAGGCCGACAGCCCGCCAACCAGGGCCTTGATCGCCCGCTCGGTTTTTTGCGAGAGGATGCCGGCGATCATCATGGCCAGCGTGCCGTCCCGGTCCACGACGATCAGCGGGCCGGCGCCGGTCAAGTAGGACGGGTTGTTGAGCAATTCCACGATATCGACGTTCTCCGCGCCCGGCAGGCTAAAGTCGGCAAACTGCTCCTGGGCGCGGATATCGACGATCTGGAACGTGCCCGGCAGGTCCTGCATCAGCCATTTCAGTTCCTGCACGGACATCCGCTCGGCCAACTTGATCTGCCGCTGAGGCACGCTGCCGACCGCGCCTTCCGCCTTGGCTTGAAAGACCGGCAGGCCGGCAGCGATCCAGGCTTCGGCGCCGCCGGCCAAGCTGGCGGCTTTCTTGAAGCCGGCTCGCTCCAAAATGCCGGCGGCCATCGTGCTGCGGTACGCGCTGTTGCACACGGCCACCACCGGCAGTGTCCGGTCCAGCTTACCGGCCCGCTGCGACAACTCGCTCAGCGGGATGTTGATCACCGTGCCGATTCGCAGCCCCATCCATTCCGGCGGCAGACGCACGTCCAGCACCTGCGGCGACTCGGTGGTTTGCATTTGGGCATGGAGTTTCTGGGGCGGAATCATCTCGGAAGTGACCAGTGGCAGACTGGCCGCTTTCCATTTGTTGATGTCCAGCAGTTGCGCGCGGTAACCCACGCGGTGCAGCCGGAACAGGGCCTCGCGGAGGTCTTTCTCTTCGCCCGCCAGCACCAGCTTGGCATCCCACGGCACCATGATGCCCACCCAGGTTTCCAGGCGGCCGCGCAGACCGATGGCGACCGAATTGGGAATGTGCCCGGCGGAGTAGGCCGCCGCGTCGCGGATGTCCACCACATAGTGTTTTGTGGCATCCGTCAAATCCTGGCTGGGTTCGACCCAAGGCAGTTGTTTCGGCTCCCAGTCGACGAGTTCCGGGCCGTCATGGTTCAGCTTTGCATTGTGTTGGAAGTACTGCGGCGCTTCCGGCAGTCCTTCCAGGACGGCCGCGATGAACTCGCCGCGGTTTTTGTGCGCCAGGTAGGGATTGGACACACGCTGCTCGCCCAGCGTCGAAGTCGGTTCGTCGCTCAAGTGGGCCCCGCACAGCGAGCCCGCTCCGTGTGCCGGAAAAATCAACACGCTGTCGGGGAGCTTGGAAAGCTTGTTGGTCCATGTGTCGAACATCATCGAAGCCAGCGTGGCCGCCGACATGCCCTCGCCCAACAGATCGGGCCGGCCCACGCTGCCGATGAACAGCGTGTCCCCGCTGAGGACCGCCAGCGGCTGTTTTGGATCTTGCCGGCTGTACAGCAAGGCGCACATGCTATCCGGCGTGTGCCCCGGCGTCTCGATGAATTCCAGGACCGCCTCGCCCACGGACTGCCGATCGCCCTCCTTGAGCAGCGTCGCGGGATAGCCGGGGGCCGCTTTCTCGCTCACGTAAATGGGGATCTTCAGACGCGCCGCCAACTCCGTATGCCCGGCCACAAAATCCGCGTGTGAATGGGACAGCCACACGCCCGTGATCGTAACGCCTTCTTTCTGGGCGGCTTCCACGTACGCGTTTACGTCTCGCCCAGGATCCACCACCCACGCATCCTTGCCGCTGGCGAGCAGGTAGGAATAGTGCGAAAGGCCCCCCAGTTCAAACTGGATCATTTTGACACCGGGAAAGGGATAACTGTCTACGACCTGGTACCGCGCAGACTCGAAGCCGTGCGTGGCTGATTCTGAGTCCTTGATTTTGTCTGCAGCGCTCGACCGTTGGCTGGACAGCATCAAGGCCACCACGAAGCACGTCAACCGGAGACAATGGAACTGTCTCATAACACACACCTCCCGTGTAAGCATCTTGGAGTAGCTACCATACCAAAATGTTTTGCCCAGCGGGAGTCGGTATCGCCCCGGTTGGGAACGAGAATCAAGTAGCGTAGCGGTCCTGGCGAGATATCCGGTCTAGCACCGTTCGACGGCCATCGCGACGGCTTCTCCACCGCCGATGCACAAGGCCGCGATGCCGGTCTGGGCGTTGCGGAGTCGCAAGGCGTGCAGCAAGGTCACCAGCACGCGCGCCCCGCTGGCCCCGATGGGATGCCCCAACGCCACGGCGCCGCCATGGACGTTCAGCTTATCGTGGGGAATCCCCAGGTCCCTCATGACCGCCAGCGGGACCACGGAGAAAGCCTCGTTCACCTCGAACAGATCCACGTCCGCAACCGTCCAGCCGAGTCTTTTCAGCAGTTTGTCGATCGCGCCCAGCGGCGCGATCGTGAACCATTCCGGCTCGCGTGAGAACGTCGAGTAGCCGAGAATACGAGCCATCGGCTGCACGCCGAGTTGCCGCACCTTGGCCTCCGCAAGCACCACCACGGCCGCGGCGCCGTCATTGATGCTCGAGGCATTCCCCGCCGTCACGGTGCCGTCCTTGCCGAACGCCGGCTTGAGGGCCCGCATCCGGTCTTCCTGGAAACGGGAAGGCTCTTCATCCTGGGCGACGATCGTCGTCCCTTTGCGGCCGGGAACCTCGACGGGCACGATTTCGGCCGCGAACCAGCCTTGCTGCTGGGCCTTCAAAGCCCGCTGGTAGCTGGCCACAGCAAAGCCATCCTGGTGTTGACGCGTGAAGCCGTACCGCTCGGCACAGCGGTCTCCGCACGTGCCCATGTGGACGTTGTTGGTGACGTCCCACAATCCGTCCTTGATCAGAGAATCTACCAATTCCCCATGCCCCAACCGATACCCGCCGCGCGCCTTGGGAAGCAGATAGGGCGCCTGGGACATGTTCTCCGTCCCGCCGGCCACGATCGCTTCGGCATCCCCGCATTGGATCGCTTGGGCGGCGAGCATCACGGACTTCAGGCCCGAACCGCAGACCTTGTTTACGGACATCGCTCCGACGCCGGCCGGCAGGCCCGCCCCGAACGCGGCTTGACGAGCCACATTTTGCCCCAGTCCCGCGCTCAACACGTTGCCCATGACCACTTCGTCCACCTGATCCGGAGGCAGTCCGGTGCGGGTCAGCGCCGCTTGGATCACGGCAGAACCCAAGGTAGGTGCTCCCACATCCGCCAGCGCCCCCAAAAAAGCACCCACTGCCGTACGCACGCCACCTGCGAGGAACACCTCCGTCAACATCTAAGGCTCCTTCTGAGAAGAATCAACGATCGGCACCGGCCATAGACCGGCCATAGACACCCATTTCCTGTTCACCTATACTTGATCCATTCGTTTCCCTACCACTTTAGCGAGGTCAACCATGCCACGAAAAGCGAAAACCAGCGAACTCGACGCCAACCCTGTTGAAGCCGCACCTGAAGCTGCCCGAGGAGCCAAGACGGAAGCGATCCGAGCGGCCTTGAGAGCCCATCCGAAGAAGGGCCCCAAAGAGATCGCCGAACTGCTGAAGGAGCAGGGCATCGAGACAACGGCCAACTACATCGGTGGAGTCAAGGCTGCCATGAACGCCAAGAAGAAGGGCAAGAAAGCCGCCCCAGTTGCAGCGCCGCAAGCCGGTCCGGTCGTCCCGAAGGACGCCGTATCGGTGGGTCTGCTGGTCAAGGCAAAGAAGCTGGTGCAGGAGTTGGGCGGAGTCAAGCAAGCCAAGACCGCTCTCAACGCCCTAGCGCAGCTGATGGACTGAGCTTCGATCAACAGGAAGATCCCCGCCGCGTCTTCGGCGCGGCGGACAATGTCGACAAGCCACCGTTCACGCCGCCTTTTCGAGCACATCCAGCATGGCCACGGCGGCGAGGGCATTCTCCAGTCCGCCAATGTCCTCGATAAACTGCTTCAGAGCCACAGCTTGTTGTTCGTCCAATTCGCTGCCCCCTTCCAGCAGCAGTTCACGGATTTCCTCGGCGGCCAAGTCCTGGATTTCGATCTCGTCGTCCATGCGGTTCTCCCTGCGCAATTCGGTAACGGTTCCGTCCTGACAAACATCGGCCGCAGACCCTGCTACTTTACAGCATTTTTCGGCAGGGAAGGTCGTTCCAGTCACCTTCGCTCGGCAAGCTGTGACGATCGCCGGCGAGAATGCGGGTTGCGGCCCTCGTCCCGTTGCGCTCCAATCCGCAGGTCCAGTTCATCTTGACACGTCCGGTTGGTCAAACGGGGATGAATCCGTGGTCCCTGATGCCCCGGCGTTCGGCCCTGCGACAGTCAGTCCAAGAACACGACCGAAGCCATGGCCCTGGAGCGGTTTTCGGTGTTCATCTCGACCCGGTGCCAGCCGTCGAGCCGGATGGTGGCGTGGTCGGGGTGGGTGATCTTGCCGCGCACATAGACAAATACGTCCGTCTTGCGGCGCAGCCGCTTCTGCCGCTTGCCCTTCTTCCCCTGTTCTCGCTCCCGCACGAGGTCCGGCTTCAACGCCTCCTTGGCGGTCACCACGCTGCTGACCGGCGCTTTTTCGGGCACCGCTGCAACGAACCAGTGCCGCTCGTCGTGGCCGCACAGAAATTTGTCCTTGGCGTCAGGCAAGCCGGGACGCTGGTTGGGGCGGCGCACCATCAAGAGCAGATGGCGGTCCTTGGGCTGCACGTCCAGCACCTCGACCTCGGCCTCGCCGCCGGCCTGAATGTCGAAGAATTCGCCGTGCCGGTCATGCCGCACGTCGATCACCACTGCGCTCGGGGCCGGCTGCCAACGGTTCTGCACCCGCGGGCGGATGTTCGCCCTGGCACCGAGCTTCTCGAATTTGGTTATGATGTGAGTCGCGTCCATGTTCCGTAAGACAAGGACGGGGCCGGGCAGGTTCGGTGGGGTTTGCGTTTATCTTGTTGCGAGGAAAGACCATGAATGATCAGTATGATCGCAGGGGTTTCGTGAAGACGGGGGCGATTGCAGGGGCGGCTTGGGCCATGGGACGGGCGTGCTTCGCTGCGGATAACGGCGGCGTGCGGGCTACGCCGTTGGAGAATATCCGGGTAGGGCTGGTAGGCATCGGCGCCCGCGGAAGCCACCTGCTGAGGATCTTGCTGGGCCTGGAAGGGGTCGTGGTCAAGGCGGTCTGCGACCTCATCCCCGATCGCGTGGCCAGGGCACAGGAGATGGTGGCTGCGGCCAAGCAGTCGGAATCCGCCGGGTACTCGCGCGGCGAGACGGACTTCCAACGCCTTTGCGACACCGAGGAACTGGACTTGGTGATCAACGCAACGCGGCCTTGGAAATGGCACGTGCCGATCTCCGTGGCGGCGATGACGACCGGCAAGCACGCCGCCACCGAGGTCCCGGCGGCGGAGACCATCGAGGAGTGCTGGCAGTTGGTCGAGACGGCGGAGAAAACGCAGAAGTACTGCGTGATGCTGGAGAACTGCTGCTATTTCCGCGAGGCCATGCTGGTCCACCACATGGTGCGAAAAGGCCTGCTCGGCGAACTTCGCCACTGCGAGGCCGGTTACCAGCACTATGCCGTCCGGGCGCGCCCGGCCACTGCAGCGCGGCCGAGAGAGGCCAAGGTCCGCACCGCCAACAGCTATCCCACGCACCCCATCGGCCCCGTCGCCCAATGGATGGATATCAACCGCGGCAACCGGTTTGATTACCTGGTGTCCATGAGCGCCGACGGCGGCGGGGAAAACCAGAGCGCGGATATCAACACCAGCCTGATTCGTACCGTGCGCGGACAGACGATCACGCTGTACTACGACACCCGATTGCCGCGGCCCTACGATTTGATCTATCGCGTGCAGGGCACGCGCGGCATCTGTATGGCCACCACGGACAAGATCTACATCGAAGGGCGCAGCCCGAAACCCGATACGTGGGAGTCGATGCAGCCTTACTACCAGGAATTTGAGCATCCGCTGTGGAAGGCCCTGAGCGAAAGAGCCCAGCGTCACGGCGGGCACGGCGGCGGCGACTGGCTGGTCATGCACCGTCTGATCCAGGCGCTGCGAACGGGCACGCCTCCCGATATGGACGTCTACGACGCCGCCACCTGGAGTTGCATCACGGAATTGACCGAAAAGTCGGTCGCCAACCGCAGCAGCCCCATGGACTTCCCCGACTTCACGCGCGATCGCTGGAAGACGGTCCCGCCGCTTGGCATCATCGGTCTGGAATAACTCCCACAGACCCAGGCCGCGCTCAAAGCCTTGGGCATCCAGCATCTGGAACAACAACGGGAGTGATGTTTCAGCACAGAATCGCCGCGAGAGCGAGCGCTGCGATGGAGAGGATCCCGAAGGCGAGGTTGAGCTGGCCGGTGGCGCCGTCCAGAGAGAGGAACTGCGCGGGATCGGCGCTCGCGTGGCGTGCCAGGCCGCGGCGCATGAGCTTTACGGCCAGCGGCAAAGCCAGGAACGTGATGAGAAACGTGAGCGGCATCTTCGGCCCGATGCCCAGACGACTGATCGCCAGCAGCGCGAGCACGACCGCGAACGGCGAGAAAACGAGGAAGCCGTAATAGGCCGCCGAGAGACGATCGCCGAGGAGCGAGGCAATCGTCCGCGCGCCGCCCGCCGTGTCCGGCCCGATGTCTCGCCAGTTGTTGGCGTGCAGGATGCCGATGACCAGCAGGGACATCGGCACCGCCCAGACGGCGGGCAGCCACGACGGCGAGCCAGTCTGCGCGGTCCATGCGCCCAGGGCGCCCAGGATTCCGAAATCAAGGAACACCGCCAGGTCGCCCACGGCGTGGTACTTGAGCGCGAACGGGCCGAGCGAATAGAGGACCCCAATCGCGATGCCCGCCAGGCCGATCCACAGGATGGGCAAACCGACCACAACCGCCAGAACGGCAAGCAGGACGGTTCCGAGCGCGAACAGCGCTCCTGCCACGGCGAATGCACGGTGGGGCGTGATCCAGCCGCGGACCACGGCGCCGCTCACCGGGTTCACGCGCCGATCGAAGCCGCGATTGAAATCGACGCCGTCGTTCAGAAGGTTCGCTCCGACGTGCAGCAACAGCATGCCGAAAAACGCCGCCGCGAACCTGAACCATCCGATCTCGGCGCCGCCCATGGTCGCGGCCATCGCCGTCCCGAAAATCACCGGCATGGTGGACGCGGTGAGCGAGTACGGCCGCGCGGCGACCCACCAGAGTCTGAGAAAACCGGGCTGCTGATGCTGGGAATTCTTATTCGTCTCCACCGTCCTGGCCGCCGAGTTTCGGTGCCTTTCATGTGATCACAACGCGGTAGTGAGAAGGGCCTACCAGCGGTAGTCGAGACCCAACGACAGCCCCTGCGCCCAGAAGCTGGTTTCCTGCAAGGCGAAAGCAGGTCGCGCAGGACCGGCGGGCGGGACGGCCGATGTGGGCAGGTAGGAGCCGTTCACGTTCAAATCGACTTGATCGCCGGCGCGGACGACGTGCGGCCAGTAGAGGACCGTGTAGCCGCACGTGACTTGCAGGTTCTGGGCCAACAGGTAACCGACCGTCACCCCGAACTCCAGCAACACGCCGGTTTGCTTGCGCGAGTAGCTGCCGATGTTCGTGTCCAGGGCCAGCAGCCCTTCCTCGTAGGTCGTGACGGCACCGCCGCCGCTGCTCACGGTGCTTCCGCGGATATCGACTTGCTCGTGCGTGCGGCCGAGTGCCAGTTTGGCCAAACCATCGAAGCACCAGCGGTTCCGATAGTACTCGCCCGACAGGCCGATTTCGCCGCCCTGGAACTCGTTGCTGGTCGCAAACGAGTCGGTCACCGCGGAACTGTCGAGCCGCTGGTCGGGCGCCCAGACCGTCGCCAAATCGCGGATGACCAGGCTGTCGTCCAAGCCCAGGTAACGGTATCCGCCCAGCAGATCCAGCCGGAACCCCGGATGAGCCCCGGCGTTGCTCCGGCAAGGGTGATAGCGGACGCCGCTGCGGCAGAGGATGTTGCCGCGCAGATGAGCGCCGAACGACTCCAGCGAGTTGGTCGTTGCGGCTTCGACGGAGCCGGCGGCCAGGCCCGGATACGAGATCAAACGCGAAGTGGGGCCTGCGGCAGGGTCCAGGCTCGGGTCCACATCGTAGAACGGCCGCGCGATGATGTCGCCGCCGCTGGAAGCGGCGCTGAACAGCAGCTGGTCATCCTCCAGCGTAAAGTACTCGGCGTTCAGACCCAGGCGTTTCTGAGCGCTCAACCAGGTTCCCAAGCGCACGCGCAGACCGTCGCGAGCACCGTCAAAGACATCCGAGCCGCCAAACAGCACGGCGGTGCCGGGCTCGCCGAGCACCCCCGCCTGGGCCGGCGGTGTCCCGTCGGGACTCGTCGCCACCAGCGGCGGCAAATCCATCCCCTTGACCGACCACCACAAGTATTCCAGGTCGCCCCAGACCCACTCCGGCGAACTTTGCGAGCAGGCCCCGCGCGGCCCGGACCGGTTGCCCCGGGAATCTCGCGAACCGGATCCGAATTCCGGCCCCTGCAGCATCTCCCGGACTTCTTCCTCGGTCAGCACGGAACCGTCCTCGTCCAGGACCGAGCCCGCGTCGATCAGAATGGGACCTTCGTCGCTCAAGACGGGGCCGGTCAGCGGCGCGCCGGACGTGCCGGAGGGAGCCGTGCCTGCCGCGGGCGTCTGCGTCGCGGGCGGCGGTTGGGCGGAAGACGCGGCGGCTGGGGATTTTGCCTTCGGCGCCGATTTCGACGAGGGTTGCGAGGGTTCGGCGTTCAGGGCTACGAAGTGGGCGGGAAAAGATTTCTCGGCAGCGGTCAGCTTTTCTGCGACGATCGTCCGGCGCTGCAGGTCGGAACCCGACTCCAGCCGGCCAACGATCTGGACGCGTTGGCCGAGAAAACCCTTCAGGTCCGTCCCTTCGGCGGCAGCCACGCGGAACGACGTTTGGCCATCGCCGTCCGTCATCACGTACGTCTCTTGGCCGTTTCGTTCCGCCGCTTTCTGCAAGACGCCTACGGCCACCAGACGCAGATCGAGGCCGTCGTCCGCGGCTGGGGATGCGGTGTCCCTGCCGATCGGCAGCCAACCGGCTAGCATGATCGTCGCGGCAAGAAAGCATCTGCGGTGCATGGTTTGACGCCGAGTGGCTGAGGCGGAAAAGGATGCGCGGCGGGGCTTCTAACAGAATCGTCCAGCCGAATCAAGAGCGAACGCGGCTCGCGGCGATGCGTGTGCGGCGACGCGGCGACGGCGGAAAAGAGAACTGATCTGGACGTCTGCGCCGCGATCTGCGACACTTCCCGCCCTTTCGCCGGCGGCCTAGGCCGCCAGCCATCTGATCGAGTTCGCGTGCATCTGGTCTCAAGTGAAGGAGCTGCTAGCGTGAACCAGACTCGTTGGATTGTCGCCGTCGCGTGTTTGGCGTTCACCCTGGCTTCGGTCCACGCGTGGGCCGAAACCAAGTCGGGCTTCAGCCTGAATGGCCTGAATCCGTTCGCGAAATCCACGGATTCGAAGAAAGCCACGAGGTCGCCGTCAAAATCATCGAACGGATTCAAGCTGCCCTCGTTGTGGCCGACCACCGAGGAGAAGAAGGTAAGGAAACGTTCCACCGAGCCGTCCGCGTGGGACAAGTTTACCAGCGGAACCAAGTCCATGTTCGACAAGACGACCGGCGCGATCGCCTTCTGGGACGACGACAAAACCACGAAAAAGAAATCGCACGGCTACGACAGCATCCACAGCCGCTATGGCGTCAGAAAGAAAGAAGAGGAAAAGAAGTCCTTCTTTTCCAGTTGGTTCTCCAGCGAGGAGGAAGAGCCCAACCGACCCAGGACCGTGAGCGAGTTCTTGAGTCAGGACAAGCCCAAGCCGTAAGCATCGTTCGAGAAATAACTGTCCAGTATTGATTGCTGATCATCACACGGAGCGTGATGGCTTCTTCGACGAGGAAACAGTTATTTCTCGAACGAGGCCAAGCACCTACAGCATCCCACGGAACTGCTCGAACAGGTAGCGGCTGTCGTGCGGGCCCGCGGACGCCTCCGGATGGTACTGGACGCTGAACGCTTTCAGACGCCGATGCCGCATCGCGGCCACGGTATTGTCGTTCAGATTTCGCTGCGTGATTTCCAAGTCGGCGGGAAGGCTCTCTTCTTCCACAACGAATCCATGGCTCTGGGCGGTGATTTCCACCCGCCCCGACAGCACGTTCAACACCGGCTGATTGGCCTTGTCTTTACCCACATTCTACGCTTCGTCGAGGTGTAGAGTTCAGGGTGATAGCGTTGGTGACGCTAGCGTGGCGAAGGCTGCACGCCTAAGTCACTTACGATGAGGGGCGATCTTTTCACGACCTGGATTCGTAATGTGAGCAGAGAGCCTACCAAGAGGATGGGCAAGGTCACGTCACCTGGCAGGGACTGCGAAAGGCGACGTTTGCGGTCTCTGGCACGGACGTGTGATTTATGGTTTTTACGTTGGATAGCAGGGCTTGGGCGGGAGAGCAGTTCAGTGATTGCGACTTGGGAGACAAACGCCGCACGAAGAGGCTGATCAAGATGGCCGAGCAAGTTGCCAACAACTCGTCAGCCAGCTTTTGCGAACAGATGGAAACATGGGGTGATCTCAAGGCGGCGTACCGTCTGTTCGACGAAGACGATGTGACGTTTGAAGCCATCGCTCGACCTCATTGGGAGCAGACCAGGCGACTGGCGTCCGGGCGATGTTTGGTCATCAACGACACGACCGAATTGGACTTCGGCAAGCAGCATGACATTCAGGGCCTCGCGGCCATCGGCAACGGCAGTGGGCGCGGGTTCTTGTTGCACAATGCATTATTGGTCGCGGCAGACAACCAGGAGATCCTGGGCGTGGCCGGGCAAAAGATTCATTACCGCAAAGCGCGGCCGAAGAACGAAACCGCCGCGCAACGTCTGAAACGTGAGCGAGAATCGAAAGTCTGGAGCGAGCTGATTGATGACGTGGGCCGACCAGCGGAAGGGGCTCAGTCAGTACACGTTTGCGACCGTGGCGCGGACGGCTTTGAAGTCTTCTGTCACTTCGTCAAGCGACAAACCGATTGGGTCGTGCGAGCTTCCTCGTTACACCGCGTAATCATGACCCCAGACGGCGAAAAGTTGCCGCTTTCCGAGTACTTATTGACGCTGCCGCTGGCGGGCACGTATGAGTTGCACTTGCGGGCTCGCAAAGATCAACCCGCGCGGATTGCGAAGCTCGAAGTCCGCTTCGGTAAGCTTCGGATGCCGGCACCGGTGCAGCAGAGTCCCTACGTGAAAACCTGCGGCCTTTCGTCGATTGAGATGTGGGTCGTCGAGGTACGCGAGGTCGACTCGCCGAAAGGAGTGAAGCCCATTGCATGGGTTCTGTACACGTCCCTGCCTATCACGACGTTCGACGATGCACGGCTCATCATTGAGTACTATGAGGCACGATGGCTGGTGGAAGAATATCACAAGGCTCTGAAAACAGGTTGTCGCGTGACGAAACGTACCTTGCGAGAAGCAAGCCGTTTAGAACCGATGGTGGGTCCCATGTCCGTCGTAGCGGTACGTCTGTTACAATTGAAGTCGGTAGCCCGTAGCGATCCTAATCGTCCCGCACGCCAGATTGTTCCTCGACTGTGGCTGGTTATGCTCAAGGTCACGAGGAAGAACCTGCGACGGGTCTATGATTTGACGATCCGCGAATTCTACCGCGAGCTTGCGAAGCTGGGAGGCTTTCTGGGTCGCAAATCCGACGGAGAGCCTGGCTGGATTACGATCTGGCGTGGTTGGCAGAAACTCAACACGATGGTTCGGGGCGCCGAACTTGCTTTGCGATTCAAATCCGAACTTGAAAAATGTGGGTAAAGACAAGGCGTCTCGGCCTGGGTGGCCTGGAACACTCCGTACTCGTTTCGCTTGCCCAAGCAAATCCCCCAACCGAGCAACCCCTCGATCTGCGTCTGGAACGTTGGTTGGGTAAATGCGGGCAGTAGGCATTGAGCAACGGAGTCGGGAGAGGGTATGCTCGTAAACATGGGCGGGAACCACCTTGTCTTTCGCGCGCGTCTCCGACGCTTGTAACCACGCGAAGTGTACGAGGAACCCCCGCCCTCTTTGCATCGCCAAAATCGATCACAAATCTGCGAAAGTTCAGGTTTGATTGCGCCCGTTCAATTGCCCCCTTCGTTTCTGCTTGTACCTCGGCGGCCGATGTCCGACGCGGGTGTGAATCTGTGAATCTCGACGGCTGCCGTCAAGGCAGGAGTGCCGACCTGACTCACACTCATCCGACTCGGCTCTTTGCTTCCTGCTTCTACCGGTGCCAGAAAGCGTCCATCACGCCCAAACTCAACGGGAGCGCGAGCACGGCTGCTACGATTCCTGAGACCGTTCCAAGCACCACAATCAAGATAGCGTTCGACTCGTACTCACCGCGCCCATCGTTTAGCCAGTAAGTGAGGCAGGAAACCACGAGCGCGATAACCGCAGAAGGGACACCTCCCGCGATTGCGAAGATGGAGAAGCAAACCAGAGCGTTATAAGGCAATCCAAAACCGCTCTTGACAAAAGGAGCGCCGAGGGCGGTCAAACCGCCGGCAATCACGGCAAGGCAAAGAAGACATGTTCTCAGCACGGGGATGGCCCCACCGCGAAGCCAGCGGCGCCGCGTAAGCCAACTGAACCAGACGCCTAGCAGGAGACCTGGCAATCCGACAAGTACAGCACCAGCCAAGGGAAGCAGCATGTCAGCCCTCACCGGCACGGGCGTGTTCGATCGATCGCGCAAGTGCCGTTCGTCCTATCACAGCAAGTGTTTGGTGTCGCTAACGCGCCCCCGGTCTTCCCCACTCGATGGAGTCGATCCTTGAGCGTGGAGTCAAAATGCACCGTTGCGGGTCGATCTTCTCCGTCCACTGGAATGTCTGCTGAATCGTGCGCCCCGGCCCCGTCGATCCGAGTGGTCTATCTGGGCAGATGTGATAGAAGAATGAATGTGTTCCGGCCGTGTTTGGAATCGTGAACGTCACGGTTCCGTCCGGGTTGACTGTCGCTGAGGCGCCGCCGAAACCGCCGACTTGATCCCCCGTATCCAAGAAGAAAGTGCCCCCGACGATAGTATCAACGAAGGCTTCTCCGGTGCCGTAACTAACATTCCACGTGTCCCTGCAGCAGTTCCGGTAAAACGCCCTGCGCAACTTCTCGGCTCCTGGAGATCTCTTCATCTCCTCAAGCGGTACTTCGCCGTTACAGTAGCACCTCACGTCGTCGCCACCACCAGTAAGAAAATCCCAGAGGAATCCCAGCCATGCGGGTAGTAACGGCGGTGCTGCTGCTGGTGGTGGCGGAGGCGGCAGCGGTACGTTCGGCGGAAAGTATTCCGGAGGGCAGTATGTTGCCCCAGGCAGGCATTCCCAGCCTTGATGTCCTAACAGGTCTACCATACTCGTTGGTCTGTTTGCGCCATAGCGGTAGAGATTGCTGTCGTTAGCAAGATACCCAATTGGATCTCTGCTGATGAAGCTCGACAGGCCGGAGTCGTAGTAACGATTGCGGACTTGATAGAGGGCGATCTCGGCATCGAAGAAATACCCGCAATAAAGCGGGCCATCGGCGGCGGGGGCGGTGGGGTTGGTCCAGGTCGCGGAGTAGACAGTGGCCGTGCCGTAGGCCGTGTAGACATATCGCTCGACTACGTCGCCCGTGCCGGCGTCGATGGCGGCCGTAACGTTGAAGTTGGCGTCGCTCGTGTAGTAGCGGACGTTGTCGCCAGCGTCCAGGTAATCCCCGTCGCCGTTGCCGTCGTGGAAGCGGACGATCAACGCATCAATGTAGCGCGGACTCCAGACGTATCGGTTGGAGGCGACCGTCGCGCCCTGGCCATCGACGAATCGTTCTTCGAGAAGCTGCCAACTGCCGTTGTAGAAGTAGTGTGCCTCGGACGGACCGCCGCCGGCTTCGGTGACGTTCTTCTGGATACGCCGGTTGGTTCCGTCATACTGGTACTCGGCCAACATGTCGCCCGGGTCGCCGGAGTCGTCGGCCTGTACGATCACCAGCCGGTTCCAGGCGTCGTATACGTAATGGACGGGAGTCGTCTCGTCGCCCGGCTTGGGGCCGGAGATCATGTTGCCTGCGGCGTCGTACGTCGGTGTGATCCAGCCGCCAGTAATGCCCGTGATCTCGTTGGCCGCGTTGGCCGTGCGCGTTTGACGCTGGCCGCCGTCGTCGAACTCGGCGAAGTTGCCCAGACCGTCGAGCGTCCACGATTGGGCGAAATCGTTCGCCCGCGCGCTGGAGATCAGACGGTCGATCGCGTCGTACTCGTAGACCTCGTCGAAATCGTGGTTCAACTGGTTGGTTTTGGCAGTGCGGTTGCCGGCGCGGTCGTAGGTGTACGTGTAGCGGTCCAGGTCGGCGCTGGCGCCGTAGGCGTACCACCGATGGTCGATCACACGACCGAAGCGGTCGAACCCGGCGTACTCGCCGGGCGTGCTGCTGTCATAGTCCAGCCGCACCTCGGGCTTGACGTAGTCCTCCACCACGATCCAGGCGAGGCCCAGATACGCATATTCCGCCAGCGTGTCGCCGGGCGAGCCGGCGTCGTCGTCCCGAATTGCGGCCAGGCGGCCCAGCGCGTCGGCTATTCCGTCGGTTGGGCCATAGTCCAGGTGGATGCGGCGGCCGTTGGGATAGCGCACGGACGTGGGCCGCGGGCCGTGGGTGAATACGCCGCCGGAAGCGATCGTGTCGTACTCGTACTGCACGTACAGCGTGCTGCCGTCCTTGGCGCCGGCGTGCTCTTGGTATTCTCTGACCGTCATGCCGAGGTCGTTGTACTCGAACGCCAATTCGTTGACCACGTTGCCGTTGCCGCCGGTCGCGTCGTCCCAACCGGTGATCGCCTCGACCATGCCGCGGATTTCGTAGGTGGTCGAGATCCGCCGCACGGCGCCGTCGACGCCACTGCCGAGCGTCGTGATCCGGTCGTGGATACGGCGGCCGAGGTTGTCGTAGTCGAGGGCGTGGATGGTTTCGTTTTGGTCCTTGATCTCGGTGACTTCGCCTTGCCGGTTGTACTTGAACTCAATCCGGTCGTAGACTGCGTCCGCTCCGTCGCCCAGCGGGTCGGTCGTGTCGTCGCTGTCCGGATAGATTTCCGCCCGCTTCAACTGGCTGCTGGCGATGCCGCTGTCGGCCAGCGTCGTGCCGT
>CAZAQY010000115.1:0-24108 GCA_964486845.1 uncultured Pirellulaceae bacterium
CCAGGGGTTGCAAGGGCGGACGGACATCGAGGTCAGCGAGCCGCAGATCTTCGAGCGCACGAATTTCCCGCTGGTTGCGAATTTCCAACAGAATCCGGCATTGGCCGAGATCGAGCTTACGCTGAGCTACGACAGTGGCCAATTCAGCGAGGGTCAAATCTCGGCGTTTTCGAAGTACTACGTGCGGGCACTTCAAGCGATGGTACATGGGCCGGACGACCTCATTGCCTCCGACGCCTTGCTGTCGGAGTCCGAACGCGAGCAGGTGTTGACGGAGTGGAATGCGACTTCCCAGGAGTATGCACGCGAGACGTGTGTACAGCAACTCGTTGGAATCAGTGCTGCGAGCCATCCCGATCGCATTGCGGTAGCGCACGGCGAACAGGAATTCACGTACCGGGAGTTGGACGAACGGTCGAACCGGCTGGCCCACTACCTCCAGAGCGTTGGGGTCGGTCCCGATGTTGTCGTCGCCGTGCTGATGCGGCGATCGCCGGAGATGACGGCCAGTCTCCTCGGCATCCTCAAGGCGGGCGGGGCGTATCTGCCGCTGGATCCAGAGTACCCGGTGGAACGGTTGACCTTCATGCTGGAAGACAGCGGCGCCGCGCAGCTGTTGACCACCGAGGAACTGGCGGGTGAGGTGGGGCCGTGGGCAAAGGACACCATCCGCCTGGATGCCGATTGGTCTCGCATCGAGCAACAACCGGATTCGGCCCCGGTCTGTCCGAGCAGCGCCGACAACCTGGCCTACGTGATCTACACGTCGGGTTCGACAGGCCGGCCCAAGGGCGTGGCGGTGGCTCACCGCAGCCTTGCCAATCTCGTCGCTTGGCATCAGCGGGAGTACGAGGTAACGGCCTCGGATCGCGCGACGCAGGTGGCTGCGCCCGGGTTCGACGCTTCGGTTTGGGAGATTTGGCCCTATCTGTGCGCGGGGGCAAGTGTCCACATCCCTGCGGACGAGATACGGATGACACCGCGGAAGCTTGTCGACTGGCTGGTCGCTGAGGACATCACTTTGTCGTTCCTGCCGACCCCGCTTGCCGAAGCCGTCCTGGAGGAGAGATGGCCTGCGGAATGTGGGCTGCGCGCCCTGCTGACCGGCGGCGACCGTATGCATCGTGGGCTGTTGAACGACTACCCGTTCCGCGTGGTCAACCACTACGGTCCCACGGAGAACACGGTGGTCAGCACGGCGGGTCTCGTGCGGCCCGCCAGTGCCGGCGACGGTCCTCCGCCCATCGGCAGACCGATTGCGAACACGCGGGCGTTCATCCTGGATCGCCGATTGAATCTCGTCCCGGTCGGCACCCCAGGTGAATTGTACGTCGGCGGCGAGGGGCTGGCCCGCGGCTATCTGCACCGTCCGATGTTGACGGCCGAGCGGTTCATTCCGCATCCGTTCAGCGAACGGCCCGGTGAGCGATTGTACAAGACGGGCGATCTGGCGCGCTGGCTGCCGGACGGCAGGATCGACTTCCTGGGGCGGATCGACCAACAAGTGAAGGTGCGCGGTTATCGCATCGAGTTGGGAGAGATTGAGGCGATCCTGGCCGCACACGATTCCGTCGAGCAGGCTGTTGTGGTAACTCGACCGGATCCGTCCGGTCAGCAGCGGCTGGTCGCCTACGTGGTGCCGGCCACGGCGGAGGCGTTTTCCGTCGAGTCGCTGCGCGAGCACCTGCGGCGTCTGCTGCCGGAGTACATGGTGCCGGCGACGTTTGTCCTCTTGGAGCGTTTGCCGCTGACGGCTCATGGCAAGGTGGACCGCCGGCAGTTGCCGGCCCCGGATACAACCGGTGCCGCGGCGGAGAGACCCTATTCGCCGCCACGGACGCCCAATGAAGAACGTCTGGCACAGATCTGGACCAAGGTGCTGGGCATCGAGCGAGTTGGCGTTCAGGATAACTTCTTCGATGTGGGCGGAGATTCGCTGTCGGCCGTCCGGATGATGGCCGAGACCGAGCAGGTCACGGGAGTCACGGTACCGTTGCGGCTGCTCTTCCAGCAGGGAACCATCGAGAAGCTGGCCGAGGCCATCGACGGCGAGCAGTCCCGTACGGTCGAACTGCCCTTGGTCGAAATCCAGGGCGGCACCCAGCGGCCGCCGTTGTTCGTCGTCCACCCTGCCGAGGGGACGGTCTTAGGCTTCGTACAGTTGGCTCGGCAGTTGGGCGAAGAGCAGCCGTTCTATGGGCTGCAGGCACCGGGGTTGGAAGGCGAGGCGGAACCGCTGCGGAGCGTCGAGCAGATGGCGGCACACTATGCCACGGCCATCCGCAAGGTGCAACGGCGGGGCCCGTACTTCCTGGCGGGGTGGTCGTTCGGCGGTCTGGTCGCCTTCGAGATGGCCCAGCAGTTGATCGCGGCGGGCGAACCGGTCGGGTGGCTGGGGCTCTTCGACAGCTTCGTCTTGGACGGTTTGGGAGACGTGCCGCTGGAAATGGACCGGGCCCTGTTTGCCTCGGGCGCGCGGCAGTACCTGGAGCAACTCGGACTGAGGCTGCCGGTGGCCGAGGACGTTCTTGCGCGTCACGAACCGGCGCAGCAGGTCGAGATTCTCTTAAGTGGCCTGGCGGAGGCCGGAACGGAATTCCCGCAGGCGGTCGCCCAGCAGGCGCGCAATCTGCTCAACCTTTGGGACCTGAATGCGGCCTCGGGACGCGCCTATCGGCCGCGGGTCTACTCGGGAGAAATCACGCTGTTCCGCGCCGGTGACGCCGAGTTGGCCGCCGCGGGCGGAGGGCCAGACCCGGTTGAGCAGTGGGAGCACCTGAGCGCACGGCCGCTGGTCGTGCATCGTGTGCCCGGCACGCACACGTCGATGATGCTTGATCCGCAGAACGTCGCCGTACTCGCTGCAGAACTACGTGCGAGTCTCGCCGCGAGCCAACCGAAACCAAGCGAGGACTGACGTATGGCGAGCGACGTTACGCCGGCTGTCTCCCAGGAACAGGGTCCCCCGATGACGCAGACTGCGGCCCAGGGCGGGTTGCGGGTCTTCGGCATCGTGGCTGCAGGGCAATTCGTCTCGGTGCTCGGATCCTCGTTGACTGCCTTTGCCTTGGCGAACTGGATCCTGGACCAGACGGACAACTCCGTCACGCATCTGAGTCTGATCATTCTGGCGGCCTCGCTGCCGGGGATCCTGATCTCGCCGGTGGCCGGGAGCATTGTGGACCGGTGGGATCGCCGGCGGGTGATGCTGGCCAGCAATTGTGTGGCCTGCGTGGCCGAGTTGCTGATTTGGGGGCTGATCGTCACGGGCCAAACGGCGTTTGGGAACTTCTTGATCCTGGCCGCGATGATTTCGCTGGCGGACGCCTTTCAGGAACCGGCCTACACGGCGTCGATTCCGTTGCTCGTGCCCAAACATCATCTCGGCAGGGCGAGTGGGTTCGTACAGTCCAGCCAAGGCATTGCCCGGATTGTGGCACCGGTCCTGGCCGGTGTCATGCTCGTGACCCTGGGCATTAGTACCGTTTTGCTGATCGACGCCGGCACGTTCTTGGTGGCGATAGCGACGCTGCTGTACGTACGATTTCCTCGGCCGCTGGCAACCGAGGAAGGGAGTCAAGGCAAAGGATCGTTATGGAGCGAGGCGGCGGTTGGTTGGCGGTACCTGCGATCGCGCGTCGGGTTGATGGCGCTAGTCATCCTATTTGCCTTCGTCAATTTCCTCGTGGCGTCGGTCAACGTGCTCTACTTTCCCCTGGTCCGCAGTTTTGCGTCCTCGGCTGTGTTGGGCGTGACACTGACGATCGGCGGATTGGGCATGCTGGCCGGCAGCGTCGCGGTGATGGCGTTGGGAGTTCCCAAGCGCAAGGTGCGTGCCATTCTGGGCTTCATCTTTCTGGGCGGCATGGTCATCGCGTTCTCCGGACTGCAGCCTTCGGCCGTGTTGGTTGCGATCAACGGGTTCGTGATGATGTCCGTACTGCCTGTGCTGCAATCCACCAGTCAAGTGTTGTGGCAGACGAAGGTGGCGCCGGACGTGCAGGGCCGGGTATTTGCCCTGCGGCGGATGCTGACGCAAGCAACGATCCCCCTGGGGCAGTTGGCCGCGGGTCCGTTGGCCGACGTCGTCTTCGAGCCGCTTTTCCGGGGAGGCGGCGGTTTGACATCGACGGTTGGCGCCTGGATCGGCGTGGGGCCGGGTCGGGGGATCGGGTTCCTTTTCATCCTGTTGGGAACGGCGGGATGCGTGGCGGCCGTCGCCGCTTGCCTGTTCCCCCGGATCCGGCGTCTGGAACACGAACTGCCCGACATGATCGGCGACACAGGGACTTGATTCGATGGACGTCACAGCCCTGCCGTCCTCGACGGCCTCGGATCTCTGGTTGGTGCGACAGCCGTCCCGGCCGCGAGCCCGCCTGCGGCTGTTCTGTTTTCCACACGCGGGCGGCAACGCCTGGGCCTTTCGCGGTTGGGCGGCGGCCATGCCCGAAGAAATCGAAGTCTGCGCGGTGCAGCTCCCCGGTCACGGCCATCGGATCCGGGAGGCAGCTCTCCACGATGTCGAAGTCCTGCTTTCGCAACTGGCCGATGCCGTCGCGCCGGAACTGGATCGTCCCTACGCCTTCTTCGGACACAGCCTGGGCGCCCTGCTAGCCTTCGAGTTGGCCCGCCGCCTTCGTGATCGCACCGGCGCGGAACCGCGGCACCTGTTCGTCTCCGGGTGCAACGCACCACACTTGCCCAAAGAGAGCGACGACCTGTCGCAAGGGGACGACGAGGCCATCATCGGCAAGCTTCAGGAGTTGAACTGCACTCCTCCGCAGGTGCTGCAGAACCGCGAACTGATGGCCTTGATGCTGCCGGTCCTGCGCGCGGATTTCGCGGTATACGAGAGCTATGTGTACCGCGCATCGCCGCCGTTGCGCTGCCCGATCACCGTCCTCGCTGGATCGTCCGATCCCCGAACGTCTACAGAGGATCTTGAGGCCTGGCAACAGCAGACAACTGGTCTGTTTGCAGTCCAACGATTTCCCGGCGACCATTTTTTCATCGTCACCGAAGAGCGATCCGTGGTCCGCGCGGTGGTCCAGGGACTGGCACGCAGTTCTCTCGTACCGTAAAGCGCGACAAACGAGAGCTTCTTGGGTTCTTGACACCGGGCGGGCACGGCATTATCAACAGGCACGGAGTGAACCGTCTGAACGGTATTACGACTTGGCAACAACTGAATGTGGAGCAGACATCATGAATCAGCATGTGCGGACTTCCCGTCGTGATTTCCTCAAGACAACCGGTGCGATTGCGGCTGCCTTGTGCGTTGGCCGCCAGCCCCTCTGTTCCGCCCAGGACTCCGCTCCTGGGCCGCAGAAGCACTGGTTCAAAGGCAATTTGCACATGCACAACCAATGGTCCGATGGCGAGCCGCTGCCGGAATGGGCGATCGACTGGTACAAGTCGCACGGCTATCACTTCATCTGCCCGTCCGACCACAATATCTTCCAGTCCGAGCAGCTTCGTTTCGATGGTTTCGGGTTCAACAACACCCCGCCCGATCTGGCCCCGTTCAAGGACGAGACGTCGCTGTGGAAAGTGATTTCTCCGGCCCCCGGCTGGCCGAAACTGACGCAATCCCGCGTGGACGAAACGATTGAGAAGTTTGGCAAGGATTCCGTCCGCACGATCACCGTTGGCGACAAGACGTATGCCCGCATGAAGCCGTTTGCGGAGTTGGAAAAGCAATTTGGCGAGCCGGGCAAGTTCCTCATGATTCCCGGATACGAGCAGACCGGCGGTTGTCCCAACGGGCCGCAGGTCCACGTGAATTTTATCAACGTCCGCGAGGTCTTTCCGTATCTGGCCGCGGAGACACCGCGCGAGATCCTCCAGCGGACCTTCGCCAAGGGGCAGGAAGCCTACGCCGGGCAGGATTATCTTTTCACAGCGAACCATCCGCTGTGGCGGTACTACGACTATTCCCCCGCCGACCTGATCGCGCTGCCGCAGATTCGCGTGTTCGAACTGAACAACAACGAGATCGTCGATGGGTTCGACGCACATCCGGAGGGCTGGAAACCGGAGAAATTCTGGGACGTCGTCAACGCGCATCGGGCCGCCCACGACCAGCCGTTGCTGTTGGGCCTGGGCACGGACGACCGCCATTCCTACGGCCCACCGCCCAAGGCCTGGAGCTGCGTTCGGGCGGCGAATCTGTGTACGAACGACCTGTTGGAGGCGATTTCCGCCGGAGATTTCTATGCCTCCAACGGGCTGGATTTCGAGGAGATTCAATTCGACGGCAAGACGCTTTCGGTCAAGGTCGACGTCCGGGAGGAGGGTTCATACCGCATTTTGTTCCTCGGCACGAAGAAGGACTACGACGCGTCCAGCCGGGTGATCGACGTGGAGAAGGGCCCCCGCTGCCCCGCACGGAAGATCGATGTCTATTCGGACAGCATCGGCGTCGTGCTGGATACGGTCGAGGGCATCGAAGGCTCGTACACGCTCAAAGCCGGCGACCTGTACGTCCGGGCGAAGATCGTCAAGGTCGCCGAGGATCTCAAGCCCGACTGGCAATCCCAACCCGCCGCCTGGACCCAGCCGTACAAATAGCCCGCGACGCGGCGCGGGCCGAACAGAAGCTCGCAAGCCATGCGAGCGATCTCGCGGTCGCGGCGCAGGAGAAGCCGTACCAAGGCGAACGCTCGACGTGTACCGCCGGCCCGAATACTGGAAGAAACCGTGCGCCAGTTCAGGCGGGCGGCGAAGGTGCGCCGTGAGGATATTCCTATTTAGCAGAAAACTCAGTGTAGGCCCCCTCTCCGATCCTGCAACTGGGCAACAAGAACGGTCATATCCAGCGCCACCCGCACGACGTCTCAAGACCGACTTTTCAACCGGTCACGGCCAGCCTGGGCCTGGTGGATGTGTGGCGCGGCCGACAGCTCGTGCCGGGCGTTGGACGAATGGTCGATGGCGGTTTGCGGACTGCGGCGCGCCGGCCAGATGACGACCGCCGTGGCTGCGATAAGCCCGATCAGCACGAACAACGCGACCCACGGCCCGTAAGCAGACCAGGACACGGGCGTGTTGCCCAAGAGGACGCGGATTTCGTGGCCGGCGGGCAACACGCCCGCGCCGGAATGGAAGACTCGCTCTCCCGGCGGGCTATCTGCCTCCGGCAACTGGTCGCACGCAACCTCGTCCGGTCGCGAGTGCTTGACACGGATGCACAGCGATTCACAGGGCGCATCCATCACCCGCCTCCACCCACCTTGAACGGCACCGGCTGGCAAGGCATACGTGAATTTCAGCCATTGCTGCCCCGGCGTCCAGGGAATCCCCGTGACGAGCTTGCCGTCGATGACGCGGAACTCGCGGCCGAAACGTTCCTGCTCAAACGTTACGTGCTCGAAATCGGACGGGATGCTCAACTGCAGCGTGACCGGCAGCATGCCTTCGGCCTCGGCGCGTCCCACATAGGTGGCCGCGGTGGGGTTGTCCACCAGCAGCGATTCGGAGACCCGGACCACCCCCGGTTCCGTCGCGATCACGGCCTCGAACTGACGGATCATCAGCGGATTGGGCTCCGCGACCGCGTCCCGGACTTCGAGCGTCACGTACGCCGCAGGATGCCCGTGCGTCAGCCGCACTCGCCGGCCGGGATAGTGAATATCCTGGCAGTTCGAGCCGGGCAAGTACAGGTAGTCCGAGTCCACCGGCAAGCCCTCGAACCGATAGTTCCCATCGACGTCGGTCAGAGTCTGGGCCACGGGCACGAATTCGCCCTCGACTCGAGCCCGCAAAATCACTTCGGTCTGTCCGCAGGGGGCGTCATTTCGAGACAGGTTGACGACTCGGCCGCGGATCACGCCGCCCTCCGAGGACGATTGGTCCGCCGCCGCCGCCAAGACCAGCGCCAACGCGATGTGGACCGCGAGCACGGCGTGATTCCTTCCCGGGATTCAGGCGACTCTTGGAGTCAGGCTGCGACGGCCGCCGATGGGCTCCTGGCATCCGCGGTCAGCAGACCCGCAAGTTCCACCGACTGCTGACCTGCAGCCAGACTTGCCAAGCCCAATTGAACGCGCCGGCGGCGCGCCAGCCAGATGAACAAAACGGTAAAACCCACGACACTGATTATCAGCCAGATCCGCATCAGGGGGGCCATCTCCGGCGCAACCGGGTGCAAGCCGCGATACCAGCGCGTGGACATGACGACCCACGGCACGTCCAGCCCGCCAAGCATCGACAACATCGCGGCGACACGCGCCCGCCGGTGCGGGTCTTTCCAGCACGAGCGAACCAGCAGAATCGCCGTGTAGACGATCCACAGGATGAACGCCGTCGTCAGCCGCGGATCCCATTCCCACCAAGTGCCCCACGCTGCGCGAGCCCACAGCGAGCCGGTGGCCAGCGTCAGACTGCAGGCCAGCCATCCCAACTCGCCCGCCGCCTGGAACCAGTGGTCCCACTTCAGGTCGCGCCGCGCCAGGTAGACCAACCCGCTGATCTCCATCGCCAGGAACCCCAGCAGTCCCAGCCAAGCCACCGGCACGTGAACGTACACGATCCGCTGCACGGACCCCAGCGACAACTCGGTGGGTACCAGAAAGCTGGCGGCTAAAATGCCAGTCGCCAAGAAGCCGCCGGCGATCAACAGCCGCAGCGGCGTAACACATCGTCTTTCCTTGCCTGCCGACATCGCACTGTCCCTCGATAGGATTGGTCTCAGGTCTTGCCTTACAAATTTCAGATTTCAGGTTTCAGATCTGAAATCTCAGATCCCAAATCTCAGATCCCAGATCCCAAATCCAAAATCTCAGATCTCAGATCCCAGATCCCAGATCCCAAATCCCAAATCCCAGATCTCAGATCTCAGATCTCAGATCTCAGATCCCAGATCTCAGATCTCAAATCTCAGATCTCAGATCTCAGATCTCAAATCTCAGATCCCAAATCTCAGATCCCAAATCTCAGATCCCACATCTGGCGTCTCACTTCTTTGCTCTTCACCGTCTTGGCCGACGCCCGTAGTCGGCGCTGGTGTGCTCGTGACAGGGGCGACGGAACGATTTGGCGAGCGGAAGCCGGCTCTGGCTTTCGTGTCCCGTCCGGCGTCTTGCCGCCGGCTTGTCTCGCTGACTTCCCCCAACTCGGCCATAGCTGAATCGCGGCCCCAAGCACCATGACCGCTCCGCCCAGCCACAACCATCGCATCAGCGGGTTTTCGACGAACGTCAAATACAGCTTGCCGTCCTCCGTGCCGCTGTGCAGGATCGCGTAGAAATCCCCGGCCCACGTTGATTGAATTGCGACTTCGGTCGTCCATTGTTCCTGCAGCAGATGGTAGTGCTGGGCCGGCACGAGCGTCGCTTCCAAACGCCCGCCCCGCGAGACTTCCAGCACCGCCTCGCCCACCAACTTGTCCGGCAACTTCCGCTCCTGCACGCGAGCCACGCGGATGCCGCGACCCGCCCACTCGACGGTCTCGCCTTCCGTCACCGTGAATCCCTGCTCGCGTTTGCCCAGCGACGAGCCGGTCACGCCGATGGCCAGGCAGATCAGGCCCAGATGGACCAGGAAGCCCGCGTATTGACGACGCCCCTGACGCAGGTTTCGCAGCACGCCCCGCCCGAATCGTCGCGTCGCGCCGTACGTCCCGTCGACGATCACCGCGCCCGCAAAGGCCGCCGAGGCAAACGCGGCGAGTCCGGCCACGGCGAGGCCGATCGGATGATCGACGCCGCAGACGACCGCCGCCGCCGTGGCCAGGCCGCCCGCGCCGGCTGAACCGATGAGCCACTTTTTCTGCGCCGCGCTCGGACCTTGGCCCCAGCGCAGCAGCGGCGCCAGAGCGGTGGTCAGCAGCAGCGTCAGGCCGGCCGGAATCAACACGCCGTTGTAGAAGGCCGGGCCGACCATGATCGCTTGACCGCAGATCAACACCGACACCGCCGCGCTCAATGTCCCGGCCACGGCCGCAGCCGCCAACAGCAGCAGGCAAACCGTGGCCACCAGCACTAATGCTTCGCGGCTGATTGCACTTCGGATAGTCTGCCAAGATGCCAACGACGAATGTCGCATGATCAGGCCCGTGACACCGCCCGTCGCCAAGCCGATCATCAGGACCAGGAACAGCCAGCCGATGGGCGAAGTGCTGAAGGCGTGCAGACTGGAAAAGACTCCGCTGCGAGTCAGAAACGTGGCGAAGTTGCACAAGGCAAAGGTGGCGAACGCCAGGCCGATCGCGGTTCTTTTCAACGCGCCCACGCGCTGCCAGGCCAACATCGCATGAATCAGGGCCGTGCCGGTCAGCCATGGGATCAGCGATCCGTTCTCCACCGGATCCCAGCCCCAGTAGCCGCCCCACCCCAATTCCTCGTAGGCCCAATCCGCGCCCAGCAGAATACCGACTCCCAAAACGCTCCAGGCCAGCAGCGCCCAGGGCCGGGCTTGCCGAACCCAATGCACGTCGAGCCGGCCGCTGGCGACCGCCGCCGTGGCCAGCGCGAAAGGCGCTGTCCACAGGGCATACCCCAGAAACACGACGGGCGGATGGATCAGCATGGCCGGATGCTGCAACAAGGGACTGAGTCCGTCACCCTCGCGCACGGCCGAAAGGCTGGCCTCCATCGGGTCGGCAGCGAACACCATCACCGCCGTCAAGAAACACAGGTATCCCATCAGCACGCCGAAAGCGTAGTCGCGGAGGGAGGCGTGACACGTAGCCGCGTCCGGCCGAGACGCGGGGACCGGTTTTCGAGAGACCGGGCTGCGCGAGGTGGCGGGCAAGACGGCGGCGGATCGGAGGCGGAGGCTTTTCCTCTCGCGGAGCGAGAGGGCTACGGTGGGCGGCCAGCAGCGGAAGACCAGAGCCACCAGACCCAGCAGCCAGGCCCACAACAGCAGCGATCCGGACTGACCGACCCACAGCGCCGACAGCGAGTAGTGCCAGGGCAGCAGGGCGCTGGAGTACTGCGCGACGTAGGCAAATGCGAAATCCTTGCGGTACAGCGCCCAGGCCAAGACGGCGGTCACGACGGACAGTCCCAGCACGCTGACTGCGGCTGCCCACAAGCCGGCGAGTCGCACGCGCCGATGCTGCCGCGCCGCGCCGGCCGGACACGCAAAGGCGGCAAAGCCGGAGGCCACGAAGGCGGCCAGAAGACAGATTTCACCCAGGACTCTCATGGGCTTCCTTCCGGCCGCCGTGGCTCATCCTTGCTAGCACACCGCGTCAACAGCCGCTCGCCTCTCAGCAGCCCCCCCGCCTGCAACTGGCCCTCCACCACGACCTCGCGGTCTTCCGCCAGGTTGTCGGGCAGCGGTCCCCTGCAGACGACGTGCAACGTGCCGCTTGCGCCTTGCAGGCGGAAGGCGGCCTGCGATCGATCACTCTCGATGTGCAACGATCCGGGCACCAAGGCGCCGCTGACGCGGACGCGGTGGTGCTCCGACCGTGTCGAACCGGCCAGACACTCGTCCACCGTGAGGTAGTATTTCCAGCTAGCACCAGCGCCGACGTATGCCATGATCGTCGTCACCGCGATGACCATGCCGGCACCAAACGCCAGCTTGACGTTTGGAGTCATCCGTTCCCTTCCTCCCGCCGCCCGCCCAGAAGTCTTGGAGCCCGAGAAGCCCGGTTCCTTGGAAAAGCCAGACTGCTTCTCGCCGGAGAGCCTCTGAGCGGGTACTTAGCAGAATTCCGGGGCTATGTCAAAGTGAATACGTTCGGGAGGGAGCAGCCGACGTGCCGGCGTCGAAACCGGGCCCAGACATACAGAATTCAGAAATCGAGCGGAGCATCACCACGGGGGCAGGCAGCGGGTGCCGCCTTCCAGGTGGACGATGCTGCCGTTGACAAAGCCGGCATCGTCGGTGAACAGGAAGCCGACCACGTTGGCCACGTCGCTGGGCTTTCCCATCCGCTGGACCGGGATCTTCTTGGCCACCTCGGCGTACAACTCGTCCTTGGGCTTGGAGAAACCCGCACAGGAGGCGGCCAGCATGGGCGTGTCGATCGTGCCCGGACTGACTCCCACGAACCGCACGCCCTGGGGGCTGTGGTCGGTCGTTAGGCTGCGCATCATGGCCACCACGCCCGCCTTCGAGGCGGCGTAGACCGCATGAGTCGGAAAGCCGATGTCGGCGGCGACCGAGGTGGTGAAGCAGATCACGCCCTTGCCCTGCCGCTCCATGACCGGGATCGCATACTTGGCGACCAGCACCGAGCCGAGCAAGTTGACGTTGATCAGCGTGTAGAAATCATCCAGCGTGATATCGGTGATCTTCTGCGTGCGCAACACGCCGGCGTTGGCGTGGACGCAATCGAGCCGGCCGAACTTGGCGACGGCCAGATCCACAGCCGCTTTCACGTCGGCTTCCTTGCTCGTGTCGCCGTAGTGGAACAGGCAGGTGCCGCCCTCGTCGCACAGTCGCTTGGCCAGCGCCGCGCCCTCCTGCTGCTGGATCGACATCGTGACGACCTTCGCCCCGTGCCGGCAGAACAACTCCGTGCAAGCCTCGCCGATCCCCGATGTCCCGCCGGTAATGAGAATGACTTTGTCTTTCAAGTGCATGATGGTCTCCTTGAATATTGGTCAGTTGTCATTGGTCATTGGTCATTGGTCACTGGTTATGCCGCGCAATGTTGAGTTTGGCTTGCCGGAAAACGACCAGCAGGAAAACTCCGGCTGGTCACAACATGACGGTCACCGGTCACCGCCTCCTACCCCTTGAATCCCGACCTCGCTCGCCGCTGCGAGCCGGACCGGCGGAACTCGGCGGCTTTGTCGATCAAGGCAAAAATGTCGTACTTCGGTTGGAATCCCAGCACGTAGCGGGCCTTGGTCGTATCGACGCAGAAATCCTTGCCCACCGGGTCCACCAGGTCCAGGGTCTGGATGCCCAGTTGCTTGGCGGCGTGCGCGGCGGCCTCGACGTAGTTGAACGGGTCGTTCATGGCGATCATGAACGTCTGGCCCTCGATGCCCTCGGTCTTCAGGGCCAGCAGGTACGCCTGGACGCAGTCCTCCACGGCCACGATGTGCCGGCGCATCGGCGTGCCGTCGGGATGGCGCAAGGCGACGGCGGCGTCTCGTCCGCCGGAGAAGTCGGCCCGCTGCCGGTCATTCATCAGTTCCGACCAGACGGGGACGCCGAACTGGTCACCGGCCACGGTCAGGTGCGTGAGGATGTCGTCCTCGGCCTGGATCCAGGACATGCGCAGGCAGACCGTCGGCACGCCGGCTTGCCAGAAGTACTCCTGGAACATGGTCTCTTCGATCACCTTCGACAGCGGGTAGTAGCCAGGATAAGCGACCATCGGCATGGTTTCGGTGATGGGCACGGGTTGCGGGTTGAAGTAGATCCCGTTGACCGCGTCGCCGCTGGCCAGGATGACGCGTTTCGGTTTCTTGGTGTGCGCGGCCGCCTCCAACAGGTTGAACGTCCCGCGGGCGCTGACGTTGATCACGGCCTCGCGGTCTTCCTTGCACGTGGCCAGGTGGATCACGGCGTCACTGCGCGCGACCAGGGCTTCGACGGCTTGGGCGTCGGCTACGTCGAGCTTGACTTCCTCCACGCCGTCGACTCCCACCGGCAGCCGGAGGTCGGCGGCGATCACCTGGTAGCCCTCGGCCAACAAAGCTTCGCACAGCGGTCCGCCCAGTTTTCCGCTCGCGCCCGTTACCATGACGGATTTGATCTTCAACATGGCTTGCTTACTCCTTCGGATATTCCATGAACTCGACTACGCCGCCGTCCGCGGTCTCGTAGAATCCCACCCTCGCGATGCCCGCGTCGAACGGTTCCAGGAGGACTTTCAAGCCCTGGGACGCCTCCGCGATGCTGTCCACGCGGTACGCGACGTGCGGCATCTCGCGCACTTTGCCGGTCACCGGGCTGTCCGATTCAAATCGCAGCCACTCAATGTGTTGCGGATGCGTCTGGAAGTCGGTCACCCAGACCTTGGTGGCCGCGACGTAGATTTCGTCGGCCTTCTTTTCCGTGGTGACAATGCCAACGTGATCGAACTGCATGGGAAAGGTCTCCTGCGAAAAAGGTCTGTGGCGAGACGTTGGACGTCCCGTCGTTGGCAGGCCGGAATTGCGTCGGCTTATTCCGGCCTACGCCGTGCCGGAACTGCGCGGACTTGTTCCGGCCTCCGAAGTGTTGCATCTTGACGCCTTCCGCCGGCGCTGACAAGAGGAGCAAGACGCCAGGCCGTCAAGTTTTGTCCGCCGGAGCGCGTGGGGGGACTTCATCTGCAGCGGCGCGAACGCTACGCTGGTAAGGCAATTGCGCGGCGGGACTGGCCGGGCTCAGACGTACAGAATTCAAAATTGGCCATCGGAAAGTTGGACCATGCCTCAGATCTGTGCGGGCCAATTTGAAATTCTGCACGTCTGAGCCCTTCTTTTACCAGCTTGGAGAGGTGAATCTATGAGGCGTACGGATTTCCATGTGTCATATCGAGCGTCCATTGTCCTGTTCGCGGTCGTGCTCCTAGGTCCGGTCGTTGCGGTCCCGGCAGCGGAGTTGGCGGAGGTCATGAAGTCGGTCCCGTTTCAGATCGTCTACGAGTCGTTTCGCGACGGGAACTGGGAGTTGTACCAGGCGAATGCCGACGGCTCGCAGGCCGTCAACTTGACGCGAACGCCCGGGGTGCAGGAGATGTATCCCCACGTGTCGCCGGACGGCTCGAAAATCTGCTTCCTAGTGGACGAGGGCGAAGACAAAGCCAAGAGCCGAAACGTGTACGTCATGAACCGGGACGGCAGCGGCCGGGAGCGGGTGGCGGTCAACGGCCGCGATCCGTTCTTCTCGCCGGACGGAACCGCCGTCGTGTATCTGCCGGGCGAGTTCGAGGAGTTCACGCTTCGCGACTACGCCACCAAGGGCATCTCCGTCTTTGACTTGGCGACACGTCAGTGCCGCCCCCACCCGAACCCGGAAATCCACCACTTGTACAACATCTGCGGTACGCCCGACGGCAAGTGGTTTGTGGCTACGGTTCACGCCGGCATGGGCTTCAGCCATGCGATCCTGGCCATCGAGGCCCAGGGCAAACGCGTCGTCAACCTGCAGATCCCCGGCTGCCGGCCTGACCTCAGCCCGGACGGCAAACGGATCGCCTGGGGCGCCAGCGACTTTACGATCTGCGTCGCGGACCTTGACTTCAGCGGTCCCGAACCGAAGATCGTGAACCGGCGGGACGCGATCCGGAGCGAGAAGCCCAACGAGGTCTACCACGCCGACTGGTCGCCCGATGGGAAGTACTTGACGTTCAGCCGCGGTCCCCAACAGAAAAAGAAACTGGGCGCCGCACCGGAAATGATCGGCGCCCAGGCCGAGGGCTGGGAGATTTGCGTCGCGGAGGCCGAGGCCCCCAATCGTTGGATGGCCATCACGACCGACGGGAAATCGAACAAGGAGCCGGATTGGGCGCCGGCGAGGACGGGCCAGCCATGATCGGGACGCGCTGCTACCGGTGCAGAAAACACGTAGGCGAGTCTCGTTTCGTCCTTCTTGCCCTGGCGGGACTTGGCGCAATTCTCCTGAGTTCCTGTCAGAGAATCGAACCTACCGCTGCCCCGGAACCTGACTACGAAGTCGTCAAGACCAAGACCGGCGCGGAAATGGTGCTGATCCCGGCAGGCTCGTTCCTCATGGGCAGCGGCGACGGCGAGCAGGATGAATCGCCGCCGCACGAAGTGGCCGTAGACGCGTTCTGGATGGACCGCACCGAGGTGACGCAGGAGCAGTATGGCCGGTTGGTGCTGGGCAACCCGTCGCATTTCAAGGGCCCGGATCGCCCCGTCGAGCAGGTCAGCTGGGCCGATGCGGCGCTATACTGCAACGAGCGCTCGCGCTCCGAAGGGTTGCAGCCGTGTTACGACGAGGAGACGGCCAGGTGCGACTTCCAGGCCAACGGCTATCGCTTGCCGACCGAAGCGGAATGGGAGTATGCCTGCCGCGCCGGCGCTGCTTCGCCGTACTCGTTCGGCGCCGATCCCCAGCAACTGGGCCAACACGCGTGGTTTGCCGACAACGCGGGCAAGAAGACCCAGCCGGTGGCCCGCAAGAAGCCGAACGCCTGGGGCCTGTACGACATGCACGGGAACGTCGCGGAGTGGTGCAATGACGTGTACGACGCGGAGTACTATCGGCACAGTCCGAAAGACAATCCGCCGGGTCCCGCGGACGGCGAGAAGTACGTGCTGCGCGGCGGCGCCTGGAACTCGCGGCCACCCGGCTGCCGAGCGCCGGCCCGCGTCGGCGCGGATCCCGGATTCCAGGACGCCTGTTTCGCCCGCGACGCGATCGGCTTCCGCTGCGTGCGGCGGGCCGGCCTAGCCGGCAACACCAGCCCGAAGCTCCCGTTCGGCGCAGGTCTCCCGACCTCGCCGAAACCGCCGACCGCAGGTCTCCTCGGCAATTCGGGGAGACCTACGGTCGAACTCGTGCTGCGGTCGGGAGACCGCAGCACAACGGTTGCGTTCGTAGTGCCGGCTTGTGTCCACTCGCCGGAATACGTCGAACGAGTCAAGCGACGTTGCCAAGAGGCGCCCGGCTACCTGGATTCCGCCGACACGCCCGTGTCGAGGGAATCTTACGAGGCGGCGCTGACCGCCGCCGGCGGTGTGCTGAGCGCCGTCGATGCCGTGGAACATCCAGACGCCCAATCTGGACCGGATGGCGGCGGAGGGCATCCGGTTCAACAACCTCCTGGCCGGCTCGCCGGTGTGCGCTCCGACACGCTGCTGTTTCATGACCGGCAAGCACAGCGGCCACACGTCGGTGCGGCTCAACGGCGGCGGCACGCCGTTGCGCGCGGAGGAAGCGACCATGGCCTCGATGCTCAAGCCGCTCGGCTACGCCACGGGCGGGTTCGGCAAATGGGGCTGCGGCGGCCGGGATTCCACCGGCGTCCCAGAGAAGCACGGCTTCGATGTGTTCCTGGGCTACTACGACCAGGTCCACGCGCACAGCTACTATCCGCCGTACCTGATCCGCAACAGCGAGGAGGTGCCGCTGGAGGCCAACCGCTGTGCCAGCGGCAAGAAACTGACCGCGCTCGCCGCCGAGGCGCACGAACCGGTCCGCGAAGGCACCTTCTCCCGCACCGACCGCCACGAGCGCGACCGGCGGGCGAAATTCGGCAAGCAAGATGAACCCGAAGCGCCGGAACTCAAGGCCAAGGCGAAAAAGGCCGCAGCGAAAAAAGCGAAGGCAAGACCATGAAAAACACCTTATCACTGTTCACCGTCCTGCTGCTGGCGTTGCTGGCCGATCTGCCGGCGGCCACGCTACACGCTGCCGGCGCCCCTCAGGACGTCAAGCCCGGCACAGGATCGACGGGGCTGTGCGTCGTCAACGGGGATTTCAGCGATCTTGGCGGCCTCACTCCAGGCCGCGACGGCTGGTATGGCGGACTGCCCAAGGGTTGGAGCGGCTCCGGCAATACCTATGCTGTCCACGACAGGCGCGGTGCCACGCCGCCCACCTGCAATCCCTCGACGCTGGGCTTCTTCCGCCAGAAAGTCGGCGTCTTGGAGAAACCGTCCGACGTGGTGCTGACGTTCGACGTTTCCGAACCGTGGAATCCCGAGTCGGTCCTGAACGCGACGATTCTGGACGGCAACTTGGCAGAATTGGCAAGCGGCGATTTCTCGACAGGGCTGCAGCAGACGCTGGCGGCCAAACAAGTTCCCGCGGGCACGACGATCATCATCGCGTTCCAGGCCGCCCAAGCCACGCCCGGCCTCGACAACGTGTCCATCGCTGTCAAGGAACTGGACTCCTCCGCGACAGCCGTGGCCCAGACGCCCGCCGACTCCGGGCCGCCGATCACCGTGGCGTGTTACTACTTCGGCAACTACCATCCCGGCGATCCGCGAAACGTAAAGAGCAAAGGGCCGAATTGGTCCGAATGGGAACTGGTCAAGGCGGCACGCCCGCGTTTTCCCGGACATCGTCAGCCGAATGTGCCGCTGTGGGGATACGCCGACGAATCGGACCCGAAAGTGATGGCGCAGAAAATCGTCGCCGCCGCCGGCCACGGCATCGGGGCGTTCATCTTCGACTGGTACTACTACAACGATGGCCCGTTCCTCGACCGGCCGATTGACTTGGGGTTCCTCAAGGCGGAGAACAACTCGCGGCTGAAGTTCGCCTTCATGTGGGCGAACCATGACTGGCTCGAGATCCATCCCTACCGCCGCGGCATGGAACGCAGAGTACTCTATCCCGGCGCCGTGACGCCGGAGAATTTCGACAAGATCTGCGACCACGTAATCGGCTCGTACTTCCGGCATCCCTCTTACTGGCGCATCGACGGACGGCCCTACTTTTCGTTCTACGACTTGACGACGCTGCTCGACAGCTTCGGCAGCGTGGAAGCCACGCGCGGGAGGCTGGACAAGTTCCGCGCCAAAGCGGCGGCCGCCGGTCTGCCCGGCCTGCACCTGAACGCCGTGGTCTGGGGCCGGCCCATCCTGCCCGGCGAGCGGAAACCGGCGGACGCAGCGCAGCTGGTCAAGGACCTCGGCTTCGACTCGGTCACCTCGTACGTCTGGATTCACCACGTGCCGCTGCCGCAGTTGCAGACCGACTACAACGAGGTCCGCGACGCCTACTTCCGGTACTGGAACGAGGCGGAGCGGCGATTCGATGTGCCCTACTTTCCCAACGTGACGATGGGCTGGGATTCCAGTCCGCGAACTCACCAGGACGACGAGTTCGGCAACTTCGGCTACCCGTTCACGAACACCATCGGCGGCAACACGCCGGAACGTTTCCGGGAAGCGTTGGAAATGACCAAGCGGCGCCTGGTGTCAAAACCCGGCGGTCCGCGGATCCTGAACATCAACTGCTGGAACGAATGGACCGAGGGCAGCTACCTGGAACCCGACACCGTTCACGGGATGAAATACTTGGAAGCTGTCTGTGACGTTTTTGGCTCCGTCCCGTCTGTCCGATGAGAGGTCGCTGCCCCAACCTGGCGACGACTATGAGAAATGCCATTCTGTTGTCGGTCAGGACGCGAGCGCGGGCTCGGCGGCCTCGAGCGTCTCGGTCTCGGTCCTCGCCGACTCGACTCTGCGTTCCTTCTCCAGCGACCAGCCGGTTTTCAGGCCAATGACAAACCAGACCAGGGCCCCGACGCCCGCCAGGAACACGGTATCGCCGACCATCCGCAGCCAACGCAGCGTCTCCAGCAGCGGCCGTTGCAGGAAGGTGTCGCTGCGGGCGTACCACAAGCCATGTTCCACGCTCGCCACGGCCTGGGCCAGTCCGACCGGCAGGAGGCTCAGCAGCACCATCAACGCCAGCCCGCCGTTCATGGCCCAGAAGGCGATGCGCAGCGGACGATCCTTCCATTCCCCTTGCGGCAACAACCGCCGCAGGACGAACAGGGTGAGACCGAGCGCCAGCAGACCGTAGACTCCGAACAACGCCGTGTGGCCGTGTACGGGCGTGGTGTTCAGCCCCTGCATGTAGTACAGCGCGATCGGCGGGTTGATCAGGAATCCAAACACGCCCGCGCCGACGAGGTTCCAGAACGCCACGCCCAAGAAGAACCGCACGGGCCAGCGGTACGTCTGCATCCACCGGGCACCCTGGGACAACCGATACGTTTCCCAAGCCTCGAAGCCGATGAGCGCCAGCGGCACGACCTCCAACGCGCTGAACGTGGCCCCAATCGCCATGATCGAGACCGGCGTGCCGCTGAAATACAGATGATGAAACGTTCCGGGAATCCCGCCCACCAGGAAAATGGAAGTGGACAACAACACCGCTCGCGTGGCACTGGACACGCGAATCAGGCCCAGTCGCGAGAAGATGAAGGCCATGGCCGCGGTCGCAAAAACCTCCATGAAACCTTCCACCCACAGATGGACAACCCACCAGCGCCAGTACTCCATGACGGACAAATGCGTCTTGGCCCCATAGAAGAAGCCGGCCCCATAAAACAGGCCGATCGCTGCCGAGGAACCGGCGAACAGCAACACCAACTGCCGCGCGTTGTCCCGCTGCTGGAGTGCCGGCCAGAAGCCGCGCAGCATCAGGACGAGCCAGAGCACCAATCCCGTGAACAGGCCGATCTGCCAGACACGGCCCAAGTCGACGTATTCGTACCCCTGGTGGCCGAACCAGAAGCTGCTGTTCAAGCCGAGATGGCGCTTGATGGAAAGCCATTCGCCGCCCAAAGAGCCCAGCACGACGACGACCAACGCGCCAAACAGCACGTTTACTCCCAATCGCTGGAAGCGCGGCTCGCGTCCACCCACGGCCGGCGCCAGAAACAGTCCCGCAGCCAGAAAGGCGGTGGCAATCCAAAACAGCGCGAGTTGCACATGCCATGTTCTGCTGACGGCATAAGGGATCCAGTCCGCCAACGGAAAGCCGAAGAACGAGTCACCCTCGACGGTGTAGTGAGCCGTCAGAGCCCCGGTCAGAACCTGCAGAACGAACAACCCGATCACCACGGCCGCGTATTTCCACACCGCACGCATGGAAGGCGTCAATTGCAGCTTGGCCAACGGGTCGGTGTCGCTGGCCGGCGATGGCTCTTCCTGCCGGTCGCGGAACATCTTGTACCAGACCAACGCCCCGATGCCTGCGATCAAAAAGACGATGCTAACCAGGGACCACATCAAATTCGCCGTCGTCGGCCGATTGTCGATCAGCGGCTCGTGGGGCCAATTGTTGGTGTACGTGATCGCCGTCCCCGGCCTTTCTGCGGCGCAGGACCATGCGGTCCAGAAGAAGAATGACGTCAGCGCTTGCCGCTCGGCAGGCTCCGGGACAGCATTCGTGTGCAGGGCGTAGGATTCTCGCAGGGCGTCCAGCGAGGGATCCCGCCCGAACAAAGCCTGATAGTGTGCCGCCGTGCTTGCGATGGCCGCGGCTCGCGCTTCCGAGACGACCAGCGTGTCCGTGGCGGTGTCATAACCATTGCTGCGCATTTCCCGCCGCAGGCGTTCTTTCAGCCCGGCTTGCTGCTCGGCCGATAGCCGCGCGAAAGGCTTGCCGTACTGGTCGTTGCTGAAAACGTCAAGCAACGCCAACGACTCGCGGTGCAGCCAATCTGCGGACCAATCCGGTGCTTGATAGGCACCATGGCCCCAGATCGAACCGATTTGCTGGCCGCCGATGCTCTGCCACACGCGCTGGCCGTGCAGGATGTCGTCGCGCGTCATCAGCAGACGGCCCTTGTCCGTCTTCACACGCTGCGGGATCGGGGGAGCATTTCGATAGATCTCGCGGCCGAACACGCCCAGCAACGTAAACGCACCCACCAACACGAGCCCCAGCAGGATCCACAGCTTTTTGGTCTGATTCATGTCGAAACCCCTCTCCATGTTCACTCGGCCAGTGCCCGCGGAAACAAGATATCCAAGCCGTGTTGATGGAAGATCCTCGTGGCCGCAGGTTGCGTTGTTGCCAACTTTCCGAGTGTCAATTCGAGCCCCGGCATGGCTTTGCCTCCGATAGTTTTGACGTCCAAAAACAGCTGGCATACATCCAAAAGCATTCGGTGTGCCATCGACGCAACTCCTTATTTGCCGTAGATTTTCGCTAGGCGTTGCGATTATGACAACAGTCAGACGCTGTGATTTGTGCAACACGTTGTCTATAGTACAACGATGAGCCAACTCGATACCCTTGTTGCGATCGCTCTCGACTTGACCTCCGCGTTTCGCGCCGAGGACCGCTATCGGCGTCTGTTGGAGGCGTTCGGTCGGGTCATCCCGTACGACGCCTCGGCCCTGTTGAGGTTGCAGGGCGACGAGCTGATCCCGATCGTTTCCACCGGTTTGTCACCCGACGCGATGGGAAGGCGTTTCGCCCTGCGTGAGCACCCTCGCCTGGAGATCATCTGCAAATCGAAGACACCAGTGCTCTTTTCGGCAGGCAGCGCTCTGGCGGATCCGTTCGACGGGCTACTTGCAGACGGCGGCGAGTTCAGGCGGGTCCACGCCTGTCTCGGCTGTCCGCTTCGCGTCGGCGACGAGCTGATCGGTGCTTTGACGGCGGACGCGGCGGAACCGAACGCGTTCGACGGCACCGATCCGCAGTTTCTCTCTGCCGTCGGCGCGCTGGCCGCCGCGGAAATGCAGACCACGCATCTGATGGAAGCCTTGGAGCGGAGCGCGGAGCGGCAGGGCTTGATCGCCCACGATCTGATGCGTGACGTCCAGCTTCGTCAGGGAACGGAGATGATCGGAGTCAGCTCTGGGATGCAGCGTCTCCGCCAGGACGTGGATCTCGTTGCTCGTTCGGACTTCAGCGTCCTGATCATGGGCGAAACAGGCGTTGGAAAGGAGCTGGTTGCGCGGGCGGTGCATGCCGCGTCGAGCCGGCGCAACGAGCCCATGCTGTACGTCAACTGTGCGGCGTTGCCCGAGAGCCTGGCGGACAGCGAACTTTTCGGTCATGTCCGGGGCGCATTCACCGGAGCGACGGCCGACCGCCCTGGCAAGTTCGAGGTCGCTAGTGGCGGCACCCTGTTCCTGGACGAAATCGGTGAATTGCCGTTTTCCGTACAACCGAAGCTGCTGCGCGCGCTGCAGCAAGGCGAGATCCAACGCGTCGGGTCGGACAAGATGGTCAAGGCGGATGTGCGCGTGATCGCCGCCACGAACCGGGATCTCGAAGCAGAAGTCAAAGCAGGGGAATTCCGGGCTGATCTGTTCCATCGACTGTGTGTTTATCCGGTCCGTGTGCCCCCGCTCCGAGAGCGAGCCGACGACATCTCGCTTCTGGCCGGATATTTTTGCGACATTACTCGCCGGCGATTAGGTCTTGGACCCGTACGTCTAGCCGCAGAAGCACTCGTCGTCCTCAAAGCGTATTGTTGGCCGGGAAATGTGCGTGAACTGGAGAACGTGCTTTCCCGCGCGGTACTGAAGGCAGCCGCCGGAATCTCGCGGAACGACACGGTCATCATCCAAGCCTCGCATCTCGGGTCCGATTTCACGAGCGAAGCCAACACCAGCCAACCAGAACGCCCGTGGGCGCGCGAAGCGGCAATTCCGATGGACCTTAGCCTGAAAGAAGCCACGCGACAGTTTCAGCGGTCCGTGATCCAACAAACGCTCGCCGGGCACCAGGGGAACTGGGCCGCCGCCGCCCGCTCGCTAGGAATCCACCGCAGCAACCTCCACCATCTGGCCGTCCGTTTAGGGCTCAAATAATGTCTTCCGCCGGCAGGACGTTGAAACTCCGCAAGTGCCCCTGATTACAGACGCTGTGGCTGGAATTCCTGACGCATGCCTTCCCTATGGCCCATGAAGCCGCCCCCGTCGCCAACGTACACGGTGTACGTCCCAAGTGGGGTGCAGATCGAGGTGGTGTTTGCACCGTGGGCAGATTTCTTTCTGCCGCCCTCATGACGAGCGAGGAATCTCACGCAGGGCGCGCTTCAATTTGCGGTTCCATCGCTCCTCGAAGTACAGCTCCTGTTCGGGGTCGTAGGGGTTGGCGTCCTACTCGTGATCCGCGATCTCCAGTCGCATCTCGTCGCTGATCGCCCGCACCTCCGGGGCGTACATGGCGAAGCCCGTCGTCGGCAGCGCGTGGAACTTGCCGGGTGTCTCGGCCCGCAGTTGGTAGCGTAGCACGAGCGTCCCCGCGTATACTCGATCACGCCGTCCTGATTCGTCGTCTGGACCGACGACGTCCAGTGCATGTGAGTGATCAGGATAGTTGACAGCATGTCGTTCACGAAAACTGCTAGGAATGGCGACGCAATGGCCCCGAAGGGAAGTACCGGTGGCCTCTTCTCGTTGCCGGAGCCTGGTGTCCCATCCGTGAGCAACGTTCCGTTCCCACTCAAATCTAGAGGGGGAACAAGAACGCGGCCCGATTATCGCGCTCAGAACTCAACTGATCAAAAGCATCATTTTGGTTGGGGCCATCAACGATCGTGCTCAAGGGCGACGAGACACGCAGCGCAGGCCGACGAAAACGCCTCGCTGGCAACAAACCCGATCAGGCTCGTCGCCAGAGGCGGCCAGGGGAATCTCACTGATCTTGCTCAAGAACTGCCATTTTTCCATCGAGTATTGTGCGCAAGCACACTTCGCCCCGCCGCGTAGAACCATTGGCTCCCAGCGCCCAGAGACGAACTTGATC
>CAZAQY010000116.1:0-23766 GCA_964486845.1 uncultured Pirellulaceae bacterium
GTTTTCGGTCAAGATCAGTTTCTTGACTGGAACATTTCTCCTAAAGTGCAATCAGTGGCAACACTGATCCTTTCCGTGACGTCTGCTTTCGCCCAGGTCAAAGTCGTCGTAAAGCCCGCTCCCCAAGTCGGTCCCGATGAATTCGTGGTTTACGACCAGTGGGTGATGTCTTGGGGCCTTCGGCATGACCCGCCTGACGAGTACACGATGGGAATCCGAACTTTTAAGACGCGTGAGGCTGCGATTGCGGCGGGGAATGCCGCTATTGCGCGGACAGCGCGCAACGGCGATTGGGCGATTACGCACGTTCTCATCGAAGGCGAACCTTCGATTCGATCCAAGAAGGGTCCGACACTTCCCACAGCGGATCGCTTGGAGCGAGATGCGGCTGAGAAGATTGGCACTCAGAAAGATCCGGATCGCGGCGACGTCGACAATCCTATATTGAGTGACGACCCCAAGGACAAGCTTTTCTATGATGTGTTCAAAAAGCTGAACAAGATCCTCACGAAGGACGTCCTGGACGCAATAAAGGGCAAGAACCAAACCGTTCAGTCAGCGTATGACCGGGCCAAGGAGGCAAAAGAACTCCTTGTGCGCAACGTGGAGAAGATTGCGGAAGATGACGTCAAGAAGGTCAACGGGTTGATCGCCGAATACAACTCATTGGCGGACAAGTACTCCAAAGAACAGCCTGGCGGTGAGTATTTTGCGGCCCTTCCCCGAATGACCCCCGTGAGCGTCAATTCGAACGCGATGGCGAAAGCATGGGGCGCGGCAGCCACGTCGCAGTCGGAACTCGAAGAGGAGCGGAAGAAGCTCGATGAAGAGCGGATTTGGCTTGAGAAGGAACGAGCCGCTCTCGTTGACGAGGGTAGATCGCTTGAGGGAAATGCTGACGCCGCCTCGCAAGAAGTCGCCGAGCTTGAAGGTCAGAGCGGCGGCACGCCGCTCTTGGCGGGGACATCTTGGAGGCCGGAAACCGACAGGGGTTGGTGGAGATACGAATTCACTGGCGGAGAAAGGGATGGCGAGGTAACTCGTAGCCCAGGCGAGAATAACATTGATTCGGCTACCGCGCATGGAAAATGGACGTTAACCGACGCTAAGACGATAGTAATTCAGCTTGATCCGAGCGGGAGACCGGGCTACAGCAGTTATGCCCCTGGTCAACGTATTGACGTAAAGATCGTTGGGCGCAATCGGCTGCTGGTGAACGGCGATCCATACGGTGGTGGTGCTATCGAATTCAAACCATCTGCGGAGAGCGGGGCGATCACCGAGAAACTCAAGACCGCCAAAGAAAACCAGGCTTCTATTCAGCAGAAGCAGGCTGATCGCCAGAACCGTGTCAAGGAGTACCAACGCCGCTTGTCTGCGTACGAGGAGCTGCTCCAGCAATTTGAGCAAAAAAACGCAAAATACGCCTCGGATCTTCGCCAGTTGCAGAACTCTGCCTATGTGCCCGGGAAAGGCAGGTGATCCATTGACGGGCGTGGCCTGGCGCGTGTGGTGGGAGTGGCCCTGCGACCCGGTGGCCGGCGCGTGTGGCACGGCTCACTCGCACGCTGCCGGAAAAAGGTGGTCCTGATCACGGACGTCTGTCTGCGTGCGAGTTAGCCGTGCGGGACGCGCCACGTGACGTCACGTACGGCGGCGCGCAGATCGCCAGCCAGGCCGCCGCACGGGCCGGTGGCTCTGGCGACGTCGGCGCGCACGGCCCACGGTGGGAATCGTGGAAAGCCCGTTGCGCAGGGAAGGTCGGCGCGATTCCCAGCAGTGCCACACGCGTCGGCCGCCCGATCGCAGGGCCACGCCCGCCCTGTGGGTCGCGGCTAGGCGTCAACCTGTTCGGTCGGTTCGATCATGGCTGCCCATCGGCCGCCCAACTCGCCTACCCACGTCCGGCTGCCTTTTCTGTGCTGGTGCCATTCGACGCTGATCCTGGCATGGACCGCCTGGGCCAGGCGGTCCAACACATCCGACCGCAGCGTTCGCGTGCCTTCGAGGAATTCGCACAGGACCTGCGAGGAAACACCGGCCTCGGCCGCGAGGTCGCGGACCAAACGACCGCTGCGATGGAGGGCCCGGCGCAAATGGCCGCTGAACGTATCTTCGCCCTGGGCTTCCACCATCCGGTCGTGCCGCTGGCCAAGCTCCGGCAACTCCTCGGCAATCAGCGTCCGTTCTCGCCGCAATTGCCCCAACAGTTCCGTCGATGGTTCTTGTGACATGTCTCCGCCTCTCACTCTCCGCGACGACGCGTTTCGTAAGCAGTCACGAACGGCAAGTGCGTCGTTTCGTACAACGAGACAAGACCAGGGTAGATGGTGAACAGTTCTCGGGTCGGCAAGTACACGGGCAGCTTGTCGATCCAGGCCGACGGCGTCTTATCCACGGTCACCTCGGCCTTGCTGCCGTGTTGAACGAGAACGCCATGGGGTGCTTGGACGGTGAGAATAGGCAACTGACCTCGCAGCTTTGCCGGCCGCGCCGATCGCGCCGCGTGAACCGTCCTAACTCGTCGGGCTTGAACACCGCGTTCGGTTTGCTGGCGAAAGCCGTGAAATTCCGCAGCGTGAGCGATTTCAACATGGGCAGGCTCGGCAGGCTCTGCTCCTCGATCGTCTTGGTCATTGCTTCACTCCACCTTCGCGCTGGGCGTGCCCAAGCCAGTTATTACCTAATTCATTACCTATTTTGCAGATTCATTACCTAATTCGCCGCCAACGAGCGTTCCGGCCTCGTCCAAGACATTCCACATTCCCTAACCTCTTTTGTTCGTTGAGGATACGGCGGATCATGTCGATCCCGGCGGTCGGGCACTTGGCCGACAGATCCTGAACCGTGAATTCCCCGAACATGCTCGTGATCGCGGTTTGGATCAAGTCCGTCTTGGCGCCCCGCGACTTCGTGAGGATGTCGACTCGTCCCGCGAATTCGTTGTAGGCCGCGACGATCGTGCCCAAAAGGTACTCCGTCCAGGGGGTCAAGTCATGAGCGCCGCTGTGCCAGCCTTGCGACGACCGGTACAGCGTGTCGTAGTAGCTTTCCTTGCTGTTCTCGATGATCTTCTCCAAGCTGATGAATCGTCCCACTTCGTAGCCGGCCTGGTAGAGCAGCAGCAGCGTCAGCAGCCTGGCCATCCGCCCATTGCCATCTCGAAACGGATGGATGCAGAGAAAATCCAGTACGTAGGCAGCGATGACGAACAGCGGTTCCACATCGCTGTGACTCCGGAACGCATCGAGTGACTGATGCAGCGTCTGCATCAAGCTGTCGACCAAGTGCGGCGCCGGTGGTTCAAAACGTACTTGTTGCGTGCCATCGGCCGAGAACTGAGTGATCCGGTTCCGTGAACTCTTCCACCGGCCGCCTTGGTCGTCCGTGAACTTGAAAAGCTCCCGGTGAAGCTGTAGCACCAGTCCGGACGACAACGGCATGGCATTGTGGTTGTTGTGGATGACGTCCAGGACCTCACGATACCCGGCGATCTCCTGTTCCGAACGATCTCGCGGCGTCGTTTTCTTTTCGATCAAGGCCCGAATCCGCTCCAATGGGGCGGTGACACCCTCGATCCGATTGCTTGACTCGGTGCTCTGAATGATCGCCGCCTGTTTGAGCGTCTCCAGCGTCTCGGGCATCTGCTGGCGATAAAGTTCCTCCTTGCCCCGAAACTCGCGCAACCGCCCCACGGATCGTACCAGCCGGTGCGTCAGCGGGAGGCGTTTGTCGAGATGTTCGTCCAGCGAGTGCATGGTCCCCTCAACCGTGAATTGTCAATCAAACAGTGTCTGTTGCTGGGCCGCCGGTTCGCGGGCCGCCGCCGATTCGATGGCACTCCACGACGTGATCAGTTCATTGTACGCTTGGGCGTCTTCCGCCAGGCCGGCGCGAACGCCTCCTTGGGCGGCTCCGGTTCGGCCGGAAGCCAGCCGTGACGCACCGCTTCCCAATCTGATTTTCCAGCCACGGAATTGATCGTACCGGAGGCGAATGGTGATTCAAGGGGGCAGGGAAGGCCCAGTAGCTGATTCGCTGACCCGAAGAGCCTGTACGTCCAAGAAGGTTTTCGTCCCGGCTGGCTGTACGACCTCACCTACACGGGCACGGACCCTCGCGTCTCCGGCCTGGGGCTGGCGGCGATTCGCGACTGCGGGTCGTTCTTCCAGTACGGCGAGCAAGATCGGCAGGGCACGGCCAACCCGCTGGCCGGGGCGGTGGATCTCGCCTACGTGTTCGGGATCTCGCAGGCGGGCCGGTTGGTTCATCACTTCCTGTACGACGGATTCAACACGGACGAGTCGGCCCGGCCGGTCTTCGACGGATGGCTGATCCACGTCGCTGGGGCGGGCAAAGGATGGTTCAACCAGCGGTTCGGCATGGCCACGTCGTATGCGACCTGCCATCAGGGCAATTTGAGCGGCTCGGAGTTCTTTCCCTTCTCGCCGATGCCGCAGAGCGACCCCGTGACGGGGCAGCAGGGCGATACGCTGGCGCGAGTCCGGGCGGCCGGCGACGTGCCCAAGATCATCTTCACGCCAACCTCCACCGAATACTGGGAACGAGCCGCGTCGCTGCTGCACACTTGCCTGGCGAGGCCGTACCTGGACCGTCGCCCGCGAACAGACGATCGCACCATAGAAGGAAGTGGTACTCCGAGCGTGTTGTGCGAGAAGCGACCGTCACCACGGAAGCAACTTCACATCGGACGGCATGAGTTCGACGCGTCTCGATTGGCCGTCCCGCCGCAGTGTTGCGTGCTGTACTTTATCGGTAGCGTTCACGGCGATCACGGTCTGGGTGCCGTCCGCGGCGCGGAAGGCGCCGACCTGCAATGCGCCGGCCGGTTCCACTTTGGGCGGCGGGATTGCCTCGCCGAACTGCAGATAGGGACGACCGGCGCCGTGATACAGTTCGATCCATTGTTTGTACAACCGATGCTGCGGCGGCAGACCGTCGCGCAGGATCGGCCTGGCGGCGCCCTGGGCGTCCAACTCCAGAACCTGGAAATCATCGATCCACACGCGGCACGGCCCGTCGACGTGGATCATCACCCGCAAGAACTCGGCCACCTCGGCCGGTGCCACGACTTCGACCGCGACTTCACGCCAGTCGCCCGGTTCGGGAAACGGCAACCGCCACGAGCCGCGGCTCTGGAGTTCCCGGGTCAGGGCGGCGATGTTGATGGCGGCCGGTTTTCCCAGCCGCTCGGTGCGGCACCAGGCTGAAAGCCGGTATTTCCCGCCGGCACGCAACCCCGCGGGACCGATCGGCAGGTTGCGTGAGACCTGCGTGATCTCTCCCGCCGATTCGCTTTCCACGCGCAGACTGCTGGCGCCCGAATGCCGGATGTGCTGGTCGCGCCGCGGCTGCCCGGTGAACTTCTGTTCCTTCCAGCCTCGCACGTGGTCCCAGCCGGCCGGCACGTCGCCGTCCCACTCCTCGAATCCGCCGTCTGACGGAAAGGGATACGGCTCCACCGGCCAGTGCGGTACCAAGTGCGGCATCTGGCCCGTAACGATGCAGTGGGCCGTCATCGCACGGTCCTCGGCTACTGGATTGCTCTGGAAGAGCGGCACAAACTCATGATACAGGTAACCGAACACGGACTCCGGCCGATGGGGCGGGACTTGGGGCCTCCTGAGCACTTCGTAATCGCGATAGTCCTGAATGCCGACTTCTTGGAGAAACCGTTCTTCCGGTTCCTCGTACCCCAGCACCATGTTTACACCCGCCGCGCGACAGGCGGCCTGCATCTCCGTCATCTGGCGGTGCGCGGCCTCGACGTCCCAGATGCCGATGCCCGGCGGATGACCGTGCGTCGTAGCACGGCAATCGCCGCCGCCGCGCATTCCTGCGCCGACCACCTGATCGATTTGAAGCAATTCTCCGCCGCGTTCGGCCAGTCCCACGGCGATGCCGGTGAGCCAATCCCGGGACCACCGGTCGCCGCGGCAAAGCGTCGCCGCCTCGCCGCCGCGATACCAGGGCGGATTGGTGAGCATGACCTTGCCGTCCTTGTCGACCATCGCGTGCGGCTCGGCTTCGCGCTCGAACCGCGCGCGATCCTCCCATTCGAACGAACCGTCCTCGCGCTTGCCGTAGCTCAAACACCACTGGTATCCCGACGGCCAGAAGAAGGCGTGGCCTCCCGCACGCTTCACCGCGGCGACGCAGCGTTTCAGCCCGTCCTCCGAAGGATACGGCGGGAAGTACTGGGGCGGCACCCACGTCGCGACGCCTTCCCAACCCCAGAACGTCACGATCAACGGCACGCCCTCGAAGTGCCTGGTCCAGTACTTGTCGAACCACGCCTCGATGCGCTCTGGCTGGCCCAGCCACTCGCGGCCAAATCGCACCTGCGCCGGACCCTGCTTCAGCCAGGCGGGCAGATCGTCGCGTTCGGCGAGCCGCTTCACGCACCAGGGCTGCTGCAAGGCCCACGCTTTGTAGATGGCCGCCGCGTCGCGCCAGTCGGTCGCGGTTCCTGCCGCGCCGCGAAACATGCCGGCCACTACGGGGAACGACAAGGCAAACGGTTGTCGCAAGTCGTGCCGCATCAGGTGACGCCAGCCGAGGACCAGGGCTTGGGCTGTCCGCACGGCGAGCAAGGTCTTGGGATGCCCCGCGTCGTCCTCGCAATACGTCACCACGCCGCCTTTCGCGGCATAGTAGCACCCGAATTGCGCCGCCAGACTGCCGGGCTGCGTACCGGCGGCAGATCGCCCCGGATTCCAGAGATGCGGGCGCTCCTGGACGCCGCCCTTGGTCGTGCCGAGCACCAGCGCATCGCCCGCGCCGTCGCCCTGCAGCGGTGCAGCCAAAGGCAGCAGCGGATAATCCACGCGTTCCACGAACGTGCCCGCTTCGCCCTCCACCTGGATGCCAAACCGGAACCGCCCCTCCGGCCCGGCTTTCACGACGCAGACGGCGGCCAGGTTGGGCTTTCCAATCCCCTCGAATCGCAACCGCAGGCCCTCGCCCTCGATGCGACGGACCGCCTTCGCATCCCGAGAGGACAGTTCCAAGGGCTGTCGCGGATCGCCGCCCGGCGGAATCACAACCAGACGAAACAACTCCTGGCCTTCGATGGCCAACTCCAATCCTGCTCCCGCATCCGCCAACCGAACGGGCGCACCGGTCGCGTCATCGAGTACCAGCACGGCATCCCCGCTGCGGACTTCGAGCACCTCCGCCCGGCAGACACTCGCCAAACCGCCCAACAGCGCAAGACAGGCGGCAAATCCAAACGATGGTGACGCGGAAGAGAATCGAGCCATAGCGTTCTCCTGTCTTCTTTGTGGTCTGGCCTCAGTGGCTCAGCAAGTGCCTCGCCCAAATCAAGGCGGGGCTAAGTCTGATCGCTTCTTCAAACCAACGCCGGGCTTCCCGCCAGCACAATTGGGGCTAGCCGTATCAGATACGGTTTCATTTTGTCCTCCCGGATCGTCCAGCAGGGCCGGCACGGAATGCTGTTCCGTCTCAGACACTGAATTCCGATCTCCGTCCCTTTTGTCTCGCTCGTAGCAGTAGACCCCAGAAACGACCTCCGTCCCCTTCGCTCCGGCCTTCATTCCCGAGGTGCCTTGGGCGTTCCTCGCTCGTCCCCGAGATAGCCGCTGCCACAGCAGTAGCGCACGTCCTGAACCTGCAGGAGGATGCCGTCCGGATCGGTGAAGTAGAGTTCCGGCGTACCACCCGGCGCACCGCCTCGATCCGGCATTCGCATCGTCACATACGACTTGAGCGGCGCAGGGCGGCGGCTTTCGTCGGCGCGGGGCGAAACCCCGTAGTCTGCGAGTGTCGCGAGAATCCGGTCCGGTTTGAAATCGTCGACCGCAAAGCAGACGTGATCGATGAATGCGGGGGCGTGACGGTCGTCAGCGCCAACAAACGCAAGGGATTGGTTGCCCGTCCCCACACGAAGAATCGGCAGGGGGCCTTGATAGGTATCGATGGGCATTCGGAACAACTTCTGGTAGAACCCGACAGTACGCCGTTGGTCGGGTACGAAGGATGTGACATGGTTGTAGTCTCTGACTGGCAACAACCCGGCGGCCGGCGCCGACTCTGGCGCCTTGGAAGGCATGTCTCCGAGCGGGCCAGTGCGTCCGTTGTATGAACTGTCCTGAAGTTGGACGGCGATTCCATCCGGATCGCCGACGTACACCTCAGTCGTACCGCCGGCCGGTTGCCCGCCGATTCGCACATGCGCTTTCATGGGAGCCGGCTTCTGCGCCAAAGCGATTCCGTGCGCCTTCAAAATTCCGACGACACGATCCGGGTTGAAGTTGTCGGCGGAGAGACCAAAGTGAGCGATTCCGGGCTTGGCGTCGGCCCCGCTGGTCATCTCGAGGAATTGCGGCCCGTTGCCGACCCGCAAAATGACCGTCTCTCCCTGACGGGCCACGACCGGCATGCCAAACAACCTCTGGTACCAATCCAGCGAGCGCCCCAGGTCCGTGACACGGATCATCACATGGTTGATGGCGGTTACCGGAATAGCGTCCGATGCGGGCTCACTGCCAAACAGTCGCGGAGCCAGTGTCAAGGCGCCCAGCGAACCGAGAAAGCCGCGGCGCGAGAGAACGTGCTGTGGAACTGAAATCTCCAAGTGGTTCAGATGGGAACGCATCAATCAGACTCCCTATAACGTTGGCCAACTTTGAGTTCCGGGCCACCCGTACCGAATCATGGGTCGCAGAACCGACCTCATATCTCGGAAGGTCAACCGGCAAATTTATCACTCATCCCTGGGGCGAGCAAGCGTGTTCACAACTCGTGCTATGACGAGTTAAACGCTTGCCGACCTTCAATCCGTCGACGCGTTCGGCTGCACCTCGATTTCGTAAAGCATCCTCGCTTTGCCATCGGCAGAGACCGATAGCGGAACGGACATTACACCTTCGGCGACGCTCGTTTGGACCTCACCCGTCCGTTTGCCATTGACCGCCAACGAATAGACTTTCGTCCGCTCGGCGTGTTCGATTCGCAGCGCAACGGTGGCGCGTCCGGCGCGGACCAGGTGCGGCAGCCGTCCCCAATCGAGCAACAGTTGACGATTCGGGTCGCCGTAGCGAGTGCCCGTGTTCTGCAAATCGGTGAGGTGAGTGATGAGCAGCCGCTTGCTGCGCGTGATCGGCTCGCCATCCAGGCTGCTGACCCAGACCGTGGCGTAGGTGTCCAGGATGTCGATCGTGGCGGCGCGTGTTTCAATGCGTTTTCCGGCTGGCGCGAAACCTCCGGCCGTGCAAGCCGTGTCAACCGTCAGAATGCTCGCGGGGGCGTCGATGGTCACTTCGCCGTTCTCACTCTGGATGCAGTTCTTGGGCAAGTCGGTCCTATTGGCCGCGGGCAACCAGCCCGACTGAGCAAAGCGGTCGAGAATCGTCGTCTCATTGCTGGCCGCCAGCGGATCGGTCCCGCCGAAAAACGGAAGCGGCAGTTCGTGTTCCGTGGTCGGAGAGGGATCGCCGATCCTCCAGCCCACGCGAGTCAGCCACGCCAGCCGGTTCCAGGCCGGCGCTCGGTCGCGCGACACGGCGGCCGACGCGAGCAACGCGTCGGGCGTGGACGTGATGGCGACCGCGTGCTTGGCCGGCTGCAGATCGCCGCGCAGGAACAGGCACAGACCAGCGCGTTCGGCGGCTTGCGTCAGCGGATCGGCAGCCACATCGAAGTAGTACATGGCTGCGGGCCGCGCGATGTTTTCGCGGTTGTAGCTGTAGACGTGACGCCACAACCCGTCCCAATCCTGCAGGGCGGCCAGCGCGCCGGTCATCAGGCCACCCACGCCGCGGTATTGGCCGGGGCCGCAGTAATTGAATTCGGTGATCGTGAACGGCTTGTCGAGCAACCGCGAGAAGGCACTGTCCCGGCAGCCGAGGCCGCCGCCGGCCACTCCGTTGGCGTTTCCGGAGCGCGACGGAGGCAACCGCACATGCGACAGGTACTGCGGATGATCCACATAGAAATGATCGTCCACAAAGTCGAACCGGCTGCGCACGGCCTGCAACTGCACAGGATGAGTCCACCCGTTGCAGTCGGTGAGGAGCGCCCGGCAACGCATCTCGTCGCGGAGGAACGTCCGCGTGCGATCGAAGAAACGCCACTGGACGTCGGCGACAAAGGAATTGAACGTGATGACGCCCGGCCCCTGGCCGCGGATGCTCTGCAGCGGCACCGTGCCTCGCGCCGGGTCTTGCTTGTCCGAGAGATTTCCCAACGCGGCGGCCAGGGCTTGACGGTCCGGGTAGCGCGCGGCCAACCAGCGATTCCAGGCGAGCTGCCAATCGTCCCGCAACCGGCCCTTGAGGCCGTCGATGAAGTTGCCCGGACAATCCTCGTTCATCAGGCTCAACGACGCCAGGGCCGGATCGTCGGCATAGCGGAGTTTCGTGTAGGGATTCAGGTGGTCGAGCAGCGCGCGGGCGAACGCCTGGAAATTCTCGTAGGCCCGGTCGTTGACATATACGGCCATCTTGAAGTCCTGGACGCCAAAGTCGGCCGCACCGACGTTGTAGTAGTTCTCGAACGTCCAGTTCTCGACACGATCGGCCGTCTTGGCCTGGCCGGTGCCCGCGTTGCGAGAGCGGTCTTCGTAAACGTCCCCCAGCGCGATGAGCCGCGAGACATAAAGATCGGTGGTCACGTAGATGCCGCGCTGCTTGAAGGCCGCGAAGAGGTAATCGAATTGGTCCAGCGTGTCGCTCCGCAACCGCATCTCGCCCGGTACGCGCTCCACCAACCACCGCTCGTAGTGATGGATGCGCACCGCGTTGTAGCCCAGCCGCACCAGGCGTTCAGCGAGCCGGTCGGCCAGCTCGCGCGACAGGTACTGTGCGGTGCAACACAGGTCGACACCGTAGAACCGCATCGGCACCGCGCAATTCTCGAATGCGAACTTACCCTGTTTGGTGGCGATGAGGCGACCGAACTTGCCGGCGGGCGCATGCCGCGGCAGGACGTTGCTGAAATCCAGGGCCGACCCGGGCTCGATATCGAGGTCCACGTCCAGCGGCACCCAGTCGGGGCCGGCGCTGATCGTCACAGCAGCGCCCTCCGCGCGCGGCGGTTTGCCTTCCGCGGCGAGCAACAAGGCCGCTGTCGCGACACAGGCGGCCAGCGTCCCAGCGACGACCAAGCGTCGCACGGCGTGCGAGGAAACGGCCACAGCATGACTCGGAAACGACGCGATCGCGGCAGGCACGCGAACGATTTGTCTAGCCATCACGGAAAACCCCATCCTGAAAGACAATTCATCACGGAGAAATGGGTCGGAGCCTCACCGATCTTGCCCAGCCGCGAAAGCCGTTCGGACGGCGGGGGGCTGGTACCACAGCGATCGCCAGTAGGCCCGGTCCGTCTCATACGGGTCGATTCGGTCTGTGGCCAGGTCGAAGCTTTCGGGCAAGACGCCGAAACGCTGCATCCAACGGACGTAGTAATCGCCTGGGCGGAAACCGCGGATGTCGGGACGTCCATACTCCTCCTGACGCACCTTGGCCGCGCGGATGGCCTGCAGGATGGCTTGGTAATCGGGGTCGTTCGTGTTGCGGAAGGCGGCGGCGGGCTGACCGTCCTTGGCCCGGCACCACTCGTAGCCGCCCGCTTCCTTGGGCAACGACGCCCGGAGAATCATCGACTTCTCCGGCGACGACAGGTTGTAGAGGTTCCAGCAGTACAAGGGATAGTTGAGCAAATTTGGCGGCTTGCCGTTGGACCATTGGTCATCCCGCTGCTGCTTGCTCCGCCGCCCCAAGTTGGCGACGGAACCATGACACGCCAGGCAACGCCGTTGGACGATCGGAGCCACGGGGTTCCCCAGTTCGGGTTTCGAGACGACCAAGGGCGTGGCGACCGCGTTCTCCGGGTGGTTAAATACCGCGTACGTCCCGGTGAAACCCGCGCCGGTTTCGATCCACAGACGCACCTTGTCGTATTCCTGGCGCGTCAGGTTCACGTCGTAATGGCTGCGGGCGATCTTCTGCATCAGCGGGCTGGCTCCGGTACCGAATCCGTAAGGCGGATGGTTGCCGTCTTCTCCCCAACTGCAGCACTGGCTGACCTGGTCGTACGCCAGCAAAGCGGCATAGCTCTGCGTGAACCACTCGGTGTTGTCGCCGGTCAGCACCACGGGCCCCTCGGGCTTTTCGGAGTTGTGGCAGGCCACGCAGTGCCGGTCCCAAATCGGCTGAATGTCGCGTGGGTAGTCGAATACATCGGGCACGCCGGCAACCGGTGCGATCTGGTTCGGAGGACGTCTCAACGCCATCAGGCCGGTGTTGTTTGGGCGGTTATCGGGGGTTCCCGTGCGCGGTTCGTGACAGCCCACGCATCCTTGGGTTTCGCCGGGCATGACCGTCGTGAAGTTCTGCATCCGCTTGACCGCCACGCCGCGTTCGTCGAGCGCGACGAAATAGACCGCGCGCAGAGCCGGAACCTCGAACGAAGCCGACCCGTCGGACTCGACCGGAACGGTCCCCAGGACCCGGCGCAACGTAATGTATCCGCCGTGGTAACCGGGCAGTCCGTGTTTGCTGCCCGGCTTGGGCAGGTCTTCCAGCACCAGCAGCTTCTTGATCGTGCCCGGCTTGACCCCGGCCATGTTGCGGCCGCGGTAGACGTCGGTCAGCACCAGTTGCCCCGTGGTCTTCTGTAGATCGGCACGAGTGGGAAGCACCGGTTCGCGATTCCGCGGCCGAATCACTCGCGGATCGTGAACCATCTTCTCCGCCCGGTAGAACTCCTCGGTCTTGCCGGTGCCGTCGAGAACCAGCAGACTCTTGTCCCGCGCCACGAGAAAACAGTCGGCGGACAACGGATAGGGATCGCGAAATCCCTCGCGTCCTTGCCCCGAGCCGATACTCCATCCCAAACCAGGCGCCTCGGGACTGATCTGTCTGGCCGCGGACCACTCGCCCGGTCCGGCTTTGACATCGACCAGCATCACGTTTCCGGCATTCTCGCGACGCCCGAACGCCGGCGAAAAGACGGACACGATTTTGCCGTCCGCGCCGGGGACCGGCAGCGCATCACACTTGGCGAAGAACGCCGGGTACGGCCGGCCCACGCCGCCGAACAGCACCATCTGTCCGGTGCCGTCAGGGTTCATCACCCACAGGTCGCGGAATTTCTCCGGGTCGCGGTCCGTGTAATCCCACCGGGTGTAGACGATGCGCCCGTCCGGCAGAACGGCCGGACGGTCTTCCGAAATCGTGTTGGCCGAGAGACAGCGGATGTTGCCGCCATCTGCGTCCATCCGGTAGATGACGGCCGCCGGCACGCGATTGCAGGCCACGAAACGGTTGCACCGGCTCGAGGCGAAAACAATGCCGCCGTCAGGCAGATAGGCCGGATCGACGTCGTCACAGTCCCCGGAGGTCAGTTGTCGAAACCCGGTTCCATCGACGTTGATCTCGCACAGATGATAGTGATGCGTGCCGCCTGGACGATACGCGAAGAGAATCTTCCCGCCATCGTAATGGACACGCGGGTCGCGGAATCCGCCCTGCGGATCGTCCAACAGCACGGTCACCTGCCGGGTCCGCAGGTTGAGCTTGCAGAGTTGCGACCCGTCGGGGGCATGGATGTACTTCGCTTCGTCGGCATATTCGCCAAAGGTAGCGTACCATTGGTAGGCCGAACACAGATCTCGGACGACGAACACGATCTCCTCTGCGCCGCCCATAGCCTGCAGGGCCTTGTCCACCAGCGTGCCTGCACTGACTGAGGCGGGGCGGTCCGACGAAGGCTCGCCTGTGTCCGCAGCCCGGACCGGGCGTTCAAGCACGGCGGCCGTCTGGAGATGGAGACTCATCGCCGCAAGAAGCAGAGCCGTCGTTGCCCTACGGATCAGGCGCCGCATCATGGCCTATTCCTTCCGGGGTGTCGTTGTCATCGAGGCCAGTTCGCCGGCAGCGAACGTTTGCCACTGTTGGTCGAGTTTCTGAACATCCGGCACGGCGGGATGAATCCACAGCCCGTAGCGCAGACGCACGGGCTTTTCCGGCGTGATCGTGACGGGGGCGTCGAGCGTCAGGCAGACGCCGATCCAGCCGTTGTCGCGCACATGGAACGGCGCGGGATGGTTCGGATTGGCCGGGTGATCCATCAGCGTGATGCCGGCCGTCTGCTCGTTGGTGATCGGACCGCTATAGTCGACCCAGCGGGCAGGCTTGCGAAACGCCTCGGCTTCGTTGCGCTGGCCTGCGCTGTTCAGAATCCGGCCGCCCCCGTCGGTCACGCCGATCGTTTTGGCCATCCGCACGCCGATCGGCCCGAAGGGGGGTTTTCCCAGGATCACCTGGCCCTCCGGAGGGGCTTCGAACTGCAGATCGATGGTCATCCACCACGAGCCGCCTTCGTCCGGCGCGACCGTCGTCCGGCGGCGCTCGATCATCAACGTCTTTCCGTGGGGATCGTTCCAGTGGTTCAGCGAAAGGAGTGAAGCCGCCGGAGGACCGTCCTGGTACTGGAGCCCTTCCCGGCGCGTCTGGTGGACGATCTGTCCGGCGAGCGGACCGCCGTCACGCCAGAAATCGATGCCGTTGACGTCTTTGTGAGAGATCCACACGGACGTCTGATGGCTGTGGCCGAGCGGGTCCTCGGGCTTGTTCGGGTCCGTGGGCTGGGCGGCCTGAGTCAGCGAGCGTCCCGGATCGCCGGACATGTTCATCCGCGTGAGTGACCGGCCAGCCGGACCCACGATCGGATACCAGAATGGCCGCCGCAACTGCGGGCCGAAATGATAGCGGGTGAACTCCCGTCCCAAGTGCTCGAACGACGCCTGGTCGTAAGGCTGGGGCAGTACCTGCATGTCAGGCACCGGCTTGGCGGCGGGCGGCGTCTCCGCAACGGAAACGGCAGCCGAAACGAGGATAGCCGCCGCAATCGTACCCAGCATAGCCAACGTTCCGTCATATCGCATCGTGCTCTCCTGGTTAGGTTGCAGCCGTGGTGAGGCTACAGATCAAACTTGATGAGTCCCTGGTAGCCGGCTGGGATCATCAGGTATCCGTCGCCGATGAATGGCAGATCGGGGTTTCCACTGACTTCACGAACAGAACCACCAGATGCCGTTCCTGGAGCATGTACAGATATTCCCCGTCGCGGACAACATCCATACCAGGTCCAACTCCGGCATCCGCCGTTGGCCGTCGTTCGTTTTCGAACTTGACGAAAACCGTATTCGGCGCCTCTTCTGCAATTGCAGTCGAAGCGAGCAACAACAAGGTGAGGAATGTTGTGTGTTTCATGGTTTGTCCTTCGTCACTTGCTACACCCGTTCCGGTAGTACGAAAGGTCCGCGGTACGGGCGAGTGAGCATGCAGTCCGCCTCGGAATCTCCGATGAACTTCTCCGCGCGGGCGTCGAAATGCAGCGTCCGGCCAAGACGATAGGCGGCGCCGGCCAGGTCGAGGGTTGCAGTGTTCGCCAAATGCCGCTTCAGATCCTGGAACGCTTCGCCGGCCAACGCGTCGCCGCTGAAGGTCTTCGTCGGCTTGTCGAACGGGACTTCTTCGCCCAGGCGGTACGACATGTTGCCCAGGTGGGCCAGCAGCGCGGACCGGTGTCCTTCGAGGATCTCGGCGTTCAGTTCCTCCCGCCTGCGGCTGCGGATGCAGTCGATGAAGTTGCGGAAGTGAAGCCGCCCGAGATCGGCGAAGCCGCCGACGGGCGCGCCCTCGATCGGCTGGCCCTGCTGTTGGCCCTGCGGAAAGAACTTGCCTTCCTTGACGACGCCCTCGGTCGTGTGGAAGTCGACGGTCACCTTGACCTCCTTCTTGCGACCAGGCCCCGCTGCTCGCACAGCAGCTTGACGTCGCCGCAGTGGTAGAGCGTCAGTTGGGTGTTGGGCGTTTGGCCCTGGTCCTGGTAGCCGAAGCGACCGCCCACGCTGACGACGCTCTGCGGCGCGGCGCCGACGGGCATGGCCCACCGCGCCACGTCCAGTTGATGCGTGCCCAGATTCCCGATCTCGCCGTTGCCGAAGTCCCAGATCCAATGCCAGTCGTAATGCACGAGATTCGTGCGGTATGGATGCACAGGCGCCGGGCCGTTCCAGAGGTTGTAGTCCAGTTCCGCGGGCGGACGCTCCGCACTGCGGACGCCGATACTCTCGCGAGGCCGGTGGATGTTGATGCAGGCGAGCCGCAGTTGGCCGTATTTCCCGTTGCGAACGTCGGACGTAAGCTTGATCCATTTCGGATCGGAGCGCCGCTGGGTGCCGTGCTGCACGATGCGATCATACTTGCGGGCTGCCTCAACGAGTCGGCGCCCTTCGACGATGTTATGACTGCACGGCTTCTCGACGAGGACGTCCTTGCCCGCTTGGCAAGCCCAAATGGTCAACAACGCGTGCCAATGATTCGGCGTCACGATGGAGACGGCGTCGAGCGTCTTGTCGTCGAGCACGCGGCGGAAGTCCTGGACGCACTGCGGCGTGTTGCCGGCCAGCTTTTGCACGGCCGCGCTGCGAGAGGCGAACAAGCGGCTGTCGGGATCGACCAGCCAGGCGATCTCGACATCCCGCATCTCGCCGTAGGCCGTGATGTGCTGCTGCCCCCGGCCGTTGATGCCGGCGATGGCGACGCGCACCCGGTCGTTGGCTCCCAAGACGCGGCCCGAAGCCTTCGTGCCGGAGATCGCGAACGTGGCGGCGAGGCCGCCCGCGGCGGCACGCTTGAGAAAATCACGGCGATGCTGGAGCTGCGGCATGGAAGGCTCCTTCAATTGGCTGAGTTTACTCGCGGGTGATCGATGGCTGCGAGCAGCGTTTCCTGAACCATCAGCTCGTGGGCCAACGGGTACGGATTGGCGATCTCACCTCGCACAATCCGGGCCAGTTCCAGCAGTTGCTCGTCGTAACGTCCCCGCATCGGCGGAAAGACGACTTCCTGGTAGCCCTTCTTGTACGAGTCGCGCGGCTTGGACAGGGCCAGCCGGAGCTTGAGGGGCTGGGCGGAACCGGTGTCGAACGTCTCCAGCGGCCGAATGTCGATGGTCCCCTCGTCTCCGCAGACCACCAATTGCCGCCGCCGATAGCCCTCGACCTCCAATGCCGCGGTGCGGATCGTCGCCGTAGCCCGGGGATACTCGAGCACCGCCAACCCGTTATCGTACAACTTCACTTCCGGCTGAGTCTGGCGTTGGAAGGGCGTCACCCGGTCGGGCTTGCCGAGCATGCGTACGACCAGGTCGATCAAGTGGCAGCCGAAGATGTACATCGTTCCGCCGCGGAATTGCGCCAGCCACTGTCGGTAGGCCAACGGCTGCTGTAGGCTCATCACACTGTGAACTTCGAAGACCTGCCCCAGCCAACCTTCGCTCACGGCGCGGAGGCAGAATTGGACCGCCGGGTTGTTGCGGTACATGTAGCCCATCTGCACGGCCAAGTTCCGCCGGCCGGCCTGGTCGAGCAACTGCTTGAACGGGGCGAGCGATTCCCCGCCCGGCTTGTCCAAGTGCAGGTGCATTCCGGCATCGATACAGCGGGCGGCCGTGGGCACCAAATCGCGGACGTCGGTCTCCACGGCCACGACCGTCAGGCCCTTGGTGTTGAGCAACTGCTCCTCGGTCATCCAGGACAGGTCGCGATAGGCCGGGTCGTGGCCTCGTTTCTTGCGCCACTCAGAATCCGGCTCGACGACGCCGACCACCTCATACTGGTCGGCCAGTTTGCGGAACGTGGCCATCTTGGCGGAGGCATGATTGTGTCCGATGCCGATTTGGCCCACCTTGATCCGTTGTCGGGGCTGACCAGCGGCGGTCGCGCTCGGCTGCAGCCAGGGTATCGCCACGGAGAAGGCGCTTGCGCTGATGGCGCTGGTCAGGAAATGTCGTCGATCGTAGCCGTTCATTTCGCCTGTTCCTCGGTGTAAGAACCAACAAGCCGTGGCGCAGCGCTGCCGTCAAGAGCTGTCTGGCGCAGGCTAAATCATGCCAAGCACGATTGCCAGAATGACCTGCGGCACGCACAGCGGCAATAGGAGCTTCTTTCCCCGCGTCAATGCATCGGTTGCGCCTCCAGGACAAGGACTTCCCACGGCGAGAGCCGGAATTCCACCGGTTTCCCGGCCTCCGCCCGACGCTCGCTCACCGGTTCGCGTTGCTTCCATGGGGTGCGGAGCACGTAGCGCCGGGCTGCGGTGGCTGGTAGATCGAAGGCCTGCTCGACATCGACAGCAAAGGGGACCGCTTGCCCGGTAGGGTTGCGGAGCGCCACGATTCCCATCCGCGGCGTCCACGAGGCGAACCCGTACGCCTCGCCCTTGCCTGGGTCGCCGCCGATACCGTGGCTGTCGGCCAGCACGTCGGCGTTGCGTTGGACCCAGCCGATCGCCTCCGCGGCCACGTCCCAGGCCTCCGAGGTCATCATCGCAGGCGTGACGAAGAACTCCTGGAGTTGGGTGCCGGAGGCGGCGGCCATGCGGATGTCGTCGGTCAAGTCATGCAGGTCGGCGCCGAGTTCCGCCGCCAGGCTCAACCGGGCGCACATCACGCTTTGGAACTTGAGCGAATTGAAAGGGAAGAGCGGTCCCCGGCGAGTGCGGATGCCGTAGCCCATCCAATCGCGGTAGGTGATCCACTGCTGGCGCCGCGAGCCTTCGCCGCGATAGCCGGTGTCCCCGCCGCCGCGCCACACCGTGTCGCTGTGAAAAAGCCAGTACGGAGAAGGCCAGGTCCCCGTGGTGGCGTTGATGAACAAGTCGGGGCGGACTTTTCGCAACCGGTCGAACAAGTGGACCAGCGCCTGCATGTCGCCGCCGTACTCCGCCCCGGGGCCGTCGTCCGAACCTCCGCCTATGCCGTCGAACTTCAAATAGCCTATCCCATACCGCCGAATCATCTCCTCGCAAACCTTGCCGAAGGCCTCGAAGTACTTCGGCCCGCTTAGGGCAAAACCGCCTCGGTTGGTTTCGTAGCCGCGGCTTCGGCCGAATGCCAGCCGCTCCTGTTTATGTTCGCCGTAGCCGCCGAAGGGCGAAATCCAGGTTCCGAGGATCGCGTTATAGCGCGCGGCCCTTTCGCCCAGCGGAGTGAAGCCGTGCGGGAACCCGGCGTGAAAGTTCCACAACGATTGATTGTCGTCCCAGCCGTCGTCGAATACGAAGGCATCGAGCTTGACGCCGCGTTTCCGTGCCAGCTCGCTGCCAAAGGCCTCGATCACCTCCACGCACTGCGACTGGTTCATCTTCAGTCCGGGAGCAGCGATGTCGAACCAGGAGATGTAGTACGTGAAAGGGCGATAAGGCCGGGCACGCTCGCGATCCAGGTAATAGAGAAACCCGCGGCGGAGTTGCCCCGCGGGGGCGACGCCGACCGCGGCCGACGCCTCGGCCATCCCAGACGCCGGCGTATCGTAAAGCGGCAGTCGGCACGCCGCACGCCCGGCGCCAACCTGGTTCTTCGCCAAGGGATGCTCACATCCCAGGAAGAAGTTGCCCGATACCAACGGCGAGCCGACTACGGCGCCACAGGACCGGGCATCGCCCGCGGGCAGGTCGAGCAGGCCGAATTCAACCGGTCGGGGGCCCGCGTGGGCCAGCAAGGCGACCTCCTGGCGGACATAATTCGAACCGTCGCGGAGGACGGCTTGCCAGCGGAAACGCGATCGTCCGTCGGCGGTCGCCAACTCGAGGGTGGCCCGCCAACCGGCCGATCGCTCGGCCAGGCGAGTCGCCGTCGGTCGCGGGGTGATGCGTTCCAAGGTGGCCTGGCCCGCGGGACAGAGCGCGGCGGAGGCCAACTCCGAGCCGTCGGCCAGTTTCACGCTAAAGAGGCGCGAGTCGCAGACCAATCGCGCATCGGCCACACGATCGATCACCTCGACGAGTCGGCGGCTGCCGGGCGAGAGGTCCCAGCGGGCCTGAAGCACCGCGTTCTCCATGGTGAGTCGTGGACCGTCCAGCGTCGCCTTCGCCGGGCCGGGCGCCACGCCTGGAAGTTCGATCGCCGGGGCAGTTGCGGCCGCAACCGCGGTGAGCGTCAAAGCAAGCAGCAGTCGAGGAAACATCGCAGGTCCTTTCGTTTTCATGGGGCGAGTCCGCCGATCGCTTCACAGACTACGTCGCCGGCGTGTCAGCAGCACCGTTCTCACACGCTTTGCTACCGCTTGCTACCTCGGTCCGCCCGTGGCTTCCGCCAGCAGCGTGATCGATTCGCGGATGGCCTGCGCGGGAGCCACCGTCGGCCACATCTCCAGGCCGAGGAAGCCGGTGTAACCTTTGGCGGCAATGGCCCGGAACACGTTCAGGTAGTTGATCTCGCCAGTGCCCGGCTGGTGGCGGCCGGGAACGTCGGCCACGTGGAAGTGGGAGATCTTCTCGAGGTTGGCGGTGATGTTGGCGATCAGGTTGCCCTCGGTAATCTGCTGGTGGTAGATGTCGAACAGCAGGCGGACGCGGGGACTGGCCACCGCATCGACCATGCGAAAGCCCTCTTCGGATGTGGCCAGGTAGTAGCCCTTGTGATTGACCAGCACGTTGAGCGTTTCGATACTCAAGGTCACGCCGGCGTCCTCGCACAAGGGGGCGGCGGCGCGGAAGGCCGCCACGCAATTCGCGTGCTGTTCCGCGCGAGGAATGTCCTTCAGTTCTTTGCCCACCTGCGCGATGATCTGGCGGCAGCCGACCTTTTGCGCCGCCGCCAGCGTGTCCTTCAGCGGTGCGATGATCCGCTGGGCGCCGCCTGGGGCGACCAGCGGACCGCCGGTGTCGCAGGCGAAGCCAATCACCTGCATGCCGAGTTCCTCGCGAATCCGGGCGAGGCGCTCCATATTGCGCCCCCGCCAACCCCAGAACTCGAAGGCATCCACACCCGCCGCCTTGACTTTGGCGGGGCGATCCTCGAAGGGCACGTCCGTAAACAGGGCGTCGATGCAGACCGCCAGACGCGGCTTTGCCGCCGCGGGCGGCACGTCGGCGCCGAGGGCGACGTGTCGCTGGATCGCGGCGCCGGCGGAGGCCGCCGCGGTCAGGCCAAGCAATTGGCGACGAGACATGGAAACGCTCATGGTGTGGTCTCCTCAACTCGGTAAAGGTACTTTTCCGTTCGAATGAAAAACGCATCGCCGGCGACCGCCGGGCTCGCCATCAGGGGTTGCTCGTTGAGCCGGTTGACCGCGAGGACTTCGAACTTCCGTCCCGGCCTGATGACCGTGCAGACGGCGCGTTCATTGAAGAAGTAGATGCGGCCGCCGGCGTGGATCGGGGAAGCCGAATACCTGCCTTCCAGTCGATCCTTCCAGACAACCGCCCCTGTTCTCGCTTCCAGACAGGAGAGAACGCCTTGACGACTGGTGACGTACAACAGGTCCTCGACGAGCAACGGGGATGACCGTGAAGGAATTCCACTGGTCTCCTTCCACGCCACGTGGGTGTCCGTCACGTCGTCAATTCCATCGGGACGGACCGCCCAAAGCTGCGGATGATCATGGTCTGTCACAACGAAAACCAGTCCGTGACCGAAGACCGGCCGGGGGACGAGCGAGAAGCCGCCGTGCCGAACTTTCCAGAGTTCCTTCCCCGTTGCGGGGTCGTACCCGTAGACGGCCTGCCCTCCCGGACTCACCAACTGCTGCCCGTCCCCGCGGGGAACCAACAGCGGCATGGTGAACGCTTTCCGCACATGAACGGGGACCGTCGAGTAATCGAACGAGCGGTTTGTTTTCCAGATGGTCTTTCCGCTGGATGGATCGAGTGCGATCAGATACTGAACGTCGCGGCCGTCGACGTTCACGATCAACATGTCTCGCGACAAGAAGGGGGAACTGCACGGTCCGGCCCCGGACTCATGGTCGCAGTTCAGATCGCGCCTCGTCCAGACGACGGCTCCCGTGGCGGTGTTCAAACAGGCGGTGCCGTAGGTGCCGTAATGCACGTAGACGCGGCCCGGCTGGATCGCCGGCGTCGGTGTGGCGTAGGTATTCTCCGCGGAGATCGGCTGTGGCCGCGCGACATCAAAGACGTGGACATCGTGAACGATCTTCCCGGTTTGCCGATCCACGCAGACGGCGAACAGTTTGTGACCATCCGCCGTCGCAGACGTCATCCAGACCTGCTTTTCGCAAACGACCGGAGAGGACCACCCGTGATCGTGGATGGCTGTCTTCCAGACAACCTTGTGGTTCTCGTCCCAGTTCAGAGGGAGACGATTCGCGCTGGAATGTCCCTCTCCGGTCGGACCACGAAACTGCCGCCAATCCTCCTCCGCCGATAACGAACCGGCGACATTCAGGGCCAGGACGATCCACAACGCGGTTCTCATGGGATTCTCCTCCTCCTATGATCTCCTTGGCGTCCAGCGACGCGCCGGCATGACCCGGCAAAACCAGGCGTCCTCGGGATGCACGGGAAATTCGCTGGATCCGTTCGGATTCCTGTTACTTCCAGCCGCAAACATACACTCCCCGGCCTCGCTTTGTCCATTGACGGCCGCGGAAGGGTCCTGACCGGCTCGATGGCCAGGTGCCGCCGTTCGCAGCCCAAAGTGAAGCCCGAATCGGATCGGCGTCGATGTCGTTGCGGCTGGTTTCGCGAGCGCCGCCGAGGCTGATTTCCAGCCGCCCTTCCGTGCCTTCGAACTTCGCGCATCATGGCCTATTCCTTCCGGGCTGCTGACGGACGCAGTAGACCCTCTGGGACGTGCGGATCAGCAGCCGGTCGCCGACGATCGCGGGCGTGGCCATGCACATGTCGTCGTCGGCCAGCTTATTGGTGTGGAGCAATTGGAACTTGTCACCCGCCTGCAACACGAAGGTGACGCCGTCCTCGTCGAGGCAAAAGACCTTGCCGTCGTTGGCCCAGGGTGAGGCGGTGAAGTGCATTCCCTGAGGCAGCCGCTGGCGGTCATACACCGGCTCGCCCGTGAGTGCCCGAAAGCAGGCGACCATACCGCGGTCGTACAGTACGTACAGGCGGCCGTCGTAGACCAGCGTCGTCGGGTTGTACGGCGCGGCCTTCGGCTGGCACCAAGCGATAAACTGGTTGCTGGTCTGGTTCTCTCCGAGCGAGATGTCGCCGGAGGCCCCCGGCCGAATTCCATACAGTGGACGATGGTTATCGTTGACGTAACCCGAACTCACGTACAACAGGCCCTGGTCCGTGTACGGCGTGCCGATCGTGATGCTCGACATCCCCGTGAACCACCACAGCAGCTTGCCCTCCAAGTCGTAGGAACGGACTTGGCCTGTGCCCGGAGTGACGATTTCCGTACGGCGGTCGTTCTGCCAAATGAAGGGCGTGGCCCAGTTGCTCTTTTCGTCGCGAAGAACGCGCCACACGTCCTGGCCATTCCGTTTGTCCAAACACAAGAGATACGATTCTTCGTCGTTGTCGTTCACGATATACAAATGCTCGCCATGCAGCACCGGCGACGCGGAAGTGCCCCAGCCATTGCGGGTGGCGTGCGGCTCGAACGGCCTCGACCACACCAGCTTCCCCTCGCGGTCGAGACAGTACAGACCCTGGTTGCCAAAATACGCGTACACCCGCTCGCCATCGGTGACCGGCGTCTCCGAGGCATAGCTGTTCTTCAGGTGAATCGGGCTCTTCGCGGGTCCTTGATGAACGGACTGCTCCCACAGCTTCCGGCCGGACGCGATGTCGAGGCACAGCACCTTGTAGTCCAACTGCACTTGCCGGGGCTCCGGACGGTTGCCGCCGAAGTACAGGCCCTTCTTCGGCGTCTCCAGCTCTCCGCTGTTCACGGCCGTCGTCAAGAACACCCGCTCTCCCCATACGACCGGCGACGACCAGCCGC
>CAZAQY010000117.1:0-23625 GCA_964486845.1 uncultured Pirellulaceae bacterium
CGATGACACGCTGCACCCGCTGAAAGACGGAGACCGGATTCGGGTCTGCGAGTTGGAGTTCCGCTTCCGCCACCGAGATCCGGCCAAGGAGACGAAATCACCCTCGAAGAGCACCGTCTCGATGGGCGGCGTGGCCGGGGAAGATTCCAGCCTGAACGCCGAGTTGGTGGACGACGAGGTCACGGACGACACGAGTTCCACGGTGCTCGCGGCGCTGGACGTCGCCAGCGGCGCGGACGGATTCGTGCAGGTGACGCCCAGCCTCCAGGCACGGATGCACGCTTTGATCGAGATCACTCGCAGCCTGGGCAACGCCCTGGCCCTGGACGAGGTGTTGCCGAAAGTGCTGAACAGCTTGTTCAAGATCTTCTTGCAGGCGGATCGGGGCTTCATCGTGCTGCGTTCCGACGATGGCAGCCTGGTGCCGCGCTGGACCAAGGCCCGCCGGCCCATCCAGGACGAGACGATCCGCATCAGCCGGACCATCGTCCGCCGGGTGATGGACTCGAAAGAAGCGATTCTCTCGCACGACGTCACCAAGGACGATCGTCTGGACATGAGCCAGAGCATTGCGGAGTTGCGCATTCGCTCGATGATGTGCGCCCCGCTGCTGGATTCGGAGGGCACGCCCCTGGGAGCGCTGCAACTGGACACGCTCGACCAGCGGAAACGCTTTCAGTCGGAGGACCTGGAGGTCCTGCGCAGTGTCGCGATTCAGGCGGGCATCGCCGTCCACAACGCGCAGCTGCACGAGCGGGCTTTGCGGCAGAAGGAGATCGAGCAGGATTTGGAGTTGGCCTGGGAGGTCCAGGCGGCCTTCCTGCCGCAGTCGTCGCCGCAGATGAAGAGCTACGAGTTCTTTGCCTTCTATCGCCCCGCCAATCACGTCGGCGGCGACTACTACGACTATATCGCCCTGCCGGACGGGCGCACGGCGGTGATCGTGGCGGATGTCGTCGGCCACGGGATCGCGGCCGCCATGATGATGGGCAAAGTGTCGGCGGAGGCCAAGTTCTGTTTGGCCAGCGAGCCCCGCCCGGCCGCTGCCGTCACGATGCTGAACGAACGGTTGAGTTCCATGGGGATCCAACGCTTTGTCACCTTTGTCGCAGTGGTGCTGGATCCGGCCAAACACGAAGCCACGATCGTCAACGCCGGCCACATGCCACCCATCTGGCGGAAAATGGGCGCCGTGATCGAAGAACCGGGAGAAGATCTGGTCGGTCTGCCGCTGGGCATCATGCAGGGCCTCAAATACGGCCAAAGGACGATCGTCCTGGAGCCGGGCGACGTGTTGGCGATGTACACGGACGGCATCAACGAAGCCATGAATCCCAAGGGCCAGCAGTACACGATCGACAAAATCCGATCGCACGTGAAGAACGGCGCACCCGAACTGCAGTCGATCGGGGACGCGATCGTCAACGATGTGCTGGCCCACGTGGGGGCCGGCCCACAAGCGGATGACATGTGCCTGGTGCTGTTGCGCCGCGAGTAAGGCCCCAAAAAGCCTGGGCTAGCGGCGTGCGCAGCGCAAGCGGCGGATCAGGTTCTGCAGTCGCGGGCAGCGGCACGGTTTGCGACCGGTGGCGGCCTTCTCCAGGGCCGGCTCCAGCACGATCCAGATGTTTCGGAAGTACACGGGATTGCCGTGGTTCTGCAACAGGATCGGCAGCAGTTCCGGGGTCTCCGGCTTGCCCGCACCCGTCTTGGAGACGATCTCGCGATTGTTGTGGATGGCCACGCCGTTGTGCAGCACCGTGATTCGGGCGTTGGCGATTTTGTTGCCCGCTTCGTCAAAACGGGCGGCTGTGAACCAGATGTCGTAGGTTTGCCAGGCCAAGGGCGGCAAGCACATGTTGACGTCCGGCGCTTGCTGGCGATACAACCCGCCGCATTCGTTGGCCGCGCCTTCCAAGCCGAACGAGTCCAGAATCTGCACCTCGTAGCGCTGTTGGATGTAGACGCCGCTGTTGCCGCGCCCCTGGCCCGTCGCGTAGGGCATGTACGGCAGGCGGAACTCCAGGTGCAGCCGGAAGTCGCGAACCGGGAGCTTGGTCGTTCCCCCCACTCCGAGCAAACCGTCTTCGGTCAGTTGGGCACCGTTGAACTGGTCGGCGGTCGTGCCGTCGAACAGGACGATCGCGCTGCGCGGCGGAGCGGCATCCAAGGTGGGACTGACTCGCTGCCACTTGGTCAAGGTTCCGCGCAGCCGGGCGTCCTGGCTGTAGACCGTCGCGGCTTGACCATCCGCGACGACCGACCAACCGTCGCCGGCGCTGAGCACCAGCACGCCGTCGTGCAGTTGGCCGGCCAGCATCCGCTTCGTGTGCCGATCCCAGCCGGAGCCGGGCAGGCCGCCGCGGTACAGCACGGCGTCAAATCGGCCGTCACCCCGCGCGATCACTTGCAGGCCGCTCCAGATCCAACCGCAACGCGGCTCGCACACGCAACCGGCGTACTCGCCCTGGTACGCGTAGTCGTCGTCCACTTGGCGCAGGTCGGTGACGGCTTTCTTCGCCGCGTCCCCCGGCTTGGTCGACTCGCCTCCAAACAAGCTAGCTGAACCCAAAAGGATGTTTGTCGCCACCCATCCGCACAGGAAGACATGCCGCGTCATCTTTCCCCCAACTGCTGAGTCTCGTGTCGCTGTCTCCATGAAGACTTGCCAAGAATGACGGAAGTCTAGCTTGATTCATGCTTTGCCGAGATTCAAGGGGGCCCGCCGGGAACTGCGCCGTTTTCGACCGACCCGCAAGTCAGTATACTACTTCGACTATCCAACTTCGGCGAACGGCGGGCGTCAGCCCACCGGTTTGATGGATGCTGCCAAGCCAAGAGTGGGGAAAACCGGCCGGCTGACGCCCACCGTTCACCAGTGGCCGAACCGATTTCGCCTGGATCAGACAAGCGATCCAGCATGATTCTGAACGGACCCCGACTCTTTGAAAAAAACGGGGCTTCGGAGCCACAGACTTGCGAGCACACCCGTATGCCTGTCGATAAATCCGGTCAACGCGTCCAGCGGATGTTCGGCGAGATCGCCCCGCGATACGACTTGCTGAATCATCTGCTGTCGCTGAACGTCGATCGCTATTGGCGTTGGCGGACCGTCCGGATCGTGCAGGCGTCGTCCGATCGCCCGATCCTGGACGTCTGCACGGGAACCGGGGACCTGGCGTTTGCCTTTTACCGCCGGACGCGCGGCCGAGTGCCCGTGGTGGCCGCGGATTTCTGCCCGCAGATGCTGGAGATCGGCGAGGCGAAGAAGCGGAAAGCGGGCATTGACGGCGGCTTGACGTTCGTCCAGGCGGACGCCCAGCAGTTGCCCTTCGGCGACAACCACTTCCAGATCGTCACCGTGGCCTTCGGGATTCGCAACGTGGCCGATGCCGATCGCGGCCTGCGGGAGATGACCCGCGTCTGCCAACCGGGCGGGCAAGTGGCGGTGCTGGAGTTTTCGATGCCGCAACGGCAACCGCTGCGCGCGTTGTACGACTGGTACTTCCGCCACGTCCTTCCCCGAATCGGCCAGTGGTTGACGCGCAACAGCCACGACGCCTACCGCTATCTGCCCAACAGCGTGGGCGAGTTTGCCTCCGGCGAAGCGCTGGCCGGCCGCATGCGCGAGGCGGGTCTGCGCGAAGTCCATTTGCACCCCCTGACCGGCGGGATCGCGACTTTATACGTAGGTCGGAAATGAAACATCCTTTCGTGCTTGCCATCACCGGCGCCAGCGGCGTGCTGTACGCCATCCGTTTGTTGGAGGTTTTGCTGCGGCGCGGCTGCCGCGTACACCTGACGATCAGCCCCTCGGGCCGCGTCGTGCTGCAGCAGGAGCTGGGCGTGGTGGTGGACCTGGAACGGTTCTCGCTGAGCGATCTGACGCAGTCCGCGATGGGCGACGGCAGAAGTCCGGCGACGGACATGCAGCTCGTGACCGTCGAAATGCTGCAGGGACTGGAGGCCGCGGTCTGCGCGCCCGGCGGAAGTGAAGGCCGCGTGGTCTATCACCATTTCAGCGATTTCCTCGCGCCCATTGCCAGCGGCTCGTTCTTGACGGGCGGCATGATCGTCTGCCCGTGTTCGGGCAGTACGCTCAGCGCGGTGGTACACGGAGCTGGCGACAACCTGATCCAGCGGGCTGCCGACGTACACTTGAAGGAGCGCCGCAAGCTGATTCTGGTCCCCCGCGAGACGCCGCTGTCGTCGATTCAACTGGACAGCATGAAGCGGGCCTGCGACGCGGGGGCCGTCGTCCTGCCGGCGATGCCCGGCTGGTACCACGGCGTCCGCACGATCCGCGACTTGATCGACTTCATCGTGGCCCGGATACTGGACCAATTGGGCGTTGAACACGATCTGATCCGCCGCTGGGGCACGCTGGGCGAGGGCGAAATGGTTCGCCCGTAGGATGCGTCCATGAGGAACGAGTTTTTTGGAGTGCGGCGCCTTGTCGCCGCTTTGCACCGGACATAGCGTTTCATCGGCCAGTCGGGGTTCAAGCTGTTTCGTTCTTAGAATTCGAGATTCGAGATCTGAGATCTGAGATCTGAGATCTGAGATCTGAGATCTGAGATCTGAGATCTGAGATTTGAGATTTGAGATCCGAGATTTGAGATCCGAGATTTGAGATTTCAGATTTGAGATTTGAGATTTCAGATCTGAGATTTGAGATTCGAGATTCGAGATTCGAGATTCGAGATTCGAGATTCGAGATCTGAGATCTGAGATTTGAGATTTCAGATTTCAGATTTGAGATTTCAGATCTGAGATTTCAGATCTGAGATTTCAGATCTGAGATTTCAGATTTCAGATTTCAGATTTCAGATTTCAAATCTGAGATTTCAAATCCCAAATCGGAAGTCCCAAATCCCAAAATCTGAGATTTCAAATCTCAAATCCAAAATCCTTCCGCCATGTTGACCGCCCTGCGACACGTCCTGGAGATGATCCGCTTCAGCCATACGCTGTTTGCGTTGCCCTTTGCGCTGCTGGCGGCGGTCATGGCCTGGGCGGCCCCGTCGCCCGCCGGACAGCGCATCGAATTCCGTTGGGTCCACCTGACCGGCATCCTGGTCTGCATGGTGTTTGCTCGCAGCGCCGCGATGGCCTTTAACCGGATCGCCGACCGCCACCTGGACGCGGTCAATCCGCGCACGCACAGCCGGCATCTTCCGTCCGGGCTGTTGACCGTCCGCGCCGTGGTTGCGTTCACGATCCTGTGCAGCGCCGGCTTCGTCGTTGGGACGCTGCTGTTCTGGCCCAATCCGTTGCCCCTTTGCCTGTCGCTGCCGGTGCTGGGTTTTCTGCTGGGCTACAGCTATGCCAAGCGTTTTACCCTCTTGGCCCATTTCTGGCTGGGCGCGGCGTTGATGTTGGCCCCGATTTCGGCTTGGATCGCCTTGCGTGGCGAGCTGGTGCTGGCCGAGTTCGCGGACCTCGTTCCGCCCTCGCTGCTCGGCCTGGCAGTCCTGCTGTGGGTCGCCGGATTCGACATCATCTACGCCTGCCAGGACGTGGATTTCGACGTGCGGAGCAAGCTGCACAGCGTGCCGGCCAGACTGGGCGTGGCGTCGGCCTTGCGCTTGGCCGCGAGCTGTCATGGGGCGATGATCGCGGTGCTCGCTGCCTTGCCGCTGTCGGCCCCGCAACTGGCTTTCGGTCCGGTCTACTGGTGCGGGATCGCCGGCGTGGCCATACTGCTTTTGTACGAACACGCGATCGTCCGGCCGGACGATCTGACCCGCGTCAACTTGGCCTTTTTCCACGTCAATTGGATCGTCAGCGTGGCGCTGCTGGGGATCGGTGTGATCGACCTTCTGACATGATGTTGAATTCAGGAGCACGAGCGATGGACAGGATGACTGGCTGGTGGGGAATTGCTGTTTTGGCTTTCGTCGTAGGTTGCGGCTCGCCGGGGCCGGCGCCGGGCAGTTCGCCTGCGCCTTCTGCGCCGGAATCAAGCGGTCCGCCGGCCGTCGAGACGGCGCCCGGTTCCGCGAGTTCCGCAACGCCGCCTGGCGTAGAATCGCCCTCGCCGGCAGCGGCGGAATCCGCGCCGACCGGCGAGCCCCCCTCGCAAGGCTTGGCAACGAAGCCGTCCGATTCCGAGAAACCGGAACAGGCCGGCGCAAACGCCGCTGTGCCGCTGGAACAACTCCCGTCCTGGGCTGCAGCCTTGGTGGGCAACGACGTCCAGGCACGAGAAGCGGCGTCCGAGAAATTGGATCGGGTGTCGATCGCGGGCCCGCAACCGTTGATGCCCTTGCTGCAGGACGCGTCGCCCGACGTGCGTCGCGGCACGATTTTCTATCTGCTGGACCGTTTCGACCCGGCCGACGCAGCGGTGGTTGCCGCCTTGGCAAAATGCCTGACCGACCAGGATGCACCGGTGCGCCGCCTCGCCCTCACGGCCGCGCAGCGATTCCCGCTGGACGGTCTGGTCCAATGGCTTCCACAGTTGATCGAGATCATGAAGCATCCTCAAGAGAGCGCCGATTCGCGGGCTGCCGCCGCTCGGCTGATCGGCACGCTGGAAGGGGCGGCGCGCAAAGCCGTACCCGCCCTGGTGCGGGCGGCCGGCGGGGATCCCGATCCGGCCGTACGTTCCGCCTGCGTGCTGTCCATCAGTCGCGTGGCTCCAGCGGAAGACGCCGTGGCCGCACTCCGGCAGGTACTCCGGCAGGATTCCCAAGCGAATCTTCGCGGCCTGGCAGCCACGCGACTGGGCAAGCTGGGCGAGGCCACCGCCGCGGTGACGCCGGAACTGGCGGAAGCGCTGACCGACGCCGACGAAGGCGTGCGGCGCAAAGCGGCCGACGCGCTGGCTTCGTTAGGTCCCGCCGCCGTAGCCCCCACGATGCAAAAACTGGACGCGCCGGACGCGGCCGTGCGACGCTTGGCCGTGTTTGTGCTGGGAAAACTCGGCGCGGATGCCAGACCCGCGCTGGACTCGCTCCGCAGACTCCAACAGGACCCCGACGCCGAGGTCAAGCAACTGGCCGAATTGGCCGTTCGCCGGATCGAAGGGACACCGGCACCGGCGAAAGACAAGTAGCACGGCCCCGCGGATGGTGAGGAGGTCTGCGGGAAAGGGGTCAGGCGTACAGACACTACACACCAACGAATGAAAGCGGCCTCATGCCCCCATCGCATCCCACCGTTCACGTGATGGAAAGCCCGCCGGGCGCCGAGTGCATGATCGACGGCCGTCTGTATCTGTACTTCGGGGGCACCAGCTACCTGGGACTGCACGGGCATCCGGACGTGATTGCCGCCGCCTGCGAGGCGACGCGAAAGTACGGCATCCATTCCGCGACCTCGCGGACGTTCTATGGCACCACGCCGGTGTTGTTGGCCGTGGAACGGCTGGCGGCCGAGTTCTTCGATCTGGAGGGCTCGTTCTATTTCGCGTCCGGCTATCTCAGCAACGCCGTCTTGGTGCAGACGCTGGCTGCGGATTTCGACGTTCTGTTTTTGGACGAGTCGGCACACTACAGCGTCGTCGAAGCCGCCCTGACGGTCCGGCTCCCGCTGGTCCGCTTCCACGCACGAGACCCGGAAGACCTGCAACGCGCTCTCCAGCACCAAGTCGGCCCCAACCAGCGGCCGTTGGTCCTGACGGACGGCGTCTCGCCGAGCCTGGGCAGCGTGGCTCCGATCGATCGTTACTGCCGGATCTTGGAGCGATACGACGGCGCAGCGATCCTGGTGGACGACGCGCACGGGATGGGGACGATCGGCGACCACGGCCGGGGGACGCTGGAGTTTCTCGGCCTCTGGTCGCGGGCGATCAACGACGATCCAGCGGCCGCGGATCGTCCGCCGGTGCGGCTGTACGTCGGCGGGACGCTCAGCAAGGCGCTGGGCGGTTTTGGCGGGATCGTTCCGGGCAGCGTCGCGCTGCTGCGCCGAGTGCGGGCCGCGACGCACTATTACGAAGGCGCCAGCGCCCCGGGCACAGCGGTGGCGGCGGCCTCGGCATGCGCCCTGCAACTGGTACAGCGTCATCCCGAACTGCGGCTTCGACTGCGGGACAATTTGCGTGCCGTCCGCAGCGGCCTGCGGCAGTTGGGCCTGTCCGTGGACGAGTCGCCCACCCCCATCGTTCCGGTCCGGGCGGGCACGGCGGAACAAATGCAGCACTTGCAGGCCGAATTGCAGCAGCGCGGGATCATCGTTCCGTACATGGCCGCCTACAGCGGCCTGGGAGCCGCCGGCGCGCTGCGCGTCGCCGTCTTTGCCACGCACACGGACGAGATGATCCAACGGCTGCTGGACGCCTTGCGAAGTGCGCTCTGAGAGAGGACCGTTGGAGCCCAGTTGTCTCGCAAAAGTTGCCATCACACTCCGTGGGATGATCAGTAATCTACACTGGACAGTTGTTTCTCGAACGATGCTTAAAGAGTGTGCTCCAAGTGCGTGCCCAAGTGATAACCGACCGCTGGGATGAGCGGATGACAGCGAAGCGTCGGCACCTCCGCCACGATGGCCGATCTGACCGGCGTTGGGAGCCCCAGCCGATAAGTTCCAAGGCTTGAACGCAGACCCCCGATCGCGAGAAAGCCCAGAAAGCATTGACAATCTGGTGCGCGGAATGGGAATGCCCCCCGCGGATGCGCCTGCGTCCCGCCGATCTTGATTGCCGACTCTGCACCGATCCAGTATGATGAGGTGAATGGCGGCGGGCAGCGGTCCGTTGTAGCCGAAACTGAGCGGTCGATGCCGCGAGGCGGGCACCGCGTCCGGATTGGTCTCGGAAAAGCATGGGCCCCGCCAGATAGGAGCGTTCCTTGTCTTCGGTCGGCACCTTTTCGTTGGGGGGGGGGTGGCATGACGATTTCGGTAGAACTTGACGACGTCCAATCGCAGCGTCTTCTTGACTTGGCGAGCGCTTTGAAGGTGGATGCCCACGAACTGGCAAGAGCGGCGGTCATCGATCTTCTGCGACCGGACCCCGACTTCGATCAGGCGGCACAGTACGTCCTTGAAAAAAACGACGAACTTTACCGGAGGCTGGCGTAATGCGATACCTGCGTCTGGACGAGGTCTTGGAAATCCATCGTCGGGTTTTGGCCCAGTCTGGCGGTGCTGATGGCGTCCAGGACCTTGGGGCCATTGAGTCCGCCGTGACGCAGCCTGAAATGACATTCGGCGGCGACGAGCTATACCCCACGATTGAAGCGAAGGCGGGCGCGATTTGCTTTTCGCTGGTCATGAACCATCCCTTTGTTGACGGCAACAAGCGCGTCGGGCACGCCGCGATGGAGACGTTACTGGTACTCAACGGCCATGAACTACGTGCCGATGTCGACGACGCGGAGGAAGTGATTCTGCAGTTGGCCGCCGGCCACTTAGCTCGCGTTGAATTCGTCGATTGGGTCAGGGCCCACATCAAACGCCTTGGCTGATCCGCCACCTCGGCAAACAGTCCTCGAACGACCGGACGGACGACGTCATCGTCGCAGGTTTGCCAGACGCCGTTGATACATCGCGATTATGGCCCGCCGACGGCCAGCAGAGAAGTTCTCACGGCGCGACCAACTCCACGGCCGATCGGGGCAGCCAGGCGTCGCGGCCGTCGAACAGGCGGACTCGCGACCAATCGTCGCGCGTTTCGACGACGCGGACCTCGGTGCCGCTGGGAAGCGGTTGAGGCAGGCGAGCCGGCGCCCCCGCCGAGTCGGCCGACCGGGCGACGACTTCGGGGACGACGACCACGGCGGCATCGGCCGCACGGCCGACCGACCGGTACAGCAGCACGCCCAAGAGCAAGAGCCAAACGATTCCGGGAATGACGGCAAGATTGCGCCACGTCGGTTGGCGCCAGCGAATGGCGCAGGCGACAAGCACCACGGCGAGGAAAAATGTGAGCGAGGCCAACATTTGAAGCTCGGTCGAAGACAAACGCTCGGCCCAGGCAAAGAACGTGGTCAACAGCCCGCCCCGTTCCGGTCGCGGAACCCAGTCCGGCAGCAGCGTGCGGGCATGTTCCAGGTTCTGTTCCGCGCGGTGGTGATTGGGATCCAGCGATAACGCTCGCCGATAAGCCAGGATGGCGGGCCCCAGCCGTTCCGCTCCCATCGCGGCGTTGCCCAGATTCACGTACAAGTCTGCGTTGCGAATGGGCTTCGCGGAACCGCTGTAACCGCCCGCCGCCAGCCGGGAAAAGAGCAACTCCGCACGGCGAAATCTCTCCAGCCGCTGGTCCCGGTCCTGGCTGTCCAATGCCGCGCGATATTCCTGAACGGCTTCGGCCAGCAAGCCCTCGCCAGACGCCGCCAGAGACCAGGTCGGACCAAGGGCCGACAGAAGAAGGACCCACGCGGCGTAAGGAACCCGATGCGTCATGCTCGCTCGCCTCATTCCATTTCCCATCAAGCAGCCCGGCTGCTGCGGAGAAGCCGGGCTGCTTCCGAAAAACGATCCGCCACCGCCGTTGCTCGTTCGACCAATGCCGCATCCAACCGGCCGTCGCCCGCGCTCTTCAACGCGTACGCCACGGACTCGCATTCCGCAATCACCGCTTCCGCCTGGTCACGAGCCACGTCCGGCAGTTCCGCCACCAACGCGCGAACCGCGGCCGCGATTTCCTCCGCCGACCGCTGATTCGGCAAGCCCGCCGCGTGAACAATCCTCGCGCGCTGCTGCCGAACGTTCCTGAGTGTCGCGGCTACCGCCGGATCGATGTCCCGGCGTTTGCGGTCGACGACCGCCGCCACCAGCAGCAACAATCCCGCAGCGTACACAAGCATGGGAAAGACGCCGCCGCTGAACCGCCCGGACGAATCCCGCAGGACCACGCCGGCGTCGGGCTCGATCGCCAAATCGGCGCCGCTGAGGGAAAACACGGGCTGAACCGGAGCGGCCATTGCGACTTGTGTCGAATCGCTTCCGCCGGTGGGAGATCCCGCCGCAGAAGCCGGACTCTTTGAAGAAGCCGTGCTTCTGGACGGGTTGCTCACGACGTCCGCAGCCGAGACCACCTGCGCCGGCATCACCCTCAGAGCGATCGGCTTGGACCGCGTCGTCTGGTACGTCTGGCGGTCGGGATCAAACCAGGAGTAGGCCAGCGCCGGGATCTCGCCGGCGGACTCGTCGGTCACGCGCACGGAGACCTGGAACTGTTTTGACAGCGAAAAGCCCGAGTCCCTGGAAAGGCCGGGCTTCGCGGAATTCCCCGTTGCCTCGGACATCGTCCCCGCGATTTCGCCTGCGGGAAGCCGGAACCGCTCGGGACTCATGCCGCCGTCGGCCGAGAGCGGCGGGAGACCGGCGTTGTCGAGATTCCCGTCGCCGCGGAGCGTGATGTTCAGACTGATGGGATCGCCGACCCGAACGACGGTCCGGTCGGCGGCCACGTCGATGGCAAACCCCTTGCCGACGGCGCCCGCAAAACTTGCCGGACGGCCTTCGAGCGGAAACGGATTGACGACCACCTTTTGCGGCTCGCCAGTGGCGCGGACCAGTTCCGTACTGGCCGGACGGCGCCGATCGCCCATCAGGTCGCGGAACAAGGAACCGCCGAAACCGGAATTCAGATCGCCGAACGGAGAACGGTCGCGAGCCCACTGGGTGGCCTTGCGCACCGTGGCGCTGATCGGTGCCAGGGGGAACTCGCCCACGCGGTCGGGAATCAGCGTTCGCGTCGCCGTTACCACGGTAAAACGCTTTCCGTCCAGCTCTTCTTCGCGCACCTCCGCGGCCAGCCCCAGGCTTCCCTCCTTGGTGTCGATCGGCAGCCGGGAAGCGCCCCGCTGAGGCTGCGGGTCGGGAGCGAAGCGAAACTGGTCGAACAGCGGCGAGTAGATCCGCAGCTTGAGCACGTCGTCCAGATCTCCGGCATACCACCACTCGATGCGAACCGGGATCCGCTGGTCCGGATAGATCGGCTTGTCCGGCAAGACCAGCCGGACTCGCACATTGGGGTCCGCGGGCACCCCCTGGAACGTCATCTTCAGCGACTCGACGCGCGATTCCTTGTTCCCCTGCTTGATCACAAACGGGCCGACGGTGTAATCGCCCGGCTGATCCGCGGTGACGAGATAGTCGATGCGATACGTGATGGACTTGGCCTGATACAGCTGGCCGTTCCGCTGAATGATCTGCGAAAAGACGCTCGGATTGGCCCCGGCCATTTGTCCGCGCAGGCCCGGCGAGGGTTTCTCCGGTTGCATCTCGCACGTCGGCTCCGGCTGCTCGTCGAACCCCTCGACGGTGAACTGGACCACTACCGGTTCGCCTGCGTAGTAGGGTGGTTCCTGAGTGGCGACCTGGACGCGGACGTCTTGCGCCACCAGCGGCGACGGCGCGATCAATAACGCCAGTGTGAACAGAAGGCCAGACTCTTTCCTCATCACCAATCTTTCTCCACAGGTTCCTGAGGCAGTCGCTGTCGATTTTCACGGTCGCGCCGGCGTTGGGCCTCCCGATCGCGGACCGCTTGCAGCGCACGCGACGGATCCGTGCCTTGCGACTGCTGATCTTGCTGCTGTTGCTTCTGCTCCTGCTGGCCCTCGCCTTGTTGATCCTGGTCTTGCTGGTTCTGCTGGTCGGGCTGAGGCGGATTGAGCAGCGCCAGGGCCTCGACGAGCTTTTGCAGCGCTTCGTCCTGGCTCTTGCGCGCGGGTCCGAAGTCCGGTTTCGCCGCCGACAACCCCTCGGCGGCTGCCTGCATTTCGGTTCCTCCGTCCGCGACCAGCTTGGCCGCCTCGGCCAGTTGCTGGGCGATTTTCTGGAATTGTTCCAGCTGTTTCGGATCGGCAGCCGGCTGACCGGCGGCCTGATCCGGCCGCTGTTTCGCCTGATCGTTCAGCGCGTCGGCGATCTGTTGCGCAATGGCACGCAATTGCTGTTGACGCAGCGCGAGCGGTCCTGCGGCCTTCGCGATGTCTTCGTCTTTCTTCAGGGCGGTGGCTTGTTCCGTTTCATCGTTCAGTTGGGCTTGCCGTTGCGCCGTCTCGCGCAGGTGCTCGATGATCGAGAAGAACAGCCGCCGCAGCGCTTGCAGGTGTTCGATCGCCCGAGCGACGTGCCGGCGCGATGCGTCGAGAGCGGCGCCGCTCGGTTTTGACTTGACCTTGTCCGCCGGTAGGTCGGGCGGCCTGTCCGCCTTGGCCGGCGGCTTCGTGTCGCTCTTGGCGGCTGGTTCGGCAGCGGCGTCTTCGCCGGCCGCCTTTGACAAGGAGCCCGCGGCCGCGGTCATTTCCTGGCGAGCCCGATCCAGCAGCGGCTTTGCCAATTCCAATTGCTGCCGCTCCGCCGTCGCCTGCTGCGCGGCCGGATCAGCGGGTTGAGGTTTGGCCGCGGATTCATTCTCGCCGGCCGCCGGCTTCGGCAAGGCCGCCAGACCTTCGTCGATCAGCTTGGCGATCCGCTGGCTGCGATCCAGGTTTTCCTGTTGCAGTTGTTGCGCGGCTTGAATGCTCGCGTCACGCGGCACTTCCGGCGACTCTGGTTTCGTCTTCTCTTCGTTGTCCTTCGCATCCTTTGCGTCCTGGGAAGCCGGCGCCGGCAACAGTCCCTGAATCTGTTCTTCGTGCGAATATGCCAGTTCGATCAGGCCGCGCAGGTCGAGGAAGCGTTCGCGCGCGTCGCGAAGGGCCATGATCCCTTCCAACTGCCGCTGAGCGGCTTGCTCGAACGAGAAATCCGGCTTTTCTGAAAAGTCGGGCTTCTGGCGCGCGGCAGCGCCGGGCTTCTGGTCCACAACCAGCGCTTGCCCAGCGGACTCAAAAGCCGCTTTGCCTTTCGTCAGATAGGGCATGGCCTCGCGGACCATCTCCAGGAACCGATCGACCTCTGCGTTCTGCTGTTGTTGCTGTTCGGCGGTCGGCGGGCCGGCCGGTCGCGACTTGCGTTCGTCCAGTCCAGCCTGCAGGCGGGCGGTCAGTTCGGTCGTCCGCTCGGTGATCGAAAGCTGGCTTTCTTCCAGGTACTCACGAGTCAGCCACGCGGGCGGTTCTCGGAGAACGCCGGTTGCTGCTGCGATTGGAGCTTCGGCGGCGTCCGCTGCGGCGCCTTTGAGCGCCGTGAGTTGTGCCAGCGGCAGGGCGTCGGCCAGGATCACATCCAGGACCTCGACGGGGCCGCGTAGTTGATCTCGGGCCCGGTTCAAATCGTTCAACGCCGCCGCCGCACGCCGGAACGAACGGTCGGCCTGGCGCCGGCGCATCTGGCTGCGGGCCTGTCCCAGACGCTGGTTGGCCTGATTGATGTAGTGCAGCAAGTTGTTCAGCTGCGCGGCACGCACCTTCTCCTGCGGCGTCTTCTCCTCGTCCTTCTTCCCCTTCAGCGCGTCGAGTTCTTCTTGCGCCGACTTGGTTGCGGCCTGACTATCGGAGAGGATCTTCTGCTGTTGCACGGCCAGTTGGCGGAAATCGGAACGGAACGGATCGGCGGCGTTGGGATCCTCCTGGGCGGATACGCGTTCGACGACGCTCCGCGCCGCGCCGACCAAGCGGCGTTGGGCTTCGATCACCGCGTCCAGCCGTTGCGTCAAATCGCGGTCGCCGGTTTTGGCCAGCGAATCTGCGAGTTCCAGGATGCGCCGCAGCGCGACTTCCAGGTTGTGACGCGCGTCCTCGCTGCCCGGGCGCAGGCGCACAGCATCGCGGAACCAGTCGGCGGCGCGGCGCAGGTGCTCCAGTGCCTCTTCCGGCTTCTGGCCCAACACGGCGTCGGCCCGTTGCACTTCGACCCAGCCCATGTTGTACGTGGCACGGAAGCGGACTTCGCCGTCCGTGCCGGCATCGCGCCGGGCCTCGGTCAACAGCCGTTCCGCCCGGTCAGCGTCCTTGTTCAGGAACGCCAGGGCTTCGTTGTACACGTCGCGCGGCGCGGTGGGCTCGCGATCCGCAGGCTTTCGATCGGTCGGCGGTTTTTCTGCGGTCGTTGCTTTCTGCACACCGTCGGCAGGGACTGCGGGTGGCTTGTCGTCGCTCGGTTTCTGTTGTGCCACAGCCGGTGTTGCGGCGAGGACTGCGATCAGAAGGACGAGCGAGCCGAGAAGACCGGCTTTCTGGAAAAGCCGCGTTTCCGGAGCGGCACGCAATTCTGATCTCACGGAGCCGCTGCCGACGACAATCGACGCGACCAGCAGGAGCAATCCGGCGAGCACGGCCCACTGAAAGGCTTCGCGCCGGACGACATGCCCCCGATCGTCCAGGCGGCCGCGGACCAGCGGCGCGATGTGGGCCTCGTAAATCGACTTCAGGTCCAACGCTCCGGTCCCGGCGGGAACATAGGCGCCGTCGGTCGCCAACGCCATTTCGCGCAGTGTTTCTCCGTCCAATCGCGTCCGCACCGGCTGGCCGTCGCTGTCCAGCACCGTCGTGCGGGCCCCCGTTTGCGGGTCCGTGACGTGGATCTCGCTGCCCGCCTCGTCGCCGAAGCCGATGGCCAAGATTTTCACGCCGCGTTCGGCCGCCGCCTTGGCCGCGTCGATCGGGTGCGAGTCGTGGTCCTCGCCGTCGGTGATCAGGACGATCATCCGCGAGACATCCGACTCGGTACGAAAGCTGTCCAGCGCCTTGCGGATCGGCTCCTCGAGCCGCGTGCCGCCTCGGCCCACACTGGCCGGGCTCGCGCCGTCCAGGATCAGCCGGAAAAATCCGAAATCGGGCGTCAGCGGGCACAGAACGGATGCCCGGCCGGCGAAGGCGATCAGACCGATCTGGTCGCCCTCCAGGTACGACAGCAGATCAATGACTTCCGCCTTGGCCCGCTCGAGCCGGTTGGGGGCCGTGTCTTCGGCCAGCATCGACTTGCTGACGTCCAGGCAGACCATGATCTGCGCTCCGACGCGGGGCGTCTCCCGGTAGGTCAATCCCCACTGAGGCCGCGTCAGCGCCACGACCAGCGCCGCGCCGGCCAATCCCAGGCAGCCGATGCTCAGCCACCGCCGCGTCCGGGAAGGCCGGTGAACGAGCCGCAGTTGCATGGTCGCCGACAGGAAGCGGGACAATACATCACCGCGCCGCCAGTCGAGCCAGAACAGCAGCGCCGTCACCCCGGCGACCAGCCACAAGGCGTGAAACCAGTTCGGATTGGCGAATTGAAAATCGGACATGGCCGTAACTACATAGTGGCCCTAGGTGCGGGAAGAGATAGGAGTGTACGAGTACGTGCGAGAGTACGGGGGAACTCCTTCCGGTTTGACGTCCTGCCGTACTCGTACACGCAAGTCTCTCCCGTGTCGTCTACATACTCCAAGCTACCCGGATCTGCCGCTCTGGCGGATTCCTACTGGCTTAAGGCAACTTTCTAAACACGCTCCCTCCCGCTACGGCCGCCACGGCCATCAGGCCCAGGCCGGCCACCACAAACGAGACGTAATGTTCGGTGTACTGCAAGTATCGGACCTCCGTCACTTCGGTACGTTCCAGACGGTCGATCTCCGCGTAGATCTTCGACAACCCTTCCCGATCTGTGGCCCGGAAGTATCGCCCGCCTGTCTTGTCGGCGATGGCTTTCAAGGTTTCTTCGTCGATTTCGACATACGTCGGCTCCAGAACTCGCCCTCCCGTGAAGGGATCGATCGTCGGAAACGGAGCCAGACCGTCGGTGCCGGCGCCGATGCTGTAGACCTTGATGTTCTGGGAGGCGGCCAGTTCGGCGGCGCGCGGCGGATCGATGGCTCCCGTGTTGTTGACGCCGTCGGTCAGCAAGATCACCACCTTGGATTTGGCTTTGCTTTGGCGCAACCGCTCGACGGCCAACGCTAGTCCGTCGCCGAGCGCCGTTCCGTCCTCGCCGCGTGCCCGGACGATTTCCAGGTCCTCCAACATCGACACTAGGCTGCCGTGATCGAGCGTCAACGGACAAAGGCTGTCCGCGTAGCCGGCAAAGGCGACCAGCCCGATCACGTCGTCGGGCCGGCCTGCTGTGCCCGCAGGCGGGCCTTTCAAAAGGCCCGAGTTCCGGTTGTCGCCGCCCAAGACGAACTGGCGAAAAACATCCTTGACCACCGCCAAACGATCTACGCTCAGATCGTCCTTGACCAGGTCGCGAGCGTTCATCGAGCCGGAGCGGTCGACGACCATCATGATCGCAATGCCTTCGCGACTGACCTTGGTCTGAGCGTCGGGCGTCCGTGGCCCCGCTAGGGCCACGACCAGGCTGACGATGGCCAGCGCCGTCAAGACCGCCGGCAGTTTGGCCAGCCGCACCCGCCACGAACGCGGCGACCGGTCGGGAATACCCAGCGACGAATACCGCACTGCAGACGCCGAGCGCGACGCCAAGACAAACATCAAGGGCGCGATCAAGGCAACGATCAGCAGCAGTGGGTCGCGAAATTCCCAGGGCATGTCAGTGGTCAGTGGTCACGGGATGCGGGTCACGGGATGCGAGTTTCGAGATGCGGGGCGCGGGATGCGGGTTTCGGGATGCGGGATGCGAGTCACGAGGCACCGTTGCCGTTGGGCAGTGTCCTGCCGACCTACTCGCGTCCCGTATCCCGCATCCCGCGTCCCGTATCCCGCATCCCGAAAACCGTATCCCGTAACTCGTCGCCCTCCTCCACCAGCGGGGCATTCTCTCGTGTTTCGTCGATGAACCGGCGTGCCGCGTCGATCGAGTGCTCGATGTCCTCGTTCGATGGCTGCACTCCGGCGAATTTCACCAAGTCTGCTTGCCGCAGAAAGTCACGCAGCAAGGCTTGGTGATCGCGGGACAGATCCGGCGACTGGCCCACGGAGGCCAGGAACTCTTCGGTCGTCAATTCCGGGGCCCGCAACTCGAAGCGGTCCTCCAAGTACCGCCGCACGATCCCGGATAATTCTACGTAGAATGCGTCAATTTGTTCAGCTGTTGGCCGTGGCTTGGCCAACAGCCGGTCCAATCGCCAGCGGGCGATATCGTAAGCGCTGCGCCGTCGAGTCCGTCGCCGCCAAGCCGCGATTGCTCGCACGGCAAAGGGGCTGGCTACCGCCAGCATCGCGAGCGTCCCGACGACCCACGGCCACTTGGCGCCCGGCGATGGCTCCAGCGGGGCGAGTCTCCCCAGCGGCGGCTTCAAGTCCGTCTTGGCATCCTTCGGAATCACCGACTGCACCTCAAACTCCAGCCGCTCGGTCAGCAATTCGTACGCGTCCAAGCCTTCGGGGGCCTCGCGTTGGCCCTCGCGCCGGTCGACGTATTCAATCAAGATCGGCGGAACCGCCTGAGGGCCCGATGACGGTGGTTGCAGGCGATATCGCTGCACGGCCACCGTTCGGCCTTGGTCGTCGATCGATTCGCGCGGCACGAAATCAATGATCGAAAAACGTTCGAGGGCTTCGCCGAATTCGGGCATCAACAGTTCAACGCCTTTTTCGGCGGTGGCCGTGATCGTGAGCGTCACGGGATCGCCAATCAGCGGTTTGACGGGCTCGATTTTGACCGTGGCCTTGACGGGGCCGGATTCGAAGGTTTTCTCCAAGGCTTGTTGCGCTTCGGCCCCCAGCGCGGCCGCCGTTGCAAACCAAGCGAATGCGGCCAGCCAGCGACAGGGCTTCGGTAGGTCCTTCACGGGCGAAAGATCGGCAACAAGTCCTCGATGTTGGACAGAGACAATTCGACTTCGAAAACACAAACTCCCCGCGGATGGCATAGCAATACCAAGGATGGGGAAAGGCGTTTGCTCCTCATCCGTGGTGTTGCTACGCCATCCGTGGGGATTCACGTCGGGGCTGACCCTGATTGCCCTCTTCTTCCGGGCGCCGTCCCGAACGAAGCGTAGAGTCTTCGCCGGCATGATCTTTTTGAACATTTGGATTTTGAGTTTAGAGCTTGTTTCGTATTTCGGATTTCGAAATTCGGATTTTCCGGACTCGCTTGCCGGCCTCATCGCCTCATCCTCCGCTCGCGCATCCGAAAGAAGCGGACCAGCGGATCGACGATCGAGCCCGAGGCATCGATATGGATAAAGTCGATGTCCGAGGCGCGGAACGTGTGCTTGAGCTTGTCCACTCGCTCCTCGGCCAGTCTCGCCACTTGCCGGCGGAAGGCCGACGAACCGGTATCGTACGTCGCGAGCGTCCCCGTCTCTGCATCGGCCAGGCTGACCAAGCCGACGTTGGGGATCTCCAGTTCCCGCGGATCGGTCATCAGCACGGCAATCACGTCATGCTTGCGGTTGGCGATCTGCATGGCGGGCAGGAAGGCTTCGTCCCAGAAGTCGCTGACGACGAAACACACGGCCTTGCGCGTCATGACGGACATCAGGAATTCCATCGCGCCGGCCACGTTGGTGGCTTGGCGCCCCGTCCGCCACCACGCCCGGCGACGGCCCAGCGGCAGCCAACGGCGCAGCCGGGATCTGAGAGCCGAGGAGGATTCGGACGTCCGGCTTCTTGAAAGAGCCGGGCTTCTCCGTTCCAATTCTTCGGGCGTCGCACCGCTGCCGTGAGCCAGCACTTCCCGGACGACCCGCAGCGAATGTTTCTGACCTTTCCGCGCCGGAATGTACTGTTCGATGCCGCCGTGAAACAGCGTCAGTCCCACCTTGTCGTCGTTGCGCGTCGCGGAAAAGGCCAGCAGCGCGCACAGTTCGGCAGTCGCTTCGCGCTTGGAGCGTCCGGCCGAACCGAAGTCCTGCGAGGCCGAGATGTCGGCCATCAACATCAACGTCAGCTGCCGCTCCTCGACATACCGCTTGACGTACGGCTGGCCCACGCGGGCGGTCACATTCCAGTCGATGGTGCGCACGTCGTCGCCGGGGACGTATGGCCGCACCTCGTCGAATTCGATGCCTCGGCCCTTGAACACGGAGACATACTGCCCCGCCAGCACGTCGGCCACCTGGCGGCCGGTGTGGATCTGAATCTCGCGGACTCGTTGAATGACTTCTCTGGCGAGCATGGTTTTCCGTTCAGGGCACGGGCACGTTGTCCAGGATCCGCCGGATCAGCTCGTCCGCCGTCTTGCCTTCCGCTTCCGCTTCGTACGTCAGAATCACGCGGTGGCGGAGCACATCGGGCGCCAGCGTCTTGACATCGTGCGGAGTCACGTAGCCGCGTCCTTGCAGGAAGGCGTGGGCCTTGCCCGCTTTCATCAGATAGATCGACGCGCGCGGGCTGGCCCCGATTTCGATCATGCCCTCCAGGCCGCTCACGCCGCTTTCCGCCGGATCGCGCGTGGCGCGAACCAGGTCCACCACGTAGTCGCGCACCTTGTCGTCCACCCAGATCCGGTCGACGACCTGGCGGGCTTCCAGGATCTCTTCCGGCGAGGCCACCGGCTGGACCTCCGGGATCGGCTTGCCTCCCGCCATCCGATCGACGATCTTGCGTTCCTCGTCGCGGGAGGGGTACTTGATCAGCACCTTCAGCATGAACCGGTCCACCTGCGCCTCGGGCAGCGGGTAGGTGCCTTCCTGCTCGATCGGGTTCTGGGTCGCCAGCACGAGGAACGGTTCCTCGAAGCGATAGGTCTCTTTGCCGATCGTCGCCTGTCGTTCCTGCATGGCCTCCAGCAGGGCGGCCTGGACCTTGGCCGGCGCGCGGTTGATTTCGTCCGCCAGGATCAAGTTGGAGAACACGGGACCCTTCTTGATGCTGTACGTCGCTTCTTTCGGATTGAAGATCTCCGTTCCCACCACGTCGGCCGGCAGCATGTCGGGCGTGAACTGGATGCGGGAGAAGCCGGTGTGGATCGCCCGGGCCAGGCTGCGCACGGCCAACGTCTTGGCCAGCCCCGGAACGCCTTCCAGCAGCACATGCCCGCCCGCCAGCAGGCCGATCAGCAGCCGGGAAATCATGCCTTCCTGGCCCACCAGGACTTGGCCGACTTCGCTGACCAGTTTCGTACAGGTTTGGGAATAGCGGGAAATCTGTTCTTCGATAGGTATCGTACTCATGGCTTTCGATATTTGGTCTCGAACAACGATGCGGATCGGCGTCCAGCCGGAATGGATTTCGGCGGCCGCCACGCCAACTCTAGCAACGCGGTCCACAATCACTTCCCGATCCATCAGAGAAAGCCGGAGCCGCTGACAGAAAAATGGGGCGACAGAAAGATGAGGAACGGAGAACGTAAGGCAAACTAGTCCAAACCTGCGTTTCTACCTGCCCTAGCATTTCATTTTTCTGTCGTCCCATCTTTCTGTCAGCTACCCTCATTTCTCTTGCAGTTATGCCATCGGTGTGAGATTCGGGAAGTCACTTCGGCCATCGTTGCGACAGATTCTAGCGACATGGCCGAGAATCGTTCAACGGGCTGCCAGCGCGGTGAGAAGCCGGGTTTCTAATCGCCGTCGCTTCTTTTTCTGGATCTTCTGCCGGACGAGGGCTTTTCCGGCTCGGGTGCGGAATCCGTCGCTGCCGGCGGCTTGGGTGCGAAATCCGTGCTTGGGGGCGGCTTAGCTTCGGCATCCGCAGCCGGCGGCGGCTGGGGGGCAGAATCCGTGCCTGGCGGCGGCTTAGCTTCGGCATCCGCAGCCGGCGGCGGGGGTGTGGCATCCGCCGGCGGCGGCTGGGGTGCGGAATCCTTGGCTGGTGGCGGCTTGGCGCGGATTGTCTTTGCGCTGCCCCCGACCACCTCGTGCGGTGTGACCAACCCGTCGCGGTTGCGGTCGTAGCGGGCAAATTCCTTGTCGGCCGAGGCGGAGCCGGATTCGGCGTATTCGGACAATGTCAGCTGGCCGTCGCCATCGGCATCGCGCTTCAGAAACCAATCGGGCAGTCCCGGCGGCAAGCGGGAGGGGGGCACGAAGTACTTGCGGTCGCTCGCTCGTTCCTTAGAGCCGCTCTGTGCCTCGTCGACGGTGTCGGCCGGCGCGTTATTCGGCGACTGCGAGCCATCCGCCTCGCCGAGCGTTGCCGGCCCTTCCGCTCCCGCCACGCCGGGAGGCAGCAGCGACGGCAATGGAAGGAGACCGCCGGCGCTGGCCGGCATCAACCGAATTCTGCGGTGCCGCCCGAAATCCGCGATGTGCTGGGCCAGTTCCTCGACGGTCACCAAGCCGTCTTGGTCGGCGTCCACGGCACCACCCGTCGGCTGCGGCCATTCCTTGGCGGTCAATTTGCCGTCGCCATCGGCATCGCCCCGCGCGAACCAACGCTCGGCGTAACGCCAAACCTTCGCCGGAACGGGGGCGGTGGCCCGACGTTCCGCCTCCGCGGCCATGCCGCTGCTGATCGACAACAGCCAGGCAAGTCCCAGCGTCGCCATCCCGGTCCTGGCCGGCGCTCCGATCATCACGCACTCCTCCCTTCAAGGCTCGGCAACTCGTGCGAAAACCGGCGGCGATCGGCAGACCGCAAGGGCCGGTCATCGCCCCCGGCGTATCCAACGCAATTATCAGCGCAAGTCCTTGATTGTCAAGAACTCGGAGCCGATCTGGACAAGCGGGGCTCCGCCATCGACAATGGCCAGTGTTCCTGCCCAACCACGAGGAGTCCCGACATGTGTGCTGCTGGATGGATTCGCGTCTGGGTGCTGTCCGTGCTGACGACCTCCGCGATCGGCGTCGCGTTGCCCGCCGCGGAGTCGGCCGACGGGGACTCGCCGGCAACGGCGCCGGCGGTGATTTCGCCGCAGCAGATCGAGGCCGACTGGCTGCTGCAGGACGTGGTCCGCAAGCTGCCGCCGGCCGACCCGGCCACGGCGGCTCGCGCGCCGGTGACGACGGCCGAAGATGCCGCCGGCGCGGTAGACGGCGTCAAGGACGGCACCTACGGATTCCACACGTCCGGCGACGCGGTGCCGTGGTGGCAGGTCGATCTGGGACAAGCCACGCCGCTGGAACGAATCGTGGTCTACAACCGCTGCGACTTTTGTCCAGGCACTGGACGAACAGGGCGTGGCGGTGCAGACGATGCGGAGTGCGACGTACGTCCAGCCCGGCCAGACTTTGACCTGCATCGGCTGCCACGAGCGGCGGAACACGGCGCCGCCGAATCGCTTGCCGCTGGCAACGCTGCGCGAGCCCTCGCGGATCGCCCCCGGCCCGCCCGGTTCGTGGCCGCTGGACTTCGACGCCCTCGTCGGGCCGGTCCTCGAACAGCACTGCACCGGCTGTCACCAGCGCGACGTGGACGCGGCGGGGCTCGACCTGACGCCGGAACGCGCCTACGATTCGCTGTGCGACTACGGCCGGCCCAGCCTCCGCACGCACGTCCAGGAGCGCTATCGCCAAGGGCGTTCGCCGGCCAGGGGCGGTGCGGCGCAACTCAGTCCGCTCGTGCAGTTGCTGCGGCAAGGCCACCACGGCGTGCAACTCGATCCCGGCGACTGGTCCCGGCTGCTCACCTGGATGGACACCTACGGCCAACGCCGGGGGGCGTTCAGCGAGGAACAAGAGGAGCAGCTGCGCCACCTGCGTGACCGGCTGGCGGCGCAGGTCGTGAAAGCTGCCAAGTAGCACGCGCCGTTTGTTCCTCGCGCGAAATGCCCGACGTCCGCAACCCAGAAATCCGTAGTGCCGCCTTCAGCCGTTTCCGACCGCCTGACGGGCGTGGCCCTGCGTGTGGCACGGCTTACTTTGTTAGCCGTGCCGGAAGTGCGACGGAGCCTTGCCTCAGAATGCGCCGCGCCGGTTTCCGGCGACGAGCGCGTTCCCGCGAGATCAACGCGGGTCCGCGGCGCATTGCACTTTAGGAGAAATGTTCCAGTCAAGAAACTGATCTTGACCGAAAACCC
>CAZAQY010000118.1:0-23595 GCA_964486845.1 uncultured Pirellulaceae bacterium
ACAACTGTTGGCCGTTCAGATTCACCACGGCGCCTTCCGGCAGGCTGTTGAACGTCCCGGCGACCGCGTCCGTGCCGTCGTTAGCGACGATCACAAAGCTCTGCAGCGTGCTCGGCGTCGGCGCGAAAGAATTGATGAGGGACACGTCGAGGTTCGCGCCACCAAGATCCACGCTCCCTTGCACGGCGACCTGATCGTGGTACGCCGGTCCGTCGCCCGGCATGGTTCCGCCAATTTGCACCGCGAACGTGGAACCGCCCGCCAGCGTCAGCCCGGTCGTCCCGTCGCCCACTTCCAGCGTCCCGGCCAATCCCGCGGAACCCGCATCGATTCTGCCCGTCCCCGAGGCCGCCACCGAACCGTTGACGTCCCCCGTGCCGCCGAGCGTCCCCGTCAAGTCCACCGTCACGTCCGGCGCCGCCGCTCCGTTGACCAGCGAGCCGTCGACCAACAGCGCGCCGTCCTGGACCCTCGTCGCGCCGGTATAGGTATTGGAGCCCTGCAGGACCAGCGTCCCGGTGCCGTCCTTCACCAGGTTGCCGCTGCCGGCAATGGTCCCGGCGATAATCGTGTTCGTGGTGTCCCCGATCGTGAGCGTCGAGGCGCCTTCGAGCACGATGCTCGTTCCCGTCACGGCGGCCAGCGAGTTAAACGTCACCGCGCCGGCCACGTCGGGGCCGGTGATTTCCAGCGTCCGCGTGCCGGCCACGCTGACCGCCTCGGCATACGTGCCGTCGTTGACAATGACCGTGCCGCTGGACACCGCCTCCAATAGTCCCTGGCTGACCGTCGAGAACGCGGAATATCCGTAGATCGCCGGCTGGGGCCCCGCCGTCCCCAAATCCGCATCCGCAATGAACTCGCCCAGCGCCGGCGCATGGCCCAGGTTGAAATTCGTCCCCGCGTCGTCCACGTAAACTGCGGCCGGCGGCGTGGCCTCGATCAGCACCACGTCGTTCCCGTCCCCGCCGGTGTAGAACACCAGGAACGTGTACGTACCGGTACCGCCCGTGACGCTGATCGTCCCGCCGTTGGGGATCAGCGCGCTCGTTGCGTCCACGAACGAGCCGACGGCGGGATCCGCGCCGTCGTTCCGCACGATGACGTACGCCGAGCCGGCAGGCGGCGTGAACGTCGTCCCCAACAGCACGCTCAGCGTGGCCCCGCCCAGCTCGACGCTGTCGCTGACGATCCACTGGTCGTGGAGCCCCGCGCCGTTGCCCGGCGTAGTGCCTTCCAGCTCGGCCTCGAACGTGCTGCCGCTGGCCAGGACCAGCGTGTCCGAGGTGATGATGCCCGGCGTATCGCCCGGCGCCGCCGTGCCGCCGGAGTTGACCAGCACCTGACCGCCAATCGTCCCGGTCCCGCCGATCGTCCCGCCGTCGTTGACGACCACGTCGTCGGTGGCCGGTCCGTCGGCCAGCGAGCCATCGACCCAGACGGCGCCGCCGTTGACAGTGGTCGTGCCTGTATAGCTGTTGTTACCGGCCAGAACGACGGTGCCCTCGCCGGCTTTGCTGATCGGCCCTGTACCGGAAATGGCGCCGGTGTGGAAACGCACCGCGCCCCCCGCAGCAGCCGCCAGCGTGGTGTGCTTGTTGGCGACCAGATGGCCCGTGAACTCCGCGGTCCCGGAGGTGTTCGCGCCACCCACCGCGGCGGTGCCGCCGTGCGTGGCGACGACGGTGACATCGCGGCCGATGGCCGGCCCGGATGTCAACAATGCGGCATTCCGCATCGTGGCGGCCAGCGTGCGCTGATCGGGCGCGGTGTTGAACCACTTTTCATTCAGTTGGTTCACGACAGGCCCGGCGGACCAGCGACCGGCTTGCCCGGCGTCACCGGGGTTGATCAGCGCCTGGCTGGCGAACGCCACGCCGAGCCCCGGTGCGAACTTGGCCTGAATCAATGCCCCGCCGCCCTTTTCATAGAACGAGACGGCCACGTTGTAGGACCCCGCGGCGGGGAACGTAGCGGTCCCGAGAACGGTCGTGGGACTGTGGTCGCCGTTGTTGTTGACGATCAATTCGCTGCCCAAGGCCCCGGCCGTGCTGAAGACGCCGTCCTGGTCGAGGTCGATCCAGAGCATGCTGCCGTCATCGCTGTGGGTGCCAAAGCTCCAGGGACCGACTTCGTCGGCGCCGATGTTGATCGCACCCTGCCACAAGCCCAGAAAGTTGTCGGTCCCGGCCGCCCCGTTGCGCGCGTCCAGCGAGTCGTCGTTGAAATCCAGCGCCGTGGTCAACGTGCCGATCGACGAGGGCGTCATCCCCAGCAACGGGAATGAGGTCTGCGGGGCGACGTAGTCCAGCATCGCAGCGGCCGGCGTGGTGTTGTACCACTTCTCGCCCAGTTGATCGGCAGTCGCGCCGTTGGACCACCGGCCCGCCTGGCCGGCGCCGGCGGGGTTGATGATCGTCTGACTGCCGTACGGGATAGCGCTGCCGGGAGCGAACCGGGCCTCGATGAAGGCGCCGCCCGCGTTCTCGAAATACGGAATCGCAATTTTGTAGCTGCCGGGACCGGGGAACGTCGCCGTGCCGGCGACCTGCACCGTGCCGTGCAGTCCATTGTTGTTCACGATCAATTCGCTGCCGCGCATGCCGGCCGTGCTGTACAGCCCGTCTTGGTCCAGGTCGATCCAGAACATGCTCCCGTCGTCGCTGGCCGTGCCGAAGCTCCAGGTCAGCGGGTCGGCCGTACCGATGTTGATCTGACCTTCCCACAATCCGAGGAAGTAGTCGCCGCCGGCCGGCCCGTTCCGGGTATTCAGCGTCGAATCATTAAAGCTCAGATTCTCGGTCAGCGTTCCCGTCGAAGTCGGGGTCATGCCCAGCAGCGGGAACGCGAGGGAGTCTCCCAGCAATACGGCGGACGTGGCGTTGCCCAACGCTCCGGGTGCGCCGTTGGGGGCCGCCACGGCCGCGATCAGACTCCCGTCCTTGATGGTCGTCGTGCCGGTATACGTGTTGCTGGCGGCAAGCGTCAACGGACCGCTGCCACCCTTGACCAGCGCGCGGGAGCCGCCGGATTCACCGATCGCCCCGGAAACACTCAGCGAGCCGCCTTGAACCACCATCCAAGTATCCCCGGCCATCGTGACCGGGCCGGTCAGGGCATTGGCACCGGACTGGTTCTGAATCGCGCCGGCGGATCCGCCCGCGCCGCTGCCGGCGACGGTCAGCGACTCGGCCACGGCGAGGTCGGCGGTCTTGTACTCCAACCGCAGCGTCGTGCCGCTCTGGACCGTGGTGCCCGGCGTCGTGGTTCCCAGCGCGTTGTCGTGACGGGCCACCAGGGTGCCTCCCGCCACGGTGGTCGCGCTGCTGTAGCCATTGTCCCCATCCAGGTACAACGTGCCGTTGTCGGTCTTGGTCAGGCTGCCCGCGCCGCTGACGGGCCCCAGGATCGTCATCGACCTGGACCAGCCTACATAGAAGAGGCCACCGCCCGCGTCCAGGCGGATGCCGCGATTCGCGTCCAGGACCGGGTCGGAGTTGTAGTTCTGCAGCACGCCGCCGTTCCGCAGCGTGACGTTGGCAGCGTCCAGCGCGCCGGGCACGGCGCCCAAGCCGCCGTCAGTGACGATTCGCAAGTGGCCGTTGTCAATCAACGTACCCCGCGTGTAGCCATTCGTGCCGGCCAGCGTCTGGGCATCAGTGTTCTTCGTGGTCGAATTCCGGACGATCACGCGGAGTGCGCCGTCGACCGCACCGCTGAAAACCCGCGAGCCGGAGTTCAGCAGGTTGATCGTCAAGTCGGCGCCGGCTGTGGAAGTCACCAGGCCGCCGGTGGTCCCGCCGCCGGCGATCCAGCGGATCTGCTGGTTGTTGCCGTTGAGATCCAATCTGGCCCCGGCCCCATCGGCCAGCGTGACACCGGTGCCGACGGGCAGTCGGTTCGTGCCGCCGGACAGCTGCAAAGTCCCGCCGCCGATTGTGGTGTTGCCGCCATAGGTGTTGGCGCCCGACACGGTCAGCGTGCCCGCGCCCGTCTTGGTCAACCCGCCCGTGCCGGAGATGGTCCCAGCCAGACTGCCGCCACCCAGCGTAAGCGTGTGCGGCAGCGTGTGGTCGCCGTCGAAGCCGCCCAGCGCCAAGGTGTCGTCGGCGCCGCCGGTCAGCGACGTGATCGCACTGTCGCCTTGGACCAACTGCAAAGCGACGGCATGGGCCGGCAGGGTGATGGTCTCGGCGTAGGTGCCTTGGTTGATGACTACGATGGAAGGCGCCGACGTGTCCAGCACATCCAAGGCCTCCTGGATAGTCGCAAAAGCGTCGTAGCCGACCGTCGCGGCTTCGTTGGCGGCGGTCTCCAGATCGCCGTCGACCACGTCTCCGGGCGTGGTCCAGTCGTCGTTGATGTAGACCACCATCGGTGCCAGGGCCGTCAACACCACGTCGTTGCCGCTCGCGCCGCCGGCATACGTGATTTGGAACCGATAGCCGTTGCGCTCGAAGATCGTGCCCTCGCCCAAATCCGCGAACTCGCCCGCGACGGCGGTCGCGGACTGGTTGTCGATGATCACGTACGTGTGGCCGGCGGCCGGTATATATTTTGTGTTGTCGAAGAACAGGTTCAGGTTGGCACCGGAGACGTCCACCGGACCGTCCGTGACGATCGCCTGATCGTAGCCCGTCGTGCCGCCGCCGGGCGTATTGCCCCGGATTTCGACATCGAAATCCGCACCGGCTTCCAGCGTCAGGGCGCCGTAGGTCTGTTGGCCGGGGCTGTTGCCGGGGGCCAGGCGTCCCTCCGCCTCGACCGTGACCCTCCCGCTGATGATCCCGGACCCGCCCAGCGTCGCGCTGCTGCGGACCGTGACCGCGCCGCTTCCCGCGCCCGAGCCGCTGGCGTTGTTCACCAACACGATTCCGGCGTCGATCGTCGTCGGGCCGTAGTAGGTGTTGGCTCCGCTCAAGGTCAGCACCCCGGCGTCGATCTTGTGGATGCCGGGCGAGCCGCCGGAGGCCAACGGCGAGGCGGCGTACATCGCTTGGATTTCGGCATTGCTGAGCGCCCGATTGAAGATGGCCGCTTCGTCCATCAGGCCGTCGAAGTAGTGCCCGCCGGCCCAGCGGCCGATGCGGACGATATCGTTCCCGGCAAACGCCGCAGCGCCGGTGCGGGACGCGTCCGGCGCGCCGTTGACGAAGATCGCCTGCTCGCCGTTGTTGTAGCGGAAGGCCACGTGATACCACTGGCCGGCGGTCAGCGTTTGCGTCCCGGGCAGATCATTGCCGTAGAAGCCCATGTAGAACACGCTGCCGCGGATCACCAGGTGCAACCCGACATTGTTGCCCGTCTGCTCGGTGCCAAAGATCGCCTTGTCGCCACCCAGCGTGTCGGGCCGGACCCAGGCCATGGCGGTGAAGTTGCCGTTCAAGCCCAGGTTGCCCGCATTGGTCAGCGCGATGTGGTCATCGCCGCCGTCGAATTCGATGGCGTTGCTCAGCGGCGCGTAGACGCTGGTCCGCTCCAGCGTGCTCTGGATCCCGCCCCGGAAGCTGCCGTCGAAGTTGGACGGCGACCAGTCCTCGGCCGCCGCGCTGCCGATCGTCTCCTCGAAGCGGTAGAAGGCCGTCAAGTGCGTATCGAGCAGTGCCTGGTTCGCGGATTGCGAGCCGGTCAGCAAAGCGCCGCTGACCGGGCCTGTGAGGTCCGTGTCACCGCCGCCCATCACGGTCAGCGTCGCCGCGTGCAGGTCGATCGGTCCGCTCAGCTCCAACGCTCCGCCCGCCAGCGAATTTACGGTCAGCTCCGTGGTCGCCGCCAAGGCCGGCGTGCTGATCGGCCCGGCGAACGAGTTGTCACCGAGATAGTTCACGATCGCGCCGGCGCCGCCCGCGCCGCCGCCGCTGGCGGTGACTGGTTCGGCCGTCGTGTACGCCAAGGACGGGGACCCGACGAAAGCCAGCGTGGCGCCGCCGGTGACGGTCGTGCTGCCGTCCGCCGTGCCCAAGGCGGCGTCCTTGGCCACGATCAGTGTCCCCTGATTCAGCGCCGTCCGCGCTGCGTACGTGTTGGGACTGCCGCCGGACAGCGTCAGTGTCCCGGTCCCGTTCTTGATCAACGAGTTGGTGGTCGGCGAGCGAAACCGCGTCGCATTGCCGGGATCTTCGGGATAGAAATACTGCAGCGCATTCTCGCCCGAGACTGGCGGCGAAGCGATCCCAAAGCCGAATTGGACGCTGCCCCAGTTGCTGTCCCCTTGACCGCCGTCCTCTTGGCCAAAGAACCCGTAGCCGCCCCCGCCGTTGGAGACGCGGAGTTCGAAATCGTGCCAGCCGGCGACTGCCGTGCGCGTGGCCGACGTCGCATTGTTCCACGTGCCGTTGTTCAGAATCAGCGCGCCGTCGATCCAGAGCAGGGCCCAGTCGTCGTTCTGCTCGACGAAGGTCGTGTCGCCGTCCAGGTAGATCTGGCCGCTGTAGATCAGCGTCGTGTTGCCGGGGCCGTTGCCGCCGTCGGCGCGTGCGCCCGTCCAGTGCGCTTCCCGCTCCGCATCCCGCGGCCCGCCGTCGCGCAACATGCCTTGCGGGCCGGGCACGAGCCCGAAATTGCCCGGATTGGCCCCGGCGGTCCACGGGTTTCCGGAGTGCGAGCCGGCCAGCAAGCCGGGCAGGAATGCCGGGCTGGTGATCGTGCCCGAGGCGTTCGTCGCCCCGTCGCCGTCGAACGTCAGGTCCGATCTCTGCATGTCGATGTCGCTGGCCAGCGTCAGCACGCCGCTGGCCGACCGCACCGTCAGCGGGTTGTCCTGCAGCGTGATCGCGCCGCTCATGCTGTTGGCGCCTTCGTTCAGCAGCAACGCGTCCAACCCGCTGGTGCCCAGCTTGCGGACTGTGAGCGTTTCGCTGGCGACGTTCACACCGCCAGGCAGCTTCAGCGTCGTGCCGTCTCCAATCACCGTGCCCGCCGGGCCGTCGCCCAGCGCGCCGTCGTGGCCGGCGACCAGCGTGCCAGCGCGGACCGCCGTCACCCCGGCATACGTGTTGTCGGCCGCCAGCGTCAGGGTGCCGGTGCCGTTCTTGACCAGTTGATTGTCCGGGGCAATCGTGACGGTAAAGATGCCGTTGAGCCCGGCGGCGCTGGGATTCAGCGCCTGCCAACTGCCGCTGGGCGATTTGACTTCCATGTTGCCGAAGAAGCCCAGGCCGCCCGTGTCGCTCATCAAGATCCCGAACAAATACTTCTGGCCCGCAATCAGGGCGGGAGTGTACTGATCGCCGCTGCCGCCGCAGCAGCCGCGGCTGTAAAATCGGTTGCCCGCCTCGAACGTGCCGTTCTGGTCCGTGTCCACCCACAACGAGGCGTTGTCGTCCAGGGTGTTGAAGCGGAAGCCCCATGCACCGCTCTCGGTGGGCGTGAAATCGGCCAGCCACAGGGCCGAGAAGTCCCCGTTGTCGAAGCCCACAGCGCCCAGCGCCGCCGCGCGGTCGCTAAAGGATTGGTCCGTGGGGTAGTTCAAGTGCCCCCGCAGCAACCCGCGGGCGTCGGCGGCGCCGAGCGTCGCCGCGCGATAGCCCTCGATGCTGTTCTGCGCATCGGCCGGCACGCCATTGAAGATCCGCTCGTCGAAGCCGTTGAACGTTCCCGGCGCGGACAAGCCGCTGATGGTCGATTGGACCAGCACGTCGCCAGCTCCGTTGAAGACGGCCTGCGAGTACTGCAAGTCGATCGTGCCCTGCAACGTCAGACTGCTGCCCGCCGCCGCCCCGATGCTGATCTGGCCGTTGATCGCCGGCGCCCCGGTGATTGCGCCGTGGTACGTGTTGCTGCCGCTCAGGTTGATCAGCGCGCCCAGCCGGCCCGCGGCGCCCGGCCCGTCCAGCGCCAGCGATTCGTCTGTGATCGAAGCATTGGCAAGCGCGAGCGTCGCTCCCGCGCTCACGACCGTCCCGGCGTCGGTACGGCCCAGCGAAGTGGCCTGCGTCGCCACCAGCGTCCCCCCATTGACGTAGGTGGTGCTGCCGTAGGAGTTGTCCGTGCCCAGCAGCGTCACCGTCCCGCCGCCATTCTTGAACAGACCGGTCGACGGCGTGCGGAACAGCGAGGCATTGCCCGAATCCTGCGGGATGATGTAGTCAGCGCCGTTGACGCTCGTCGTGCCAGCCACGTTCAGGCCAAAGCCTTTCGTCGCCGTCCAGCCGTTTCCGGCAACGGCTCCGGCTCCGCCGCCACCGTTGCTGAAGCGGATCTCGATGTTGTGCCAGCCGTCTCCGGCGGGCCCCATGCCGAACGGGCCCGGTCCCGTCGTCGTGGGAGTGTTCCAGCTGCTGTCGTTCAGCCGGACCACGCCGTCGATCGACATCCACGCGATGTCGTCGATGTTTTCCGCAAAGGAGAAACTGCCGTCGGCATCGTAGAACTGGCCGGTGTACACCCAAGTCCGATTGTCGGCCCAGGGCGGACTGGCGTTAGTCAGCCCCGCGTGCGGATCCAGCCGGATTCCGTCGTTGGCCGGATTGGCCGCGAACGACATATTGCCGCTGAGATAGCCGGTGCGCAGGCCCGCTGCGTACCCGCCCACCACGCCGTCGCTGAGATTCCCCACCACGTCGATGTCGCCGGCGCCGGTGAACGTCAAACCGAAGGCGTTGAAGGCCAGGTTCGAATCGACGGTCAACTTCGAGCCCGCTGTCCCGGACCCGATCGTGGCCTCACTGCCGCCGGGGATGGTGATGGACGACGCCAGCCGCGTGCTGCCGCTGATGCTGTTGATGGCTCCCTGGCCGCCCGACCCGTTGCCGCTGATGGTCAGCGGCTCGGTGGTCAGGTAGTCAAACGCCCCATCGAACTCCAGCGTGCCGCCGCTGTTGACCACCGTCCCGGTGCTGCTGCCCAGCGCGTGATCGGCCGTCACCTGCAACACGCCGCCGTTGACGTAGGTTATGCCCGTGTAGTCATTCCCGCCGTTGGTCAGCCGCAGCGTGCCCCCGCCCTGCTTCACGACGTTGCCGCCGCCAGTCACCAGTCCGGCGAGCGTGAGGTTGCTGTTGGCCGTCACATTGGCCGTGCTGCCGGCCAGTGTGACTTGTCCAGTCAGCGTCGCCCCGCCGCCGCCGTTGGCCGTCAGACTCGCACCGTCGTTTAGCACCACGGCCGGATTATGCGTTTGGGTGTTGGCCCAGAAATCCAGCGCCGCTCCGCCCGCCACGGTGATCGTCTTGCCCGGCGCGGTCCAGACCGTGGAGCCTTCGACGCGGAAGACGCCCCCGTTGACATCCAGGTCGCCCAGGTTCGAGGTGGCCGTGTTGATGAAACAGACTTCATTCCCGCTGATCTTGGTGATCGTGTGCCCCTGGCCGTTGAAGCTCGCAGCGCCGCCCGCATCGCGGATGTCCCAGCGGCTGGGACCGCCCAACGTCGTGTCGCCCGCCAGCGTCATCTGCCGGAACGCGCTGCCCTGCGCCGCGCCGGTGTTGATGATCGCCCCCGCGCCGCCGACGCCCGCACCCTGCACCTGGATCGGCTCGTTGCCCGTGACGCCGGCCCGATGGCCCACAATGTCCAGCGTGGCCCCGGACTGGATCACGGTTCCGGCGGCGTCCTCGGTGCCTAGCGAAGCGTCATTGCCCATCCTGGTCATGCCGCCGGCCAGCGTCGTCCGGCCGCTGTACGTGTTGGCCGTGGCCAGGACCAGCGTGCCGTCGCCCGACTTGGTTAGGCCCGCCATCGCCGTCTCGCCGACGTTGTTCAGCGCCAGCGTCGCGTTGTTTGTCGTGCTGACTTCGGCGTTGCCCGCCAGCGTGGTGCTGGTCGCGAACGTCAGACCTTGCTTCCCATCCACCGAGTCCACGGTCAGGATCTTGCCGGCCGACATCGCCAGGGTGCCCAGGCTGGCGCCGGGCAGCGCGTTGGCCATGCGGATCGTCGAGTTCTCGGTGACGAAAACCGCGTTGGTCAGGTTGCCTTGGACGATGGCAATCGTGGTGAACAGCCCGCCCATCGAGCCGGGGTTGACGACCCGGCGGCCGAGACCATCCAGGGTCACGTTGATCGTGGGCTCGACCTGCGAGCCGCCATAGTATTCCGCGTGCGAGGCCGCATATCGGTAGGTCCCCGGCGCCATGCTGATCGTGTTGTACGCGCTGCCGCAGCAACCGCGAGCGATGACCCGTTCGCCGGCCGCCGTTTCAAACACACCATCCTGGTCCAGGTCCACATAAATGTACACCGGATCGTCGGCGATGTTGGTGCCGAACTCGACGTCGTAGGCAGCTCCGCCATTCAGGTCCGGGAGGTGCAGATCGCCGATAAACAGTGACTGGTAGTTGTCGTCCTGAGTCAGCGCGGGAAAGAAGGCCCGGAAGGCCGCATCGTCGCCGAAACTGACCGCGCCAGTGATCTGCTTGGCCTCCAATGGCGTCTCCCCCAACAGGCCGCCCGTGGGCGTGCCGTTGCCAATGCCGTCGATCTTCGTGGTCCCGTCGCCGTTGATGTAGATCCTCGCGTCCAGCGCATTGACAACCGTCGGCGCCCCCGGCAGCAGCTCCAGCGTGCCGCCGTACAGCGCTAGATTGGCGTTCCCGAACCCGGCGTTTGCTCCCGACACGACCGCCTGCAAGGTCCCGGCCGTATTCACGGTGAACGTGTCGTCCGTGCCGAACATGTTGCCTGTCGAATTCAGCCGCAGCGAACCGGCGGATACGCTGCCGCCGAAAGTAACCGTGCTCGCGTCAAGCAACACGCCGATCGTGTTGCTGCCCGTGCCCGTTTGCGCCAGACTGGTCACGGTCAGCGTCCCGTTGCTCAACTGGAAGTCGTGGCCCGCGGTGTTCTGGAAGGTGACGGACTGGACGGTCTGCGGGCCTCCCCCCAGATCGACGGCGCCGGCCCCGGCGTCCAGGAACAGCACGTCGTCGGCCACGCCCGGGGTGCTTCCGCCTTGGTTCCAGTTGGCGCCGTTGGTCCACAAGTCGTCCAGACCGCCGCCGGTCCACTGGAAGGTGGCCAGCAGACGCCGATCTTCCAAGAACTCGAACACCAGCCGGCGCCGCTGCGGACGATTCTGGCGGCGATTGGCGCGGATTTCGGACTGACCTCCCGCGGGGGACCCTGAACGCGAGCGGACGCGGCGAGCGGACATGAATGACTCCTCCCAGATAGTGCGGCAGTGAACACAGAAGGTGATGAATCGCTTGGCTAACGCGGCCGCATGGCCCCTCGCTGGCGCGTCGGGCGGGTGCGGCGCAAACTTCGCTTCCGGCCTCGGCCTTGCGGCCGGGATGCGCGTGGTACGATCGGGCGGAATCATCCCGCCACGCTTCTTGGGTTGCTTGAGATCGGCAAATCAATTACTGCCGCGACTTCAAAGTGGCCATCACGCTCCGCGTGATGATCGCAGTGAGGAACCGGACAGTGGTGGATCTCCCGACCCGTGGCGCGCCGCCTGCCTCGAGGCGGCCGTGAGAGCGCCGAGGTGCCTCGATCATGGCGAACTCACGACCTGCCAGCGATGCGCTCGAAAAGGAGGCCCAAACCGTCTACCTGCTTCTCTGCCTGCCATCTCGACTGCCCGCTTGCCCATTCACCTCGGTGCAAGACGCGAGCTAGGTGGGACGAGATGCAGGCCTCCCCTTCCAAGCCCCCTATTTACACAATTTCGGGGACCTGTCAAGCAGGGGTCATGGCGCGGGCTTGGCGGCACTCGGCGGCAGTTCGCGCAGCAGTTCCAGGCGGTCGAACAGCGCGTCGCCGCCGAGCGCGGTGGGGGCGACGCCGGTCAGGGTGAAGGAGCCGAAGTCTTTCCATAGGTCGCAGTTGACCTCGGCCCATTGCTGCGGCGCGTCGGCCGCAAGCTGGCGCGCGGCCCAGCCCGTCGTGTTTTGACCGCTGTAATAGCGCCAGATCGGCTTGTCGGCGGGTGGCCAGTTGCCGTCGCCGGCCAGTTCGATCATCACGCCGTGGCCGCCGCAGGACTTCCAAGCGAACCGCAGATACCGGTACTCACCGGGCGCCGGGTGCTCGGCGATCCGGTACTGCCAGCCGGGAATGTTCAGCGAAAAGCGTTGCGGCGGCGCCATGCGGAGGGACGCCCGGCCGGCGAAGCGATCCGCCGTTTCCAGGGTCGCGCGGCCTTCGCCCTGATTGAGTTGTGCGACAAAACCGGGATCGTCGTCAAACAACATGACCTGCGCCGGCAACTGCGGGCCGAACGCTTGCCGCAGGTAGGCGATCAGGTCCACCATCTCCTGCGGCTTGATCTCCTGCTCGACCTTTTCCGGCATCAGCGACGTGCGCGAGGCGGCCATCTCGTCGATGTCTTTCCGCAAGATGGTGTCCTCCTTGCCCTCCTCGCGGCGCAGCGTGACGTGCGTGGCCGACTCCGCCGCCAGCACGCCGCTGTAGATCCGGCCATCCTCCGTCACGACCGTGTAGCTGTTGTAGCCGGCGGTGAGCTGGTTGCTGGGGTCCAGCATGTCCGAGATCAGCATCTCGTCGGTGCGTTGGGTGGTGTTGGCCAGGTCGGGGCCGACGGCGAAGCCCTGCTCCTTGATGCGATGGCACTTGGCGCATTGGCGCTCGAATACCGTTCGGCCACGGCCCTCGTCGCGAGGCAGGGTCAGCGCCTCCGTGTAGCGGGCCAGCACCTCTTCGCGGTTTTTCGTGGCGCCCTGGGCGGCCAGCAACTCCTGCGACCGGCGGCGGATCTCGGCATCCGGGTTCTGCTGCAGTTGCTCGCGGCGGGCGGCGTCCAGGCCGGCCGGCGGCACGGCGCCCTGCTGCAGCGCGTCCAACAGTTTTGCCAGCCGGTTCTGGCGCTGGAAAACCGCGTCCAGGACGGCGGTTTGGACTTTGGGCGTCTTGCTCAACCAGTTCGCCAACAGCAGATCGGCGGCCCGCACGTCTTCCGACGCTGCCAAGGCTTCGATGGCGGCCAACTGGACGTCCAACGGCTGCCGCGGGTCCAGCAGTCGTTGGGCCACGGCCGCCAGTTCATCGAACGGAGCGCCTTTCCACGAGGCCACTGCGGCCACGCGATCCGCCAGCGGGCGGTCGTCGTCCAACGCCGTCTCGGCGGCAGCCTGCAACGCGGCTTTCATCTCCGGGGCTTCCTGCAGCCGGACCAGCTTGGCGACCTGGAACGCCAACTGCCGGACTTCGCCGTCCGAGTTGGCCAGCAGGGCCCGCAGCGAGCGCTGTCCCTCGGCGCTGGCCAGCACCTCCGGCTTGCCGCGATTCAGCCCCTCGGCCAGTCCCGCCAGGCAGGCCGACTGCAGCCCGGCCGCCGCCGGACCCCGAGCCGCCTCGAGCGCCGCCAGCACGCGGCTGATCTCGTCACTGCGGTGCCGAGCGCCGACAATCGATACCAGCGGCCGCAGCAGCGACGGCGCCGAACCTCCGCCCTCCGCGCCTCGTACGACTTCCACCAACAAGTCGCCTGCAGTCTCCGCCGCCGAACTGAGAATGGCGGCTTGCAGCCACGTGTCGCCCTCGCTGGCCGCAGCCAGCTTGGCCAAGGCCGCAGCGGCGGCCGGCAAGCGCGATTGGCCCAGCGTCAGCGCGGCCTGCAAACGGACTCGCGGGTGCGGATCGCCGGCCAGCGCAGCCACCGCCTCGAACCATCCGGCGTCCGCCTGCGGAAAGCGTTCGGACAACACCAAGGCGTGCATGCGGACGGCAAAGTGCTCGTCGCCCAGCGCCCGCCGCACGATCTCCGGCGTCAGGGCCGACAGGCCGTCGAGCGTGTACAGCGCGTGCAAGCGGGCTTGCGGCGTGCCGCCGGAAGCCGCCAATTCCATCAACGGGCTCTCGACGCTGCGGTCGCCGCGTTCGACCAGCAACCGCTGGGCCGTCTCGCGACACCAGGCATTGGGGCTGGACAGCGCCGCGACTAACTCGGCCGGGCTGGCTTCGGCCAGGGAAGGCGCACGCGCAGGCCGGTCTCCCGACCCTGGTTGTGGCCGGTCTTCCGACCCTGGTTGTGGCGGGTCTCCCGACCTTGGTTGTGGGCGGTCTCCCGACCGAGCCACGGCTCCGACCGTAGGTCTCCCGGATGCGCTGGAGACCCCGGCCCCGACCGTAGGTCTCCCGGATGCGCTGGAGACCTGACGGTCGGCCGTTTCGGCGGGGTCGGGAGACCCGCGCCGATCTTCGGCGACGATCCTCCAAATCCGGCCCCGGTCCGCTCCGGCGATCAGGGACTGGATGTAGAGTTGCTGCAGAAACCGCGGGATGGCCGAGTAGTCCTCGATAATTGCCCGATACATGTCCACCACGTACAGCGCGCCGTCCGGTCCCGTCATCAGGTTCACGGGCCGGAACCACTGTTCGGTCGATCTGAGGAACTCGGTTGTTTCTTCAGCCTGCGGCCGCCGAACCTGGTAGATCACTCCCTGCGGCTCCAGCACACAGCGATGCACCAGGTTCTGGGCGTTGTCGACGCTGAAGTGATTGCCCCAAAACTCAGGCGGGAAGGCGTCGGCCCGATAGATCGCTTGTCCGCTGGCGGCCGTAAAGAAGCCGTTGGCGGTGGCTTCGGCCGCTCCGTAGAACTTGACCCAGGCCGGGTCCTTGCTGCGCGCCAGCCGCCAGGGGTCCGGCTGGCTGATCGGATACACGCGCGCCGGATGACCGTAACTGGAGATGTTCAACACCAGGTTGGGCGCGGCGTAGTACGGATTCCGCGCCAGGTAACGGTGGGCCAACGGGGCCACGAACAAGGCGTGCTGCTGGTTGGTCACCAGGAAGCGGTCGCCCCAGTCGTCGATGGCCAGGCCGAATCCGCTGGCGCTGCCGCTGGTCGGTTCCAACGCACTGCCGTCCGATTTGAAGCGGAAGCTGGTCGCCGGGATCTTCACTTCGGCCGGCAGATGCGGGCCGCGGATCGTCCCGCCGCTGTTGATGCCGTTGGCGGCGTAGATCCAATTATCCAGGCCCCGGCGCGGATTGCTGATCCGCGACCACATGTCGTACACCCCAAAGCCGGAGAACAACGTCTGGCGCACCTCGGCCCGCCCGTCCCCGTCGCGGTCCGCCAAGAAGATGATGTCCGGCGCGCAGAGCGCGATCACCCCGTCGCGGGCCGCGACGACGCCGTAGCAGGCCGGCAAGCGGTCCGCCCAGACGTGGCTGCGGTCCACGCGCCCGTCGCCGTCCGTGTCCTCCAGCAGCTTGACCGTCCCGTATTGCTCCTCCTCCGCCCGCTTGATCGCATCGGGATTGGCCGGGATGCGGCGCACCGCCGTGTCCAACACGCCGCTTTTGTTCAGCTCCTGGACGTCCAGGTAGCCTTCCAGGTTGTAGCCGTGGATCTCGCACACGAAGATCCGGCCGCGGGCGTCGAAGTCGATCGCCACGGGATCGGCCACGTGGGGTTCCGCCGCGACCAACTCGATCCGGAACCCCGGCGCCAACTGAAATTGCTTCTGGCTCTCCTCCGGCGCCAGCGGCCCCGGCGCGTCGGTAGCCAGCTGGATTTCCCCGGCCGTGACGCTGCCCGCCAGGCACAGCCGGCACAACACAAGTAGAAGGGTGGGTCGAATGCAATGACACGGCATGTTTTGTCCCTGCAAGAGACGTGCGACTAGCAAGCCTGACGACGCTACCAAGGTCTGATCCAGAGATTGCCCCACCGATTCAGCGTCGCGTAAGGGCCGCCGGTGGGGGCGATCGACCAGCTTTCGGCCCGGCCGCCCGTAAACCGGGTGCGTCCAACTTGGAGGCCCCACGGATACGTTTCCGACGGACCGATCTCGCCAAAGTCCTTCATCGGAATCATGATTTCCACAGTCCAGCGATCGTCCTCCTTCTTGACCACCGCCTTCGTCCCGGGGTTCCACAGGATCGGAAGCGTCGTGCGTTCGATGACCGCCACGTCGGTGGATTCGTCCCAGATGGCGCCGTTCGGGTTGACGACGATCTTGAAGTAGGAACGCTGCGGAGTGTTGACATAGACCTCGACGACGTCGTCATCGAAAATGCTCGCCTCGTCGTTCGCCCGGCAGTCTGCCTTCAGGTCGCTCATCTTGCTTTCCGGACAGATCGCGGCGACGATCAGCGCCGACTTGTCACGGGTCATGTAAACCGCAGCGCGGGTGGGCGCGGTGTTCTTCGGCGCCGGCTCGCCCGTCCGGTTGTCGCGCAGGGACATCCAGCCGTACCGGTACTTGCTCACGTCGCCGTCCAGGCCGGTCCATGCGATGTCCACCGGATAGGCCCGCACAAGCGGCCCCGTGCGCGCCAAATTGGGGAACAGGTCTTTGAGCGGCAGCATCTCGTCTTGCATCCGTGCGATGCGGCGTTCGTAGACCGTGCCCTTGCCGGCCTTGGCGCGTGCCCGGGCAAGGATCTCGAAAAAGCGGTCCACGTCGGGCTCCTTGAGAAACCCGGTGGTCAGGGTGACGCTGCGCGATTCCTGTCGCATCCAAACCGCTTCCGCGAACTCGATGAACTCCTTCATTTCCGCGGCGGCGGGACCGAAGAAGAGCGTGCAGTACTCTTCCAACATCTGTTTCCGGTCCATGTTTGGATCCCAAAACAGCTTGTTCTGCCAGTACACCATGAGATGGATCAAACCGGGGGTATTGAGCCTGAATCCTTCACGCCCTTCGGGAGTCATTGCCCGCGCCGGCTGGATTTCGATGAACTTGCCGTCGCAGATCGGCAGAATCTGCTGCATCTCCTCCTGGAGGGCTTGGGTGAAGAAGACGGGATAGCGCGGGTGGGTGGGCGTGCGATACCAGAGGAAATAGTTCCACACCGGCGCTCGGCGCGGTTCTTTCATCAGCCCGCGCCACTGCTGCCAGGCATCGGTCAGGACGCGGGCTTCGGTATGGAGAACCCGGTTGGCGGGGCTGTAACCTCGAAGCGGCACGATGAGATTGCCGGGGAACTGCTCGATATTGGTCGGGATGAGCCGCGCGCCGTAGCCGGTCATGTAGAGGAGGCATTTGTCCGGGTGCGACTTCTTCAGCTCCTTGGCCAGATGGACGTGGAAATCCCACACGTAGTTGGAGGCTTTCTGTTCCTCGCTGTCGTCCGGCTTGCCGTAGGCGTCCAGGTCGCGGGCATCCATCTTGACGCCGCCGTCCGGCGGGCCGACGGTCATGGCCGACAGGTCGGGAAACGTATCGAACACCTTGTTCATGTACGCGACTGCAGCCTTTCGGAATCCGGGGTCGGTGCAGCGCGGCATGCCGCGCCCCGGCGGATAGCCCACGTAGGGCTTGCCGTCGGCCCCGCAGGCCAGCCATTCCGGGTGCAGTTGCTGCTGCTCCAGGGAACTGTAGATGGCGTAGGTCGTGTGATTGTAGAGAATCGTGTTGTAGTTGCCCGCCTTCAGCCGCTTCAGCCACGCGAGCCCCTCGGGGTCGGAACGCATCGCGTTGTAGAAGCACCACTCGCGACGGTCGAATTTCGCCTCCTTGACAAGGTGTTGCTCCGCGATCGTGACCGTCGGTTTCTCCGGAATCACGGAGCCGTCTTCGTACGGCATGTACCAGCGCACGCCGAGTTGCTCCAGCAGTTCCGCCACCGCATACCAGGTGCCGGTGTCGTCATTGCTGTGGATTTGCAGCGACTGATTCAGTTGGCCCAGATGATCGTCCAGATGCTGCGTGGTGAACTTGTAGCCGCAGAACTCCTGCCACTTGCTCAACCCTGGAGAGGGAAACCCCTCTGGTCGGGCGGCCGACTTGCCAAGGATCGCGCTGCCCCCCAGGTAGATGCTGTCCGCCGCCGTCTGGCCGTACGGGCAGGAAGCGCGCTGCTTGTCCGGGCCGACGAGGATCACGTAGCCCTTCTCCGCGAGGATCTCCAACCCGCTGGTGCGGAAGGGGGCCGGCTTGAACCCGAGTTCCCGAGTGAACTGGCTTTCGCCCACATACACCCGGCTGGCGACGCCGGGCGACGGCGCCGTCACGATCGGCAGTTCCGCGCCGGACATCTGCTTCAGATGCTTCTGCAGGTCCTGCGCCGCCAGCTTTACCGCCTGGATCGCGTCCGGAGCGATCACGATTTCGGACACGGCTCGGCCGTCCTTGACCAGTTCCACTTCGCCCTGCGCGGCAGGGCTGATGGCAAGCACCACGACACCGGCCAGCATGCATGGACGCTTTCTCGCATTCTTCACGATTGTCGCTCCGCAACAGGTCAAGAGTTTCCGGCACTCTCGTCGCTACCATGCCCGACGAGACCTCTCGGCAGCCAGCCGACGCTCGTGATTTTGGACCACGCGGAGTTCGCCTGTCAAGTGTGGCCCGGCGGTGGAAGTACCATCCGACTTCCGTTGCTCCTGCGGCGAAGCAGCTTTCGCGGCAGGCGTTCATGTCCCCGGCCCTTGGCGAGGTGCGTCTGGCGGACATGCAATGGGTGGAGAAAGTCCTGCCGCGTTCGTTCCTGCGGAGTACGATTCGGGGATGGGGACGTCCCACCTTGTGGAGATGTTGCCATGCCGGCCTGCCGGACGTTGCCTGCCGATGCGACCGCAGGTCCCGAGCGGGACCCGCAGCGTGCGGCAGATCTGCGCAAAGAGCTGAATGCCCTCATCGCCGAGGGGAACGAGGCGAGCACCGAAGTGCTGGAGGCCGCGAACGTCTCGGAGATGGAATTGTTCATCGCGGTAACGGACCTGGACGAGGTGAACCTGATCGCCTGCCTGCCGGCGCACGATCACGGGGCGCCGCGGATCATCGCCCGCATCAAGTCCCTGGAATACACCAAGGCGGAGTGGAATCGCACGCGGTGGAACCGGGCGACACGCTGTTTTTCGTCTGCAGCAAGCGCGACCTGCCCGCCGTCACCACGCTGTTCGGATTCGAAGAGTGGGAAACCAAGAGCATTTTTGTGCTGGGCGGAGGCGAACTTGCAAAAGAATGAACAGCCACATGATGCGTTCTCCCCTATCGGTTGACGTGGACGACTTTGGCAGGTGGGAAGCCGTTGAAGCACGTCGACGACGCATGGCTGTAGGCGCCGATGTTTTCGCTGTACACCAGGTCGTCCAGTTCGAGGTCCGGCAGTTCTTCGGCCAGCGAGACGGTGTCCAGGGCGTCGCAGGTCGGTCCGAAGACGGCGCAGAGCTGTTTCGGGCCGTCCCTCAGCGCCTTCAAGCGGTACTGGATGTGGTCGAAGATGATGCCGGAAAACGTGTGATAGACGCCGTCGTTGATGTAGTAGCATTGCTTGCCGTCGCGGACGGCCTTGCCGATCACGCTGGCCACCAGCGTGCCCGCCGTGCCCACCAGGAACCGGCCGGGTTCGGCCAGGATTTCCATCTCGGCAGGGAATAGCCGCTGGAACTCGGAGTTGAGCGTTTTGGCCAGCGTCCGAAACGGCTGGACGTGCTCGTCGTACGGCACAGGAAAGCCGCCGCCGATGTCCAGGATCTTGACCTGCGGGTAGCCCCGCTCCCAGGCTTCGTGAAACACGGCCGCCGCCAAGTCCAGAGCCTGCACGTAGTTGGCGACGTTCGTACACTGGCTGCCGACGTGGAAACTGAGTCCTTCGACCGTCAGCCCGGCCTGAAATGCGGCTTGGATCAAGTCCACGGCTTCCCCGGCGGAGGCCCCGAATTTGGACGACAACTCCACGACCGAGCCCGTGTTGGGCACCTTGACCCGCAGGATCAGGCCTGCGTGCGGAGCGTACTGCTTGAGCTTGCCGATCTCCACGAGATTGTCGTAGGTGACCAGCGGCTTGTATTGGTCCAACTCGGTCAGGGTGCGTTTGTCTTTGATCGGGTTGGCGTAGATGATCTTGTCCCAGATGAAGTCCTGCCGCTGCTTGGCCGGCAAATCCTTGGTGTTTTCATGCACCAGCATGAATTCGGGCATGCTGGCCACATCAAAACTGGCGCCCTCTTCGTAAAAGGTCCTGATGATGGCCGGATCGGCGTTCGCCTTAACGGCGTAGTAGGCTTGCACACGCGGCAAGTGCTTCTTGAACAGTCGATAATTTCTCCGCAACACGTCATGGTCGACGACGAACAACGGCGTGCCGTGTTCGAGGGCCAATTGCCGTAACCGTTTTCGAGCTACCATCGGGGAACCTCAATTGGGGTTTACATGCGACGTTGGGCTTCACAAGCCGCGCCAGGCTTCGGGGCGCAGGGCGGAGCGACCTCGGGCCAGCGCGTCGTCCAGGGCGGCCAGCAGTCGCGATTTGTCTTTCGGCAGAGTGCCCGCCAGCGGGACGTAGTTCGATGCGTGGTTGGTCCGAAACACGCAGCCGGTCAAGCCCTCCAGGTGAACGATAATCTCCCGCAGTTCCGCCAGCATCGCTTCGGGCCGCAGGAGTTCGAAGCTGCCGTTGCGCCACTGCCGGTACAGAGGCGTTCCCGGCACCAGCATCAGCGTCAGCAGCGACAGGTAGCGGGGGTCCATCGCGCTGACGGCCCGGCCCGTAGCCTGAGCGTGCTCGGCGGACAGCTCCGGACCGCCCAGGCCCAGCAGGGCGATCACCGAGACGCGAATCCCGGCAGCCTGTGCATGGCGGACGGACTCGATCATCTCGGCGGCCGTGGCGCCTTTGTGAATGCGGCGCAAGACCTCGTCGCTGCCGCTTTCGAGGCCCACATAGACGATCCGCAGGCCCTTGTCGCGAAGTAATTCCAGTTCGTTTTGGCTCTTGCCCAGCAGGTCGCGCGCGTTGGCGTACGCGCCCACTCGCTGCAGGTCGGGAAAGGCGCAATGGAGGGCGTCCAGAATCGCCGTCAGCCGGCGGGTGCCCAACACCAAGGCATTGCCGTCGGCCAGAAACACTCGCCGCGTGCCGCGCAGCACCTCCTGCGCCAACGCGATGTCCTGCAGCACCTCGACCTCCGGCCGGGCCTGGAACGGCTTGTCCAAGTAGGTGCCACAGAACGTACACTCGCTGTGCGAGCAGCCGTAGGTAACTTGCAGAATGTAGCTGTCGGCCTCGCTGGGAGGCCGAATCACCGTGCCGTGGTAACGCATCCGCTCAGAATACCGCTCCGCACGCCGCCGGGCAATTGGAGGCGGGCGGCCGATTTGTTAAGCTGGTTGCCTTGTGCCGGCATGTCCGCAACCTCACAAGGGCGAGAGCCCAGCACGCTGCACCGGAGGAATTGTTTTATGACGGATCCGAGCGAGTTCTCGTTGGGAATGTGGGACTACGCGGCGTTTGCACTCTATTTTCTGGGCCTGTCGGCCGTCAGCTACTGGTTCGGCCGGGGTGAACGGGCCAGCACGACGGACTATTTTCTGGCGGGGAAGCGTTTGCCGTGGTATGTCGTCGGGGGCTCGTTCATCGGCTCGAACATCAGCACCGAACACTTCATCGGGATGATCGGGGCCGCCACCGTGTACGGCATCTGCGTGGCGATGTCGGAATGGATGAACGTCGTGACGTTCTCGTTGTTGATCTGGTTCTTTATCCCGTTTCTGCTGGCCTCCCGCGTGTTCACGATCCCCGAATTCCTGGAACGGCGATTCAGCCTCACGCTGCGCCAGATGTTCGCTGCGGTGACGGTGATCAGCAACGTGGTCGCCTTCCTGGCGGCGGTGCTGTACGGCGGCGGCGTGGCGATCGAGAAGCTGTTCGGATTCGACCTGTGGCTGTCGATCATCGTCTTGGGAGTCGTGGCCGGCGGCTGGGCGATCTACGGCGGGTTGTCTTCCGTGGCGTGGGGCGACCTGTTCATGGTCGTCGTGATGGTGGCCGGCGGAGTCGCCGTCACGGTGTTAGGATTGGAAGCCCTGTCCGGCGATGGTTCCCTGGCCGATGGCTTCCGGGTCATGATCGAGCGGAACAGGGCGGAAAGCGGTGCGTGGTCCGAGGCGGTCGCCTTCCACGTCCGCCAGTTGGCCGGGACCGACTCGTACAATCGCTTGTCGGTCTTCCAGCCGGCCAGCCACCCGACCCATCCCTGGACCAGCCTGCTGGTGGGAATTTTCTCCGTCAGCGTCTGGTACAACGTGCTCAACCAGTTCATGATTCAGCGCGTGCTGGGCGCCCGTGACGGCTATCACGCGCGGATGGGGATTGTGTTCGCGGGCTTTATGAAGGTGTTTATGCCGGTGATCGTCGTGTTGCCGGGTTTGATCTTGTTTGCGCTGCAGCCGCAACTGTTGTTGCAGCCGTGGGAAGAGGTGCGGCCCGCGGCCGACCGCGGCTACATTCATCTGCTGCAAACGTTGATGCCGCTGGGTCTGCGCGGGCTGTTCCTGGCCGGCCTGTTTGGGGCCATCCAATCGACGGTCAACGCGGTGCTGAACTCGACGGCGACGGTGTTCACGTTGGACGTCTACAAGCGTCTGCTCCGAAAAGAGGCCAGCGACCAGCACCTGGTCAACGTGGGCGTCGTTTCGTCGATCGCCATCCTGGCCGTGGCCATCGTGCTGGCTGGCTTCATCGGCCGTTTGGGCGGCGGGCTGTTCATCTACATCCAGACGCTGTACGCTTTTTTCGCGCCGCCCTTTGCCGCCGTCTTCTTGCTGGGCATTCTCTGGCGACGGGTAAACAGCCGTGGGGCCTTGGCGGCCGTGATCTTCGGGTTCGTCTTCGGGATCGGAATCAAGTTGTACCTGGAGGCCGTGGCGGCGCATCCGGCCTGGCTGGAGCCCTATGCCAACCAGGCCGCCTTGAACTGGCTGCTGTGCTGCGCCGTTTGCGCGGCGGTGAGTCTGGCGACACAGCCGCCGGCGCCTGAACAAATCGGCGACGACGTGACGATCAACTGGAAAAAACTGAATATCTTCGCCCATTTGGGCACGACCTGGTACACGAGCGTCGTCACGTGGTGGCTGCTGTTCGTGGTGGTGATCGCCGGTTTGTTCGTGTTCTTTTCGGGCGTGGTGTTTCCGGCGGCGTAACCTCAACCGGGACGGGGTTGCCGTTGACACGAGTCCGGACTCGTACACGTATTCATACACGCGAATCCCGCTGATTTTGAGACGTAAGAGATGAGCGTGTACGAGTACGTGTAAGAGTAGGTGCGGAGCACCTGAGTAGGATGGCGTTCAATCCGACGGGAAGATCGCCGGTTCGCCTTTGATTTCGGCCAGCGCGTTGCAGGCCGCGCGCTGTTCCGCCTCTTTCTTGTTTCGGCCCCAGGCCGCCTGATAGCGGACGGAGCCGACCTGGGCGGCGACTTTGAAGCACTTGCGATGGTCCGGGCCTTTTTCGTCCAGCAGCAGGTAGACGGGCGTGCCGGCGAATTCCCGTTGCGCCAGCTGCTGCAGCAGCGACTTGAAATTCCCGCCCAGTTCGCCCGTGGCCACCAGTTCGATCTCCGGCCCCAGCATGGCCTCGATAAAGCGGCTGGCCGCCTCGCTGCCGCCGTCCAAGTGGATCGCGGCGATCAGCGACTCGAAGACGTCGGCCAGCAACGAAGGCGGCATGGTTTGGCTGGCCGCGACCCCCTTGCCGACGATCAGGAACTCCTGCAGGCCGAGCGCCTCGCTGATCTTGGCACAGGACGGGCGGCTGACCACCGCCGATTTGACCTTCGTCAGGTCCCCCTCCAGGTACTGGGGATAGCGGTGGAACAACAATTCGCAGACGACGGCCCCCAGGATGGCGTCGCCGAGGAATTCCAGACGTTCGTTGGAGGCCAGCCGATGCTCGGCGCCCGAGGCGTGCGTGAGGGCCTCCCGCAGCAGTTCCTTGTCGTGGAAAACGTACCCG
>CAZAQY010000119.1:0-23583 GCA_964486845.1 uncultured Pirellulaceae bacterium
TCAGCACCGCCGAACTGATTACCGGGAAGTTCTGCAAACGGTTCGGACCCGTGTCCGGATCGCCCGCGTCGTTGGGCGTCATCCCCAGCGGCGCCAAGTCGATCCCCAATCCCCCGTTGCTCCACAGCGAATTCCGGGTCATCGCGTTGTTGATCGCACCTGAACCCGTCACCAGAATCCCCGCCTGCTGGTTGTGCGCGATCCGGTTTCCTTCCCCGATTCCCATCCCGCCGATCGTGTTCCCCGATCCGTACAACACCACCCCATACTTGTTCCCCAACGCCCCCAGCAGGGCCGCATCCAGGCCGATCACGTTCCCCTGCACCCGGTTCCCCGTCCCGTAAATCTGCACCCCGTCAACCTGGTTCCCCGAAATCACGTTCCCGGCTCCACCGCCGCCTCCGCCCAGCGTGTTGTCGCTCCCCGATACCAGCACCCCGCTGCCGCCGTTGCCCAACGCGGCTGTGCCGTTGGCGTCCGTCCCAATCCGGTTCCCCTGGATCACGTTCAATCGGGCCGTCGCTCCCGACAGCACCAAACCGCTCCCCGTGTTCCCCGAAATCAGGTTCCTCTCCTCGGCCGTCGTGCCCCCGATCCGGTTCCCCCGCGCCGTGATGTAGATCCCGTGCGACGCATTGCCCAACGCCGCCGTGCCCGCCGCGTTCGTTCCCACCCGGTTGCCCACCAGCACGTTGTTCGTCGCCGGGTCCCCGCTGATCCAAATCCCCTCGCGCGTGTTGGCCGAGATCACGTTCCCCGCGCCGGCCTCGCCGCCGCCCACCGTGTTGCTCCAGGCCCGGTTCAGGAACAGGCCGATCCCTTGATTCCCCAATGCCCTCGTCCCTGCCTCGTCTACTCCAATCCAGTTGCCTTGGATCGTGTTCTCGTGCGCCCCGCTGCCATACAACTGGATGCCACCGGCGCCGTTGCCCGAAATCACGTTCCCTTCCTGCCCGGCGCCCACGCCGCCCACCTGGCAGTCGTAGGTCACGATGTACATGCCCCAGCCGCCGTTGCCCAACGCCGTCAGGCCGGTGCGGTCCGTCCCGATCAGGTTCCCGTACACAAAATTCCCCGGCTTGTACAGGCTGATCCCTTCCCGATCGTTCCCCGAAATCACGTTCCCGGCCTCGCCCACGCCGCCAACCGTGTTGCCGCTGGCATCCACGGCCACCCCGGTCAACGTATTGCCCACGCCGGCCAGGCCATTCCGGTCCGTCCCGATCAGGTTGTGCTGCACCAGGTTGCCTGTGCCCCGCAACAAAATGCCGCCGTAGCGATTCCCCGAGATCACGTTGCCTTGCTGCCCCGCGGCGGCTCCGCCGATCTGCATCCCCGTGCCGTACACCACCACGCCGTAGTCCTTGTTGGCCAGGGCGCTCGTCCCACTGATGTTGGTGCCGATCAAGTTGCCGAAGACCCGGTTGTTGGCCCCGTACAGCAGCACTCCTTGCTGGCCGTTGGCCGACAGCACGTTCCCTTCCTCGACCGCCGCTCCGCCCACCAGGTTGTTGTCGCCCGAAATCGCCACCCCGGCCAGCTTGTTGCCCAAGGCCGCCGTGCCGCTGAGGTCCGTACCGATCCGGTTGCCCTGCACCACGTTGCCCGTAGCGCCGGCGCCGGCCAACCGCACGCCCCCGCCCAGGTTGCCGGAGATCAGGTTGCCCTCTCCCGCCCCGCTGCCCCCGATCCGATTGTTGGCCGTGGTGGCGGAAACCCCGTAGTTGCCGTTGCCGGCCGCCGCGGTGCCGGTCACGTCGGTGCCAATGAAATTCCCCAGGATCTGATTGCCGCCGGCCGTGGTGATCTCGATCCCGTAGCCGCTGAAGCGGTTGATCGTCAAGCCTTTCACCGTGCTTCCGCCCGCGGTGATCTTCAGTCCCGCGACGCCCCAGCCCGCAGAACTGCCGTCCAGTTCGATCACAGGTGTGGCGCCGAAACCCAGTTCGGTCGTTCCATCGATCACGACGGGCGCAGCGATGGCCGGCAGAGGGGAAAGCGGACGGATAGTGTGCATGCCGGCGCCCGGAATGTCGAACTGGATCAAGTCCGGCCCGCCAGCCAAGTTGGCAAGTGCGTTGGCTTCCTGAATCGCCGCCCGCAAGGTACACGCTCCGCTTGCATCGGCGCAGTTGCCGTTGCCGGGATTTGCGTCGGCACCGTCACCTGTTGAGTTTACGGTAAATACGTTGCGCGGCAGGATGTCCAGCACCAGCGGGTGGAGAATGTCTTGGATGAAGCCGATGTGCGCCGGGTTGACAATGAACTTGGGGTTATTCGGTTCCGCAGGAAACGTCAACGTTTCCGTTCCCGGGTTGGGAGGGTTTTCCCCGGCGTACTCCGTGACATTCCCGGAGAAGGCGACCCGGCCCACGGCGAGCGCTTTCAGATCGACCTGAATGAACTCGAATTCCGCCGTCGGATTCGGAGACCCATAGCCCTCCAAGAAGGTGCCAACCGAACCGAGCGTCCAGCCGTTGGCCGGTTGCCCTTCCTCGGGTCCCTCGCTTATCGCCTTCAGGCCGTTGATAAAGGGAGACACCGGCGTGAAAGAACTCTTAAACGTGCCTTCGTTGCTCAAGTCGGCGGGAAACCGCTCGGTCACCGTGATGTCCTGGCAGTTCTGAAGCCCCGATCGATCGCCGCTGATCATCGGTACGTCGCGTTCGCCGAGTCCGTTCAAGAATCTGACCCGGAGACCGTCCAAGGTTACGGGCACGACCGTGACGAGGACGTTCTCGGAGCCGACGTTTGGCAGGCTTTCCAGGGCCTGCTGGACCACCGGCGCCAATTCGTCGAAGAAATACGAGTACGTGATGGGTGAAGTCGTGTAACCATCAAAGGTCAGCGTGAAGGTGCCCGACATCACCGGCGACGGGTTGGCCTGCGACGGTTCCACGGGCACGAACTGAATCTGTTGCGTCTCGCCGTATCGAACAGAAACCAGATCTTTGTTGTCATAGAAGATGTCCAGATAGCTGGCGAACACGCCCTTGGGTGCACCTTCCGTCGTGCTACCACCAGGCGGGATCGTCGACTGCCGCACGTCTTGATTGTAAGCGTGCAGCCGAACCGTCTGGCCCACCGCCACCTGATAATGACCATCGGTATCCTTCGGCAGCGGCTGATTGGATGTGTCGGTCAGATCCAAGCGATACCGTACGACATCGGTCGACGCCGCTTCGCCTTCGCCGGCGTATCCCATGCCGCCGGCCCCATCGAAGCCCACAAGGTTCACTTGGCCACTCAGCAAGCAACGCCCTTCCAGCCGCTCAAAGACGATGGCCCGGCGACCCACTCGTCTGCGACCCGATGACTGCGGGAACCAGCGCCGTTGACCTTGACGTCGAGATCGTCGATATCTTGTGGGACGATTCTGATTCAAGGCAATCTGTGCAGCGGCCATCATCTACCTCTCTGAACCAAATTGACGTTTTTCCACCGGCGGCTTCCCAGTGCAACCGCAGCCAAATTGGCGTCGTCCGCATTTAAGCCGATCGGTGCTCTGGCAAGAAAGCAAAAACCCGTGACCGGCCGCAAAACTGCTAGACGCTGCCATCCGCCCAGTGGTTCCGTGACCCATAGACAGTGTACCCCGGAGACGCGCACAGGCAAAGCCCCAAACCACCGGCGGAGAAACAAAAAGTTGCCCATCTGCGTGGATGTCATCCCTCACGATCGACGCAACGGTCACGATTTCCCGGGCCAGCGACCTCCACACCGGCGACAAAGGCAGAACAAGAGCCAGACTGACGCGCAGGCCTCGATGCGAAGCTGGCGGACGCGTCGTCCCGCCCGATTTGCCCTGACATGTGCAATCTCAGAGCGTTTCGCGCCTGCAAGCAATGGGAAAAGCTGAATCCCCATTTGCGATCGCCCTTGGGGGAAATCAAATTCCTTGGGCATCGGCGATGCAGTCACCCGGCAGGAATTATCTGGTTTCAGACGGGCGTGGGACAAGTCAGCCGCAAGAATCTCGGCCTTTGCGAAGACGAGGGGGGCGAGGCGTTTTTGTCGCTGTGTCCGTGCCGGACCTGGCGCTCAGGCTGGCTTGACGGCTAGAATGGCCACATGGCCCTTGTCACCATCCACGATTTGAGCATTCGGTTTCGCGGTCCGCCGCTGTTGGACGGCATCAGCTGTCAGATCGAGCGCGGCGAGCGCATCGGCCTGTTGGGACGCAACGGAGCTGGCAAGTCGACCCTGCTGCGAATCCTGTGCGGCGAGTTCGAGCCGGATCACGGCGAGATCGCTTTCGCGCCGGGCGCGTGCGTGTCCCTGCTTCCGCAGGAGGTGCCGCAAACGGTTCGAGGCCAAGTCGTCGAGGTGATCGCTGGAGGCCTGCCGCCCGGCGAAGACGAGCACGAAACGGGTTGGCGAAACGAGCGACGTGTGGAGCACGTCCTGTCGCGGATGGAACTGGACGGCTCGGCGTTGTTCGAGACCCTGTCGTCCGGAATGAAGCGGCGGGTGCTGCTGGCCCGGGCCCTGGTCGCAGAGCCCGATTTGCTGCTGCTGGACGAACCGACGAACCACTTGGATATCGATGCCATTGAGTGGTTGGAACAGACGCTGGACCGTTGGAACACGGCGTTCATGTTCGTCACCCACGACCGCATGTTCCTGCGGAAACTCTCCCGGCGGATTCTGGAAATCGACCGCGGCCGGCTCTTCGACTGGTCCTGCGACTACGACACGTTCCTCAAACGCAAAGAGGCGGCGCTGGCCGCGGAGGACCAGCAAAACGCCCGGTTCGACAAGAAGCTGGCCGAGGAGGAAGTGTGGATTCGCACGGGTATCCAGGCGCGGCGGACGCGCAACGAGGGCCGCGTGCGTGCCTTGGAAAGGATGCGGCGCGAGCGCCAGTCGCGGCAAACCGCGCCGGGCTCGGTGCGCATGGAACTGCAGCAGGAACTGCGGAGCGGCAATCTCGTCGTGCGTGCCGAGGACGTGGCGTTTGCCTACGGCGAGCGCCGCGTCTTTCGCGACCTGTCGACGCACATCCTGCGCGGCGACAAGATCGGGATCATCGGGCCGAACGGAGCCGGCAAGACCACGTTGCTCCGCGTGCTGTTGGGGCAACTCGCGCCCACCCAGGGCCACATCCGGCTGGGCACGAACCTGCAGATCGCCTACTTCGACCAGTTGCGGGCTCAATTGCGCGACGACCAGACGGTGCAGGAGAACGTCGCCGATGGTTACGACACGGTGCGGGTCGGGGGACGGACTCAGCACGTGATCGGCTACCTCCAGGACTTCTTGTTCACGCCCGAGCGGGCCCGCACGCCGGTCCGCTTCCTGTCCGGCGGCGAACGCAATCGCCTGCTGCTGGCGCGGCTGTTGGCCAAGCCGGCGAACGTAGTGGTGCTGGACGAACCGACCAACGATTTGGACACGGAGACGCTCGAGCTGCTGGAGGACATGCTGGTCGAATACGACGGCACCGTGCTGCTGGTCAGTCACGATCGGGCCTTCTTGAACAACGTGGTCACCAGCACGCTGGTCTTCGAGGGCGACCAGGTCCGGGAGTACGCCGGCGGCTACGACGACTGGTTGCGCCAGCGTCCGCCCGCGACGCCGGGCGGCGCGGTCGCGGTGGCGGGTGCGGGACGCGGAACGCCGGGCGGCACGACTTCCGGAAAGACCCGCACATCTGCCGGCGATGCCGCCGCCGCACCACGCGATCGGCGGCTGACGTACAAGGAGCAGCAGGAATTGTCCACCTTGCCGGAGACGATCGCGCGGCTGGAGGCCGAAATCGCGGATCTTCACCAGACGCTGGCCGCTCCCGAGTTCTACAAACGCCCCGGCGATGAGATCGCCCGCGAAACGGTCCGGCTGCGGCGTTTGGACGAGCAACTCGTGGAGGCCTATCATCGCTGGGAAGCGTTGGAAACGCGGCGTTCCTAAGTTCGCTGCCGTATCTTTCCGGTTTCTTCGGCAGGACAGGACTTTTTTGGTGCCGGAGGTTCGTTCATGGGTGTTTTTCGCTCAAGACGGCGTCTGTAATCCCTCGCCGAACTCGTCAACATGCGGAAGGTCCCCGGCGCAGCGCACCAATAGCGCAAAGTCTTCGGGCTGCCGAAGCGCGGGCGCGGTTCGAGCAGTTTGCCTCGTCATGGAACACGTGCTGGAATGGAAGTTGATCCACCGCACCGAAGATGACATGCACCGCCTGTTTGCCGCATCCAAGTTCGGCCGCCCCTGCACGAAAATACGGTTCGAGGCCGAAAAGGTCAACTTGTTCGCCGAATGCGTCAAGGGGTGAGAAGCCGGATTTGGCCACGAAATCTGCGATCGTGTAACCCTTGCTCGGCCGGGCCGCTTGAAGGATCTCGCGCCTGCATCGTAGAATGCTGTTCGCGAAAAGGGACAGGACCCTTTGCCGGAACGGCCCGTAGGGGGCTTTGCCCAAAAGGGTCCTGTCCCCTTTTCGCGAAACTCCGTTTAGAACAGAGACTCATGGCGCAAGACTACTATCAGATTTTGGGGGTTCCCCGTACCGCTGCGCAGGCCGAAATCCAGAAGGCCTACCGCAAGCTGGCGAGAAAGTTCCATCCGGACATGAATCCGGACGACAAGACGGCCAAGGACAAGTTCAAGCGGGTCCAGGAAGCCTACGACGTCCTGAGCGATCCGCAGAAGCGGGAAATGTATGACCGCTACGGCAGTGCCTTTGAATCCGCCGGGGGGGGCGCTGGGCCACGCTGGCAATCGTATGGTGGAGGTCCGGAAGGGTTCCAGGACATCGACTTCAGCCAGATGTTCGGGCAGGGCGGTGCGGCCGGCGGTTTCGGAGGCTTCGAAGAGATCTTGCAGCAATTCGCCGGGGGGGGCAGGCGGGGACGACGGCCCAGCGTCCGAACTCGGAGCGCCGACCTGGAGCACGAACTGCACATCCCCTTCAACACGGCGATCAACGGAGGCCAGGCTCAACTTTCCATCCAGCGGCCTGGTGGAAAAGTCGAGGCCATCACGGTCAAGATCCCCGCCGGCATCGAGGATGGGGGGAAGTTGCGCGTGCGCGGTCAGGGGGAGCCCGCGCGCTCCGGCGGCACGCCCGGCGATCTGATCGTCGTGATTCGCGTCGCTGCCCATCCCTACTTTCGGCGGCATGGGAGGGATTTGGAGTTGTCGGTGCCCGTCACGCTGGCGGAGGCCGCCCTGGGCGCCAAGATCGATGTGCCGACTCCGCAAGGCGAGATCTCGCTGAAGATCCCGCCAGGCACGTCCAGTGGCAAACGGCTTCGATTGAAAGGCCTGGGCGCGCCGGCGGCGGACGGGAGTCGGGGGGACCTGTATGCCGAGGTCAAAATCGTGATCCCGGAATCGCTGGACGAGGAGAGCCTGGAACTCGTCCGCCGGTTCGACAAGCGGCGCTTGCTGCGGCCGCGGGCCGATCTGAAATGGTAAAGCTGCTGGCGTTGCTCGCTGGGTACGGTTTGGCGCTGATCGCGGCGTTCTGGCAGACTCCGCCGCCCGCGGCACCGGCCGTGTCACGGATCGTCAGCTTGACGTGCGCAACGCGCAACACCGCTTCTGCCAATCGCTGTGAACCGCGGGCCAGATCCGTGCCGCCAGCCGTCGCCGGAATCCTGCTGCAGGCCCGGCAGCCCTTGCTGAAACGCTTGCCGCCGAAGGATCGGGTGCGCGTGTTGGCTGCCTTGGGCGGGTTGATTATTCTTGGTTTTGCCCTGGTCTTGCTCGCGTGGTGGGGAGCCCGCTTCACCCGCCGGCACCTCCGGCGCCCGTGGCCGGGAAGCCAGCGCCGCGATGCGGGCAAGGTCTCGGAATTCGATTGGGCCAGCAAACCGATGTACCCGGATCAAGATGGCGACGGGGGCGTCGAGGGAGAACCGCGTGAGTGACGAGCGTTTCCTGCGGAAAGATCGCCTCCGCAGCCGGGATGACTTCCAGCGTGTGTACGACGCCGAGATGTTTGCGGCGGATGCGTGTCTGGTCGTTCGCGGTTGCCCGAACGGACGCAGCGACACCAGGCTGGGGCTGTCCGTCTCGCGCAAGGTCGGACCGGCAGTCTTGCGGAATCGCTGGAAACGATTGATTCGCGAGGCGTTTCGCCGCTCGCGGGACCAGATCGCGCCGGGACTGGACCTGATCGTTCGGCCGCGTGCGGGAGCCCAACCGGATTACCAGCGGATCGCGGAATCGCTGCCCAGACTCGTCAGGCAGCTTGCGAAGAAACGACGGAGATAACGGCCATGAGCTTCCTGTGGGCCACCTTGGTGGGGCTGCCCAGTTGGCTGCTGATCGCTGCCGTCCGCCTGTACCAGATCTTCCTCAGCCCCGTGCTGGGCCGCCAGTGCCGTTTCACGCCGACCTGCAGCCAGTACTTCCTTCTGGCCGTCAAGAAGTACGGCGCCGTGCGCGGTGCCTGCCGCGGCGTGCTGCGCATCTGCCGCTGTCACCCGTTTCACCCCGGCGGCTACGACCCGCCCTAGCCGAAAGGAAACCCCATGCGCGAGAAATTTCGCTTTCCGCAGCGTACGTGGTACCAGAAGTTCCGCTGCGCGTTTCGAGGCCTGCGGTTGGGGGTGCGTGGTCAGACCAGTTTCCTGGTGCATTTCGTCATGGCCGGCGCCGTCTTGGTCGCGGCTGCCCTCCTGCAACCGGATCGGACGCAATGGTGCGTATTGGTGCTGTGCATTACCGTCGTTCTGGTGGCAGAGATGTTCAACAGCGCCCTGGAGCAATTGGCCCGCGCCGTGGATCGATCCGAGAACCGGCATCTCGGCTCCGCCTTGGATATCGGCAGCGCTGCCGTGCTGATGGCCGCCATGGGAGCCACGGTGGTGGGCTCGCTGGTCTTTCTATCTCGTGTCACGGGATGGATTTGAATGGGGTGTCTGGGAAATCTGGATAACATGCAAAGTTCTTGAAAAACCCTGTCACGCTAATTTTTCGCTTAATCTTTCACCTAATCCTTGGCTCGCATCCGGCTTGGGAAAGATTAGGTAAAAGATTAGGTGGAAAATGAAGATTAGGTGAAAGATTAAGTGAAAGATTAAAGCCGGGAGATCAGTCAGGTCATCCCTGCCCACGGGGGAGGCAACGCCTGTGCATTCAGATCTGAGTCTTGTCATCGCCCCGTTGGACCACTAGATTAAGATTTCATGATAAGACGAATTTCCGAATACTCGACCTTCCTCCGTGAGTTTGGGAGGACCTTCGACACCACAGGCGCGCTATTGCCCAGCGGCAGGTTTCTTGCCCGTGCCCTGGCTCGCCCGCTTCGCGAGCACGCTGGGGAACCGATGCGGATTCTGGAAGTGGGTCCGGGCACGGGGGCGGTCACCCAGGAGATCGTCCGGCATGTCAGGCCGGAGGATCGCCTGCACATCGTCGAATTGAACGAGCGGTTTGTGTCGGTTCTCAGGCGGCGTTTCGACATCGAGCCGCGGTTTCGCCGGGTGGCGGAGCAGACGGCCATTTTTCATGCTCCGGTTCAAGCGTTGAGACTCGACGAACCCTACGACTACATCGTCTGCGGCCTTCCATTCAACAACTTCCCGGCCGAGTTGGTGGAGACGATTTTCGGGCACTTGATCGGGATTCTGCGGCCCGGCGGCTGCATGACGTTCTTCGAGTACCTGTGGGTCCGGCCCGTCAAGAAGCTGGTCGCGTCGCGCGAGCAGCGGCGCCGCGTGGTCGAGGTCGGAGACGTCTTGCGCAGGTACCTCGCCCAGTACGAGCAATCGCATGACAACGTCTATCTGAACGTTCTCCCTGCGGTGGCGCATTACCTCCGCAACGATGGCCGGGGGGCGGGAAACGGCAACGGAAATGGCAAGGGGAACGCGAGATCGTCACATGGCGCAGTCGCCTCCTGAACAGGTGCAGTCTCCCGAGCCGCCTGCCGCTCAGCGCGCACCGATCGAACCGTTGGATCCCTCGATCGATTCGATTCAGCCCGGCGGGGGCATCTGCATGCGCATTGAACTCGGCTGGGGCTGCCTCCGGCGTCTCTATTTGCGGGTCTTTCGCCGCGGCTACTTGCGCCGCATGGAAGCCCTCCGCCAGGGCCAGTCCAACCGCTGTCCCCACGCGGTTCTGGACCCGCGCGACGTCAAGTTCTATTGCAACCAAGGCGGATACCGCTGGGACATCGCCGACGATCCGTTTGCCTGGCGGGACCGGTTGCCGGTGGCGCGGGTTGGGCTGGCGGAGTTGTTGCTGCTGGGCGGCGGTTGTTTCGTCCTGACGGTGATCGCGGCGTGGTTCTACTGGCCTGTGAGCTTCGTGCCGGCGGTCCTGGGGCTATTTGTGCTCTCTTTTTTTCGCAATCCGCGGCGGGCAATTCCCGGCGATCCGGGTCTGGTCGTCGCCCCGGCGGACGGCAAGGTCGTGGCCATCGAAGAATTGCCGCACGACGAGTACATCGGTGGCCGCGCGGTCCTGATCGGCATTTTTCTCAGTATTTTCAACGTTCACCTGAACCGTTCCCCCGTCGCTGCTCGCGTAACAGGCTTGACGTATCGCCGCGGCAAGTTCCTGAACGCCTTGCGGCCGCAATCGGCGCAAGAGAACGAGCAGATGGCAGTGCGGATCGAGGAGACCGATCCTCCACACCGGCGGATGATCGTCCGGCAGATCGCCGGCGCGATCGCGCGGCGGATTGTGTGCTGGATCGCGCCCGGCGAAAGCTTGGACCGAGGCGGGCAGTTCGGTATGATCAAGTTCGGATCGCGGACCGAACTGGTGCTGCCGTGGGAGCCGAACCTGCAGCTTCGCGTCCAGGTTGGGGACCGTGTGTGGGCCGGCAGTTCGGTCCTGGCCCAGTACGGCGAATAGGGCTCGCCAACCGCGACTCGGCCAGACGCGGCTGCGCGGTCAATCGCTTGGAGTGCCGCCTTGAGGCGGTTGGCCGAGATCGGCTAAGAAAGCGGGAACCGGTGATACACGAAATTCGCGGAGCGCACGCTCATGACCCTCACCCCTGAGTCCACGGACAGGCAATCCCGCCGGCGAGCCCGTCGCCGGCGCATGGTGGCCATCATTCCGTCGCTGTTTACGCTGGGCAACGCCGTTTGCGGTTTTGGCTGCATCACCTACGCCGCCAAAGTCGGCCCGGAAGGCGCAACGCCGAACGATCTGTACATTGCCGCTTTGTTGATTTTCGCCGCGATGGTGTTCGACGCGCTGGATGGGCCGGTGGCTCGCTTGGCCAAGCAAACCAGCGCGTTTGGGGCGAACCTGGACAGCCTTGCCGATGCGATCAGCTTTGGCGTGGCGCCGGCCTTCCTGATGCTCAAATTCTCGCCTGTCCTGTTGCACCCGCGCCTGGTGTGGGTGATAGCCGTCCTGTATATGTTGTGCGCGGTGATGAGGCTGGCCCGCTTCAACGTGGCCCAAGACGACGAACCGGCCCACGAGTACTTTCGCGGACTGCCGTCCCCCGCGGCGGCCGGGATGGTGGCATCGCTGGTCGTGATCGCCCCCGGCCTGGAGCGACTGACCTCTCCCGAAATGAAAGAATCGGCTCAGCTGATGGGCAAGTACCTGATGCAGGCGACATCCAGTGCTTTGCCCGTGGTGACGCTGATCGTTGCCTGCCTGATGGTTTCCCGCATCCGCTATCCGCACGTGGTCAACCAGTTGTTTCGCGGGCGGCACACCTACCGGCATTTCGTGAAGCTGATTTTTGCTTCGGCGGCCGTGCTGGTGATCCACGAATTGGCCGTTCCTGTGGTCTTGTTCTGGTTTGTGATCGCTTCGCCGCTGCGGGCCCTGTGGGCGCGTGGGGTGGCACTGCGCTGGTGGGGCAAGCCGGCCGCGTCCGGCAGCTCGCCGAATCAGTGAGCGGGCAAAGAAAGGCTTCTAGCGCCGATGAGCGTATTGCCAACCCCCGTGACGCTTCCTCGGATCGCCGTTACCATGGGCGACCCGGCCGGGATCGGACCGGAACTGTGCCTGCGCCTGCTGCAAGATGCCGAGGTCGCCAGGCAGGCCACGCCTCTTGTGGTTGGAGATGCCGCTGTGCTGAGCCGCGTCGCCCGGCACTGCGGCCTGCCGGTCCCGTCGCACGTGTTCGAGGCGGCCGATTGGCAAGAGATCGGGACCTCGATTCAGGAACCCGCGGTCTGGGACCTGGGGGCGATCGCGGCCGACGCGCTGCAACCCGGCGTGGTCAGTGCGGCAACGGGGCGGGCGTCGTACCGATACATCGAAGCCGCGATTGACGCCGCCCTGTCCGGCCAAGTCGCTGCCGTCACCACGGCGCCGATTCACAAGGAGGCGCTGCACGCGGCCGGGATTCGCTATCCGGGCCATACGGAGATCTTCGCGACTCGGACGGGCGCCGCACGCTCGTGCATGATGCTCACCTCCAACGCCATTACCTGCAGCCTGGTAACGACGCACGTCGGTTATCGCGACGTGCCTGCCCAGTTGACGGTCGAGCGGATTCTGGAAGTCATCGAGTTGACCGCCGAGGCCATGCGGCGCATCCGCGGCCGGCCGCCCAAGTTGGTCGCCTGCGGCCTGAATCCGCACGCCGGCGAACACGGCCTGTTCGGCGCGGGCGAAGAGGAGCAGTGGATCGCGCCGGCCGTAGCCGCAGCTCGGCAACAGGGACTCGACGTCGAAGGCCCGCTGCCGCCCGATACCGCCTTTCTGCCGGCCCGCCGTCAGGCCACCGATGCTTTCGTCTGCATGTATCACGACCAGGGCCTGATTCCGCTCAAGGCCCTGGCGTTCGACACCGCGGTGAACGTCACGTTGGGTCTGCCCATCGTCCGCACCTCGGTCGATCACGGGACGGCGCTGGACATCGCCTGGACGGGCCGGGCCCGGGTCCGCAGCCTGGTGGAGGCCGTGCTCCTGGCCGCCCGGCTGGCGACCGGGTGACGGGAATCAAGCCCTTGGGCTAGAATACGGACAAGCATTGGTTCGCCGTCGGGCACGGCGAGTCTCGACGGGGGAGTTGCGTGATGGAAGCCAAGTCGTTGCTGCCGCGAGTCTGGGAAGTCCCCGCCGGGCCACGCGGAATTTCTGGATCCCTTTTTCCACACGTTCAATCCCTTGCCGGAACAGCGGCGACTCGGCCACCCGATCATAACGCACGCGGCCCTCGGCATCATAAAATTCCGGGTCATCGGGCCGGCCGCCCAACTCGCGGCCCAGGAACACATAGTTGATGCCCGCGCCGGCCAGGGCCGGCTTGATCTGGTCCGAGTTGAACTGGGTCGTGTACTTGGAATAGGGTTGCGAACGGACGTCGGCCACGACTTCAATCCCGTGGCGCAGCAGCAGGTCGAGGAACGTCTGCTCCTCGTGGTTCGAGTGCCCGATGGTGTAAACACGCCGCTGGTCGGGCGCACTTGGCGCAGTCATGAACCGCGACCCCCACATCCTCTACTGCGTCGCGATCGCGTACAGTCGCGAGCGGTCGGAGACGAACATCACGCCGTTGGCGATGGTAGGCGTACTGTAGATCGACGACGGGAACTCGATTTCAGCCAGTTTTTTCAGCTCTTTGCCGGCGGCCAGCACGGTCAGGATGCCGTCTTCATCGCCGATGAACACCTTGCCGTCGGCGGCCAGCGTCGAGCCCCAGATGGCGGCCAGCACGTCGGCTTCCCAATACCGCTTGCCCGTGGCGAAATCCACGCAGTGGATGCGGCCGCTCAAGTCGGCGGCGTACACCAAACCGTCCTGGACGGCCACCGTGGACAGCGTGCGGCGGAAAATGTCTTGGTCTTTCTCACCCGTCACCGAACCGTCCGCGTCAACGCCGCCAAAGTGCCAGATCGCGGCGGAGTTAGGATTCGGCTGATTATCGGGGGTGACCGAGCTGACGTCGCCCCGCTTGGTCGCGTCGATCCGCCACAAGTGGCCGACGCCGTCGCCGTATTCCGGGTCCTGTCCGGTGGCCAACACCACGCTGTTGTCAACAAACACGGGGGTCGCGATCACGTCGTTCTTCGTACCGCGGCCGCTCAACGCATGCTTGGCGTCCTTTGGGTTCAGATCGAACCGCCAGAGTTCCTCGCCCTTGGCCGCGTCGAAGGCGTACAGCCAGCCGTCGCCGCCCGCAAAGTAGACCTGGACCTGGCCGTTGACCAACCCGATCGACGGCGAACTCCACTGGCCGTGCAGGATCTTGTCGCCGGGGGCGTTGCTCTGCCAGACCACCTCGCCGGTCTTCTTGTTCACGGCCAGAAAGCTCGGCGCTTGCGGCGCGGGAATCTTCTCGTGCGACTCGTCCACACCGTTGCTGGTCAGCGCGTATACGTAGTCGCCGTACACCACCGGCGAACTGGCCGCCATGTTGTGCGGAAAGACGCCCAGGGTTTTCATCATGTCCAAGTTCCAGACAATGTCCGCATCCTGAGGCTCGTTGTCGGGCTCGTCCTGGATCGGGCCGTCGTTCTCGCCGTCCAGGAAACCCTCCACGTCAAAGCACAGCAACTCGCAGCGGTTGGTGACGACATAGCCCCGGTCGCCGTCCACGGCCACCGTCGAGCAGATGCCCTGGTCGGGCCAGTCGTTGACGCTGCCCTGCGGCAGCTTCTCACGCGTCAGCTGCCAGAGAAACTTGCCGGTCTTTTCGTCGAAGCAAAGCACGCAGCCGCGGTCGGCGTTCCGGCCTGCGTGCTTGGGACGGTACTTCCCACCGTTGTTCGTGCCCACGAACACCTTTCCGTGGGACACCACCGGGTTGCCATAGGTCGTCGAGCCGAGTTGGGCGACCCACAGCAGTTTCTTCCCCTGGGCCGGGTCTTCGTTGGGCTCGAAGTCCACGGCGATCTGGGTCGTGGGGTTGACCATATTGCGATGCACGGCTCCGCCCCACATCGGCCAGTCGCCCGAAACGACGCGCTGGCCGCCGGGCGCAGCGGACGCCTCAGCCGCCGGTTTCGGCGTGTCGGCCGGCGCGGTGGGCGGGGGCTGGTCCTCGGCCGCCGGCTTGGACTCGGCCGGTGTTTCCGTCTTCTCGACGGGCTTGTCTTCCGGTTTCATCTCCTCCTTGGGAGTCGCCTCCGCCGCGGGCTGCTCGCCCTTCGGGGTTTCGCTGGCTTCCGTTTTGGCCGGCGTTTCGGTTTCGGCCTTCGTTGGCGTTTCCGTTTTCGGCTTGGTCGACTCGTCGGTCGCCGTGGCAGCTCCGGCGGGCTCGTCCGACGGTTTCGGCTCCCGTTTCGGCGTTTCTTCTGCCGGAGGCGCCGGCGTCGTTTCCGCCGGCATTTCCGGCGCAGCCTCGGTGGTTGCAGGGACGGCTTCGACGGGCTCGGCTTCGGCGGGCTGCGTTTCGGCCTCCGTCGTGTTGGAATCCATGGCGGGTCTGGGCGGAGGAGGCGCGCAACCCGCGATCAGAACCGCGGCGGCGATCGCCAGGGTCACTTGCCATAGGACGGTGGGACTGTGGTGCATCTTACGTTCCTTTGAAAGCGGTTTTGATTGCTCCGTCAGTGTAGGGAAAAGCCCGTAGATTTCAACAGGCGGAGTGGGGATGAAACAGCTGATGAGCCGGAGGGCAGAGGCGTGTCGCGCAGAATCCATGACTCAGTCGAAATGCTCATCCGCCGGATCGAACTTGGGAATCACCAGGATCAACACCTTCATACGTCCAATCGCGCGATGGCGGGTGCCGGGACGGATGAGCACGCACAGACCCGGATGCACGTCCAAGATCTCGTCGTCCAACTGCATCTTCGCCCCCGGTTCGCACTCCAGAAAGAAATACGTCTCGGTCAGCCGCCGATGGTAATGCAACCGTGCGTCGGCCGAGATCTCCGTCACGTGAACGGTGCCCGGGAAGTCGGCCACGTCCTGAAACGCGCGGCGTGCCGTCCCGCAAGGACAAGCGACGCCGCTTACGGTCGCGAAATCGACGGCTTCGTAGGGGCGAGACATGGCTCTTCCGCGGCTCTGAGGATTGAATGAAGCCGGACCGTGCAAGGCCCGGAACTACTCGTATACGCCATCGCTGAGTTCGATCCAGCCTTCCGATCGCCAACAGGCTCACCTCGGTCATTTTGGGCGTTCCGGCCGACCGCAGCAAGCCGGCAGGCCGTCCACTTGCTGTTGACGCCGTAGCGACAAGCCATAATCATAAGCCTAACTGTCTTTGTAGTTTGAGGATGCAACCCGGTTTGACGCCTCTCGTAGCGGCGTTTTTCGAGTTCATCGCCCAGTGTGAAGGAATTCGCATGATTCAGGTCAAGTTTCCCGATGGAAGTGTCAAGGAGTACGCCGATCAAGCCTCCGCAATGGATGTCGCCCAGTCGATCGGTTCCCGTCTTGCGGGGGCTGTGGTGGCGGCGGACGTCGATGGCCAGATGTGTGACGCCACGCGCCCCCTGGCGGAACTCAGCCGGTCTCAGCCGATCCCGCTGCGGCTGCTGACGGAGAAAGATCCGGCGTCGCTGGGCGTGATGCGGCATTCGTGCGCCCACATCATGGCTCGAGCCGTCATGCGGCTGTTCCCCGGCGTGTCGCTCGCCTTTGGTCCCACGACCGGCAACGGCTTCTACTACGATTTCGATCTGGAACATAAGCTGAACGAGGAGGATTTCCCAAAGATCGAAGCCGAGATGCAGCGGATCATCCAGGAGGCGGAGCCGTTCGAGCGGTTCCTGCTGCCGCGGGACAAGGCCGTCGAGTTGTGCAGGGACTTGAATCAGACGCTGAAGGTGGAACATATCTCGACAGGCCTCAGCGACCACCGCGAGATGAGCTTCTATCGTCAAGGCGAATTCGTCGATCTGTGCCGCGGGCCGCACGTGCCCCATGCGGGCAAGGTCAAAGCGTTCAAGGTCTTGAACGTGGCCGGCACGTACTGGAAGGGCGACGCCCGCAACCGGCAACTGCAGCGTCTGTACGGCACGGCCTGGTTCAGCAAACAAGACCTCGACCAGTACCTGGAGCAACTGGAGGAAGCCAAACGACGCGATCACCGCGTGCTGGGCAAGAAGCTGCGACTGTTCAGCATCGAGCCCGACGTGGGCGCGGGATTGTGCCTGTGGCTGCCCAAGGGTGCGGCCGTGCGCGCGATCCTGGAGCGTTTCATCATGCGCGAGCTGCTCGCCCGCGGCTACCAGCCGGTCTACTCGCCGCACATCGGCCGCGTGGACTTGTACGAGACCAGCGGTCATTTTCCCTATTACCGCGACGCTCAATTCGCGCCGATTTTCCACCACGACGCCGGGCAGATCGTGGACTTTGTCCTCCGCCGCCTGGAGATCATGCCCGAGGCGCCGCCCGCCGAGGCCGACGAGCAGGAGAAGACGCTGCTTCAGGCGGCCAAAGTGATGGGGTTCGACGCCGCGCAGGCCGGTTATCGGCCCGAGGCCCCGCCGGCCGAGCGCGCCCGCACGCTGCGCGATTGGCAGCGCACGCAGGAGCGGTACTTGCTCCGGCCGATGAACTGTCCGCACCACGTGCAGATGTACAAATCGGAACCGCGCAGCTATCGCGACTTGCCCGTGCGGCTGGCCGAGTTCGGCACGGTGTACCGCCACGAGCAGACGGGCGAGTTGAACGGGATGCTGCGGGTGCGAGGTCTGACCCAGGACGACGCCCACATCTTCTGCACGCCGGAGCAAGTGGAAGAGGAGTTCCGGGCGACGCTCGATTTGACCCGTTTCGTGCTGGAAAGCGTCGGGCTGAACGACTACCGCGTCCAGTTCTCGTTGCGCGATCCGAACAGCGACAAGTACGTGGGCAGCGTGGAGAACTGGCAGAAGGCCGAAGCGGCGCTGCGCAAGGTGCTGAGCGAATCGGGCCTGCAATTCGAGGAGCGGCTCGGCGAAGCCGCCTTCTACGGTCCCAAGGCCGATTTCATGGTCCGCGATTGCATCGGCCGACAGTGGCAGTTGGGCACGGTCCAACTGGACTACAACCTGCCGGAGCGTTTCCAACTGGAGTACATCGGCGCGGATAACCGGCCGCACCAGCCGGTGATGATCCATCGCGCGCCCTTCGGCTCTCTGGAACGGTTCGTAGGCGTGCTGATCGAGCATTTTGCCGGCGCCTTTCCGTTGTGGCTGGCGCCGGAGCAGGTGCGCGTGTTGCCGCTGAGCGAAAAGACCAACGATTACGCGCAACAGATCAAACAACGGCTGTCGGAGTCCGGCTTCCGTGTGGCGACCGACTACCGCAGCGCCAAGGTGCAGGCCAAGATCCGCGACGCGCAGCTGGAATTGGTCCCCTACATGGCGGTCGTCGGCCCGCGCGAAGCGGAAGCCGGGGCCGTGGCGCTCCGCGACCGCCTGGACGGCGACCTGGGCGCCATGCCGTTAGAGGCCGCCATCGCGCGGCTGCGCGACGAGGTCGACCAGAGGACGATCCGCCAGGTGGCCGTCAGCCGATTCGCCGCCGTGGACGAAGGCGGCGGCGAGGCGCATGAGTATTGAGCGGGGCGCAGTAACTCCGACTCGCACCGAACGCAAGGTGGATCATCCTGACAGCGGCGGGCAGCCTCTGGGTGACGTCGCCACCGAGTGCGTCTGGCAGCGTTCGAGAAACAACTGTCGAGTGTCTTTGGGCCGATCATCACACGGAGTGTGATGGCTACTTTGACGGCTACTTTGACGAGGCGACAATCATTTCTCGAACGCTGCTTGCCGCGGATCGCTGCCGCCGGCAATGGCCCCGTCTTCCATTTCGTAGATCGTGTCGAAAACTTCGAGCGTGCGGTGGTCGTGCGTGACCACGATCACGCCGGCCCCGTGCTGATGGGCCACGCGCTGGAACAACTCCATCACCTGCCGGCCACGGTGGCTGTCCAGCGCCGCCGTCGGCTCGTCGGCCAGGATCACGCTGGGCTCGTTCGCCAAGGCACGCGCCACGGCCACTCGCTGCTGCTGGCCGCCGGAGAGCATCGACGGACCGTTGCCGGCTCGATCCCCCACGCCGAGTTCGTCCAGCAGTTCCTGAGCCCGGCGTCTCGCCTGCCGCGGCGCGGCCCCGTTCAATTCCAACGCCACCTGGACGTTTTCCCGCGCTGACAAGAAGGGGATCAGATTCGACTTCTGGAAGACATAACCGATGTGCTTCCGCCGAAAAGCTCGCAAGTTGACCGCCGGCGCGGGGCCATCCAGGACCAGTGTACCGCCGATCAGAATCTGTCCCGAAGTCGGCGGATTGATCAGTCCGACCGCGGTCAGGAAGGTGGATTTGCCCGACCCGCTGGGCCCCAACAGAGCCACGACCTCGCCGCGCCGGACCGACATGGTCACATCCCGCATGGCGACCACCTCGGTGTTGCCGCTGCCGTAGACCTTGGTCAGACCGCGAGTTTCGATCGCCAGCGCGTCGCTCATCTTCTCATCCCATCAAGGCTTCGTTGGGTTCCACGCGCATCGCTTTCCAGATGCCCAGGATGCTGGACAGTACCGAGATTCCCAACACAATGGCCGCCAACTGCAACAGGTCCTGATCGGTCAGCACCACGCGCCGCGGGAAGTACGGGAACAGCTTCTGACCCACGAGATAGGCAATCCCGTAGCCGAGGCCGCCCAAGACGAGCGCCTGTTGGAGGATCAGACCCAGGATCACCCGGTTCGGCGCGCCGATCAGTTTCAACAAGGCGATCGAGTGCAGCTTGTCCAACGTCAGCGTGTACAGGATCAACGCCATAATGATGGCGGCGATGATCGTCAGCAAGGCCCGGAACATGCCCAATTGTCGGCGCGCCTTGTCCACCATCCCTTGCACCAGCAACTGTTCCTGCCCTGCCTTGGTAAACACGGTTACGTCGCCCCAGGACGAGATGATGCTCGCGACGCGGGACGCGTCCGCTCCGGGCGCGACGCGGACCACCACGGCGCTCAGCTCGGGCGCGGCCATGGCGGGAAGCTCGCCCGTGGGCCGCGACAGCTGTTCGGTAAGTCCGGGCTGTTTCAGGAAGACCTCGTTCGTCTGACTGCGGCGTTCCCGTGCCGCCCGCTCCAATCGCACCGCCTCGCCCGCCGTATCGAACTGAATCGCCTGGGCGTCCCAGACGGTGGCGAAGGCCATCCCGTCGCCCCCGGAACTGGCCATCCCGCTGGTGATCCCGACGACGGTGTACGTCTCCTTGCCCAATTTGATCCGCTCGTGCAACCGGAGGCCCAGCGTCTTGTCGGCCACGATTTCGTAATGATTCTGCCGGAGCGGCCGGCCGGCGATCAACGGCAGCCACTCGCCTTTGTCCAGCGGCCAACTGAGCCCGAGCACCGACATCCTCAAGGGCTTGCCGTTGTACTGGCGCTGAATCGTGTGGAACACAAACTCGCGGGCTGAATGCACGCCGGGGACGGCCAGCACGCGGTACACCAGGGTCTTGGGGACCCGCGACACTTCCGCAAAGGGACCGCGGGTGTCGCGCTGGACGATCCACAGATCGGCGCCGATCCGGTCGATCAGCAAGGTCGCGTCCTCGATCAGGCCTCGATAGATGCCCGCCATGCCCATGACGATCATCAGCAGCATGCCGATGCCGGCGGTGGTCAACGCGAAGCGGCCCAGGTTGTGCTGGATGTCCCGACGGGCGAGGTTCATGGCGCGACCACCCTCCTGCCTTCCAGAGAAGGACTCTTGCTGCCCGCAGCTGCGAGGACAACGTCCCCCGGCTGCACGCCGCCGACGATTTCCGCCGTCTCGCGAGACTGCAGTCCCAGCTTCACGAGCCGCCACTGAGCCCAATCGCCAACCCGGCAAAACACACCGGCTTCATCCTCTCGCCACATCACGAAGTTGGTCGGCAGGACCGGAACTGAGGATTTGCGGTCGGTTTCGATGTACACCTCCGCCCGCTGACCGACCGCCCAGTTGTCCGGCAGTTTGAGCACGCGCACGTCGACCACGAATTCGCGCGTTTCGCGATCGGCTTCTCGCCCCAGCCGAGCCACTTGACCCTGATAACTGCGATCCGGCGCGGAGCGGAACACGACGCGGGCCGGCTGATCGACGCGCAGCCGGGCCATTTCGGTCTCGTCGACCCAAGCGGAGATCCAGATTTCGTCCAAGGAGACCAGGTTCAAGGTGGGGCTGCCCGGAACAACGATATCTCCCGGATCGCGATACCGCCGGACGATCAGGCCGTCGAAGGGGGCTTTGACCTGGGTATCGGCCAGGACGGCGTGGCGATAGTCAAGGTTCTTCTCCGCCGCGATCAGTTGCTTGCGGCCCTCGAGCAACGCGGCCTCGGCCCGAGCCACCCCGGCCTGAGCCACGCCCAGGGCCTCGGTGGCCTTGTCGCGTTCCTCCGCCGACGCGGCGTCACGCGCTACCAGCTTCTGGACCCGTTCGTGGTTCTGCCGGGCCTGCTCAAGAACCGCCGCCGCTTGCGTCCGGTCGGCCTGCAGCCGATCCAGCGCGGCCTGGGCGGACGCGATGTTGGCCTGGGCGATCTCGACCTGCTGTTTCAGTTCCGCGTCGTCCAACTCGAACAGGAGTTGTCCCGCCGTGACGCGGTCCCCCTGATCGACCAGCAACTTCTCGATGCGGCCGGCGATCTTGGGACTGACGGTCGATTTCACACGGGCTTCCAGCGTCCCCGTGCCCATCACCTCGGCGACGATCTCGCCCGCCTCGATGCAGTGCTCGCGAACCGGCACCGGAGAGAACTTGAGCCAGTACACGATGCCGCCCAGCACTGCGGCCGCCGCCAGCAGTTTTGCCATCCGCCAGAACCCACGTTTCAATTTCAACGCCAAGCCAGACATGATCATGCTCCGTCGCGCAGCAGCAACGTCCGAGGACTCGAATGATCTCCAATCGGCGGCATGATAACACGTCCTTGCCGCCTCTGCCACGTCCCGCCGCGCGACTTCTGAGCGACGCGCGATCGGGCCCGTTCAGAGGTCCCTCAGTGGATGCCTCGGTTATCGTCTTCGGTCTTGGACGTCAGGCAGTAGCCGGACTCCTGTCGAGCTACGTTCACGGCGTGCTTTTGACGATACAAGTCATGCACCTTGTCGGCCGTCAACCCGGCCGCGATCATCGCCGAGACCAGGAAGTGCAGCACGTCGACGAGTTCCACGCGGATGTTCTGCAGGTCGATGCCGTCCTTGCTCCACCACTTCCACCGCAATTCGGCTTTCAGCTCGACGAGTTCTTCCTCCATGGCCTTGGCGTACCGCAGCAGCCACTGGTTGGGCAAATCGTTCACCATGCACTGCCCCCGCTGCGCCGCAGCGACGATATGCGCCATCTGCAGCGGTTGCCCGCCCTCGTTCCGCAGTCCGTTTCCGGCAAATACCTGGTCGTTGAGGGCCGCCTGCAGCTCGAAAATCGCTCGCAGCATGTCGGCCTGCCCCGTTTGTCCATCCGGCATTTCGTTCTCCCCCGTGTACAATTTCGCTCCTGTGCTTGAACAACGTTGGTTCTCGTTGTACAACCAACTGCCACCAAGCTGCAACCGCCCGTCGGCCAACGTGCCTCGGTTCCGGGCAGCAAGGGGATGGAGTCCCCCTACGCAGCGTTCGAGAAATGACTGTCGCCCCCTCAAAGTAGCCATCACACTCCGTGTGATGATCAGCAAGAAAATACTGGACAGTCATCTCTCGAACGCAGCCAACCGCCGTCGACGACGGCTGATGACTCCTGCCTGGGCGCGGAAGGTCCGGTAGGAGTCTCGCCCGACGCCGAACCGAAAACCGAAGCTCCCAGGGTTGATTCCCGCGGGAGTTTTTTTCTGGACATTGGCAACCTCTTTCGATTAAACCACTGGTTAAAGGAGTCACTCATGGGACACAAGATCACATCCGTTCGGGCTTTGGAAATCCTCGATTCGCGCGGCAACCCCACGGTGCGGGTGCAGGTCACGCTCGACAGCGGTGTCGTGGCGTCGGCCTCTGTGCCGTCAGGCGCTTCGACGGGCGAAAACGAGGCCCTGGAACTTCGCGATGGCGACAAGAAACGCTATGGCGGCAAAGGCGTGCTCACGGCCGTCGCCAACGTGAACGACACCATCGCCCCCAAGCTGATCGGCAAAGACCCGGCCCGCCAAGCCGAACTCGATCGGCTGATGATCGACCTGGACGGCACGCCGACCAAGAGCAAGCTCGGCGCCAACGCGATTCTGGGCGTGTCGATGGCGGTCGCGCGAGCCGCGGCCACGGCGGCCGGACTGCCGTTGTACGCGTACCTCGGCGGCACCGGCGCGGTGCGGTTGCCCGTGCCCATGATGAACATCCTGAACGGCGGCAAACACGCCGACAACAGCGTCGATTTCCAGGAGTTCATGGTCATGCCGGTCGGCGCGCCGAATTTCGCCGAGGCGTTGCGCTACGGGGCGGAGACGTTCCACGCCTTGAAGAAGATCCTGGCTGGCCGCAAGTACGCCACCAGCGTCGGCGACGAGGGCGGCTTTGCCCCGAACCTGAAGAGCAACGATGAAGCCTGCGAAGTGATCATCGAGGCGATCAAGGCGGCGGGCTACCAACCCGGCAAGGACATCGCCATCGCGCTGGATCCGGCGGCCAGCTCATTCTATGAGGACGGGGCCTACAACCTGGCGAAGTCCGGACAGGGCAAGAAGACGAGTGCCCAAATGCGCAGTGTTTGGACGGAAGCGAATTCGGCATGGCGGGCAAGTTCTCCGCGTCCGCGGGGTGGACTTGGTTGCGCAAAACACCGAGG
>CAZAQY010000120.1:0-23571 GCA_964486845.1 uncultured Pirellulaceae bacterium
ATCTGGGCAAAATACTTCTTTCATGTACCGTCAATTGTGATTTCCGGCACTAGGATCTACGTCGTCTTGGATTGTAAGCTCGATGAACAGGTCGGTCGGAACACGCCTCTTCAAGTACGCTGGCTTCTGAGATTCCTCATCCGGAGCCGCGATCACTTGATCGAAGTACTCAAGCAACGCTTCCCGCAACTTGTTGTCCGACATGCCGCCGCTCCTCAACTCGGCAAAGCGGCGAACGCTCCCGCCAGCCAGCCCCAACGCGGCAAGGCGTTCTGCATCACCCGCTCTGCCTCGCAATCTCGATCGCCATCCGCAGGTTCTTTTCCGCGTACACCTGCGTCACGTCCGCACGCGCATGACCCAGCACGACCTGCGCCGCTTCCACGCCGTGATCGCGGCGGACTTCCGTGCCTCTAGTATGCCTCAGCCGATTCGGATGCCAATGGGGGATCTCGACGCCGGCCTTTTTTGCCTTGGCGAATCCGTAGTTGATTGCCCGCCAGTAGGACTGGGTGTCATACCGGTCTCGTTTTTCCCGCTTGGGTTTTCGCCGCCGACGGGCTTCCTTTTTCGCCGCTCTGGCCCGAAGCTCGCACGGGTAAACCTTGGTCTTGCGTTTTTTGTTGAAGTAGGCCGGACGATGCTCCAGACGCCATGCCTCCGATTCCTTGGGGCTGAACAGGAATGCTTCCGGGTCCCGGTCCAGAAACGGCTTCAGGACGGCCTGAGCCTTGGGCCCGATGGGAATCAGCCGCCTGTGACCACGCCAGCGGTTCTTGTGGTCGCGGCGCTCGTAGATCCAGACGTCGCCAGATTGGTCAATATCGCCGGGCCGCATCGACACGACATCATCAGGACGCATGCCGGTCAGCCGCTGGACCTGGATCATGGCACGCACGTGCGGCGTCACGTAGGGCAGTGTGGCGTCGACGTGCTGGTCGTCCACCGGCTTGACCGGCTCGGTTTCCCGAGCTTCGGTGCGGCCGAACCGGAGGCCAGGAAGTGCCTGTAGCCCGTGGAAGGTCGACGGCGGCACCAGTTCTTCCGCCACGGCCCACTTGAAAACCCGCTTGATGCGGCCAATGCGCCGATTGACGACGTTGCGGCACAGGTGCTGTTCGCTGACCATGTGCTGGCGAACGGCCTTCAGAGCTTGCGGGCCGAAATCGGCGGCCGGGGTCAGGCCGTACAGCTGGCGAAGCGGCCAGATCGCTTCCTTCATGCACTCCAGCTCTTTGGTTGGTTGTCCGTCCTTGCTGTAGTACGTCTCGGCAAATTGCCAGTAGGCCAGCAGCATTTCGTTGATCGAAATGGCCGGATGGCCGCTGGGCTTCGCAGATGCAGCTGGCTCCGGACCATCCGTTTGGTCGCGGCTCAGCCACTCAGCGACCAGCCGGTGGTACTTTTCCCAGCTTTCCGGCGAATCGTAGCGTCCAAGGTAGTGGTCCTTGCCGTCAATTCGCACGACGCCGAGCTTCTTGGGTGCGTAGTGGCGATACTTGGGATTGGAACGACGAGATTGGGACATGTGCGGCACCATTCCTTTCGCGAAGTAGTACCGGTACTACTTCGCAACAGGGTAAATGGCCGCACTGCCCGACGCAGGCAGGTACGCTAAGTCAAGCGTTCGGCGGGATTTATGTCAAGCGAGGCCGACGGGAATCGAACCCGCAACCACCGGATCGACAGTCCGGTACTCTAACCAATTGAGCTACGGCCCCGGATCTCTGCTGAACTGTGGCAAAATTATACTCATGTTTTTTGCCTTCGCAAGGGAGGAATGACACAAGCTTGAAACCGGGGCCTGAAGATCCGTGCCCGGCGGTCGACAAACGGGCACGCGGGGCCAATTTGGGGTGTTCACTGGCTCCGCATGACGTTGAGATTGCCTCGCCTGGGAGTTGGAAAACGCCGAATTCTCACGTCTCAAACCGGCGGAACTCGGGGGACCACGTAGATGCCGCCCAGAAGTCGGGCTTTCTCGGACAAGCCGGGCATCTTCTGACAGGTACTTGCCAGCGTCGACGGGAACTGGAGAATCTCCGTGGATTGATCTCCCGGATTTTGGAAACGGGAGCCCGGAAAAGAAGCAACGTTCTACTCGAAACTGGAAACCATGAACGGAATTCCTGTCTTGACGGCCGAAGGCGACAGCATCGCCCGCGCTTGGGAGAATTCGCTGGTCAAACTGTACGAGCAAGGCTGTGACATCAGCACGCAGTACGACAAGCCGGGCGATCCACCCAGCAAGGATGCGACGATGATGGTCACGGTCCACGACCCGCTGGCCGAGCCCATGATCCACCGTGATATTCCCGGCGGGTTCGAGGACCTGCAGGAATACGTGATGGAGGTCTGCGACGGGATCAAGGACCACTGCGTGCGCGATCCCAATGACCCGGCGGACACGCGCTGGGAGTACACCTACCATCAGCGGCTGTTCGCCTACACGGTGCCGACGGTGGCGGAGCCGATCGATCAAATCGAGGACATCTGCCGGCAATTGGCCAAGACCGGCTACACGCGCCGCGCTCAAGCCGTCACCTGGAAAGTCTGGGAGGACCAACGGGTGGACGACCCTGCCTGCCTGCAGAGCGTCTGGTGCCGGCTGACCGAGGAGGCGGGCGTCGCCTGGCTGAGCATGAACGTCCGCTTCCGCAGCAACGATGCGTACAAGGCGGCGTTCATGAATATGTTTGCCCTGGGGCAGTTGCAGAGCCGCATCGCCGCACGCGTGGAGGAATTGAGCGGCCGGGAGATCCGGCTGGGCCGGTACTGCCACATGGCGGACAGCTATCACATCTACGGCTCGAACATGGAGGAGTTCAAGTCCCGATTTCTCGGTGCGCTAACAAGCCGGTCGTTCGAGGGCCGCACGATGCGATATGCCGACGTCAAGGAGTTCATGGAACAGGCTCGACCAGCGATCCTGGTTAAGGCGCAAAGCATGGGACGGGGGTGAAGGGGGAAGCGGGAAGGAGGAAGGGGGGAAGGAAGGTCATTGGCTGCGCAGCACTGCGAGGACTTCGTGTTCGGGCACATCTGCAACCAGTTCCACGTGGCCCATCCGCGCGGGCAGCACGAAGCGCAGGCGGCCGTGAGCGACTTTCTTGTCCAGTCGCATGGCGGCCAGCAGCGCATCGGGAGCCAGCGTGGGCATGGCCACGGGCAGCCTCAATCGCTGGAGCAGTCGGCACTGCCGCTCGGCGAATCGCCGGTCCACGCGACCCAGCTGTTCCGCGAGTCGCGAGGCGGCCACCATGCCGATCGACACCGCTTCGCCGTGGAGGAACTCGCCGTATCCCGCTTCCGTTTCGAGCGCATGCGCGAACGTGTGGCCGTAATTCAGCACGGCCCGCAGGCCGGTCGTCTCGCGTTCGTCCTGCTCGACTACGTCCGCTTTCAGCCGGCAGCAACGGGCGATGACATGACGCAGCACGTCGGGGCGGCGCGCGTTGAGGTCCTCGGCATGCTCCTCCAGGTAGGTGAACAACTCCGCGTCCAGAATCACGCCGTACTTGACCACTTCGCCCAGGCCGGCTCGATATTCGCGGTCGGGCAAGGTGTCCAGCACGGCCGTGTCGATCAGCACGCCCAAGGGCTGCCAGAACGCGCCGACCATGTTCTTGGCGTTCGGCAAGTTGACTCCGACTTTGCCGCCGACGCTGCTGTCCACGTGGGCCAGGAGCGTGGTCGGCACCTGGAAGAACGCCAAGCCGCGGGCATAGGTCGCGGCGACGAATCCGGCCAAGTCGCCGATGACGCCGCCGCCCACGGCCAGCACCACCGACTTGCGGTCGGCCTTGTGCTGCAAGAGCCGTTCCCATAGGCGATTGGCGTTGGCCACCGACTTGCTGGCCTCGCCGGCCTCGATCACTTCTTCGTCCACGCGCGCCCCCAGGCCGCGGAGGCTGTCTGCCACGCGCCGCGCATGCAACGGGGCGACGTTCGTGTCGGTGATGACGATGGCGTGCGTGAGTTTGCACAGCCGTCCGAGGAAGAGGCCGACTTCGGCCAGATTGCCCGTGCCGATGGCGATCTCGTAGCTTCGTTCGCTCAATTGGACGTGGACGCACAGCGGATCGTTCAAGGCGGAAACCTCCCTTCGTTGGACAGCGCCGCGAATCCGAGCCCAAGTGGCGCTGTCGAAGTAGTGTATCAGGTGCGCGAGGTTCGCGACAGGCGCAGGCCGCGTGAAGTCAGCCGAGACACGTGAAAGACGGAAGGCAAACGATGACACGTCACTCGCACTCCAAGGCTGAGACGGCGCCGAAGGGGATTTCCGGGGCCCGCGGCACTTCGAGTTGAGCCCGCAGGAAAGCGGCCGGTAGGGGCTTGCATTCGAAAACAGGCTTCTTCACAATTTCTGGTTGGGGTTGCGAAATCCGCTCGGAATGCCAGTGGCGTTCGGGTAACCTAAGCATGACCGTCACCCTTCAGACCCGATGATAGGAGTCGTCGCATGAGTGCAGCTTTGCGATTCACCACCCGATCCTCTAGCGCCGCTGCCGCTGGCTGGGCTGGTCTTTTGTGCGCGGCGTTGTTGGCCGCCGAACCGGGCAAGTACGCCGGTCCCATGGATGTGGTTGCCGCCCCGGACGGAAAGAGCCTGTTCGTGCTCGCGGCCGATGCCGGTCAAATCCTGGTCGTCGATGTCGCCGGCGGCAAGGTCGCCAAGACGATCGCTTGTCCAGCGACTCCGACGGGCCTGGCCCTGTCGGCCGACGGCGCCAAGCTGTACGTCACCTGCGGAGGCGTCAAGGGCACGGCTTGCGTCATCGACGCAGCGTCCGGCCAGGTGGCCGCGACGATTCCGGTCGGACACACGCCGTTCGGACCCGCCCTGGTGCCGGGCGGCAAGCGATTGCTGGTGTGCAATCGGTTCAACAACGACGTGTCCGTGATTGACTTGGAGGCCAACAAGGAAACGGCTCGTGTCAAGGCGATCCGCGAACCACACAAGATCGCCGTCACGCCCAACGGCAGCTTGGCCTTCGTCAGCAACCTGTTGCCGGTCGATCCTTCCGACTCGTACAACGTGGCGGCGGAAGTGACGGTCATTGACCTGGGCTCGCTGGCGACGTCGAAAATCCGTTTGCCCAACGGCGGTTCCGGCGTGCAGGAAGTTTGCGTCTCGCCTGACGGCGCGCACGCCTACGTGGCCCACATCTTGTCGCGCTACCAGATGCCGACCACGCAACTGGAACGCGGCTGGATGAACACAAACGCCTTGAGCGTGATCGACGTAGGGGAGAAGAAGCTGCTGAACACAGTGCTGCTGGATGACATCGACTTGGGGGCCGCCATCCCCTGGGCCGTCGCCACGACGGCCGACGGCAAGCGGATCATCGTCAGTCATGCGGCGACTCACGAATTGAGCGTGATCGACGCGGACGGGCTGATCGCCAAGCTGAAGGGGATGCCCAAGACGATTGAGGAAGCCAAGGCGGCGGGCCGCTACGACACGCAAGGCAGCTACTCGTCGGTCACCGTCGAGGACGTGCCGAACGATCTGGCCTTCCTGGTCGACCTGCGGCGGCGGATCCAGTTGCGGCGCGGGGGTCCGTGGGGGCTGGTCAAGGATGAAGGCCCGCTGGTCAATGGTCCCCGAGGGCTCGATGTGATTGGAACGAAAATCTACACCGCGGTGTATTTCAGCGATGCCGTGGCCGTGGTGGACTTGGAGGACAAGTCCTACTATCCCGTGAAGTTGATTCCCCTGGGTCCCGAGCCCGTGTTGACCGTACAGCGCCGCGGCGAGATGTTCTTCCACGACGCCGACTTGTGTTTCCAGCACTGGCAGAGTTGCGCCAGCTGCCATCCCGACTCGCGGATGGACGCCTTGAATTGGGACTTGCTGAACGACGGCTTGGGCACGCCCAAGAACAACAAGAGCATGCTGTACGTCCACCGCACTCCGCCCGCGATGAGCCAGGGCGTGCGCGAGTCGGCCGAAGCGGCGGTGCGGGCAGGCATCACGCACATCCAGTTCGCCGTGCGTCCCGAAGAAGATGCGGTGGCCATCGACGAGTACTTGAAGACGCTGGAGCCGGTCCCCAGCCCGTACCTGGTCGACGGCAAACTGAGCGAAGGCGCCGAACGCGGCAAGAAGCTGTTTTTCAGCGAGCGTTTGGGCTGTGCCACCTGCCATCCGGAGCCGCTGTACACGGACCTGAAGCTGCACGACGTGGGCTCGAAAGGCCAGTATGATCGGGCCAGTGAGTTCGACACGCCGACGCTGGTCGAGTGCTGGCGGACCGCGCCCTACATGCACGACGGGCACTACACGACGATCGAAGGGTTGCTCAAGGAGGGCAAGCACGGCAATACGGCGGGCGATGTCGAAGGCTTGACGGACCAAGAACGCAAAGACCTGGTCGAGTTCGTGCTGTCGCTGTGAGCGGACTTCATCCCGCTTGAGTCAAGAATAGCGGGCCATCAAACACCCGGTTTCCCACGGGAAACCGGGTGTTTTTTTCTTGGCCGGTTTCTACAGCGGCCAGGCATCGTTCGAGAAATGACTGTCAGATGACACGCCAGCGGCAAGGCGCCAGCCGCCGGTATGGCGGCCGATCCGGAACCGGTGGCTAGCGCCATTCCGCTCACTCATTTCTCGAACGAAGCTATGGTACGGCCCGCAAATCCTGGATTGGCTGCTGGATCGGTTCTGCGCTCAAATCGCCCGATGGATGGCGTTTCACACCGCAGCGAAGCATAATCAAACCTGCGGCAGGCACTGCGGCAGTGTTTCGGCCACTTAGGATCGGCGAATAATAACTGTCCAGCTCTTGTTGGCGACCATCACGCGGAGCGTGATGGCTACTTTGAAATCGCGACAGTTATTGATTCGCCGATCCTTAGCCCGTTGGGGCTTGGAATTCGCGTTGGTTGACAAGCATGATCGTGTCGTGCCGTTCGTTCGACTTCGAAAGACCGGACGGATGGCCGGACCTTCTGCCGGCATTTGCATGCGGACCTTTTCAACTTGTCCTCTTCGTCGGATGACAAACCAATGGACGAGATGGCGGGCTTTCTGTGCGGTGCGTTCATCGTTCTCGCAGTCATCATGGTCCTGGGGCACTGCATCTGGGCCGTGCTGGCGGCGATCATCCGCTGGTTGAGTGGGGCCGGCAGCGAGCCCTCGAAGCCGTCTCGCCGGTGTCCGGCGTGCCACCTGCGGCTTCCTGCGGAGGCGATCCGCTGCAAACACTGTGGCCGCGAATTGACGCCTCAGCCCGTTCCGCAAGCCGCGGGCGATCTGCCTGCAACGCTTCGGCAACTGGCACGACTGCACGGCCGAGGCTGGATCGAGACGCCGGAATACGAACGGCTCATTCGCTTGTTGCGGCAGGCCGAGGCGGAGGCGAAACAGACGCTCGTTGCAAAGCCGGCGGCGCCAGCCGCAGCCGAACGCCGGCAGCCGCCTGTTTCAGCCGCCGGCGAAGAAATCGTGGACGCAGTCGTGCTTGCCGAACCCGCCACGCCGCCCGACCGTCGCATGCCTCTCCCGAGCCGTGCAGAGCGAGCCGGCGTGAAACCCGTTGCGGGCACGGCTCCGCAGAGCCCTGCTACGAGGAAGGCCACGCACGCCTTGGATCGCGATTACGCGGAGCAGTTGGCCGCCGTCAGTCCGGCGCGCCGTCAGTTCGCCGAGGTGTTGCAGGCCTTCATGGCCGAAAAGAACATCCGTTGGGGTGAGTTGGTCGCCGGGTTGCTGATCGTCGGCAGCGCGGTCGGGTTGGTGATCAGTTTGCGAGAGAAGCTCGAACACGCCATTCCTTACTTTCCGGCTTTGATCTTCATGCTGATCACGATGGGCATCTACGGCGCCGGGATCTATACCTTGCGGCGTTGGAGCTTGCGAGCGACCAGTCGCGGAGTGCTGACCATCGCGCTGCTGTTGATGCCGCTGAACTTCCTGGCAGCCATCATCATGCCCGCACCGGACGATCCTCTGGTCTACGCGCTGGCGGTCGCCGTGGGACTGCTGGCCGGCGGTTGGGTCACGTATTCCGCCGGCCGCGCCCTCTTGCCGCACGGCTGGTGGCGGTTGACCAGCGTGATTCTGGCCACGTCGGCCGGCCAGTTGTTCATCGATCGGCTGGCGGGGCCCGGCTTGAACTTGGCTCAAACGTCGTTGCTGGCGGCGCTGCCGCTGGGCGGTTTTCTGGTGGCCACCGTCACCCAGATCCAGCGTGCGATGCCATGGTGGCACCTGTCCGGCCGGCGGGCGCGGCAACTGCTGCTGGTACTGGGTATCTCGGCGTTTGCGCTAGCCGCGCCGTTGGGGTTGCTCATCTCGGAGAGCGGACCGCTGCGCGGCGCGATCGCGCAACTCGGTCCTACCTTCAGTCTGGTTGCTGCGGTGGTCCTGGCGACGGGGCTGTTGATCCATCGGCGGATCACGGCGCCGCGCTTGGCCGCGATGCGGACCACCGGCACCACGCTAGCCGTCGCGGGTGCGATGCTGATGGGCGGCGCGGTCGTGGTTGCGTGGCCTCGCCCCGATCTGTTGATCGCCGTGGGGCTGACGAACGCGGCGATCCTGATTCTGTTGGCGTTGCGCGGCGGTTTGCCGATCTTGCACACGGCCGCGGTCGGCTGTTTGGCGCTGGCATTGTTAGTAGGGTTTCACGCGGTCCAAGGAAAGCTGCCCGGCGAGAGCGATGCAGTCGGCCGGCAGTTGTTCGAGACGTTGCTGCTGGGGCGCAGCAGCTTGGTGCTCACGGTCTTGGCGCTGGCGAGTTGCGGCGCGGCGCTGGCGTGGATCCGCTGGAAACGCCAGCAGGACGGGATCGCCTATCTCATGGGTGCCGCCGGACTGGCGGCGGCCGGCCTCGCCGTGGCGTTCTACGCCGGTTTCGGCTCCGGGGGCGATCGGAACCTGACGACGCCGGTGTTCGCCTTCTATGCAATCGCGACCATGCTGGCCGCGGCGTTGCTTCCATTGCCGATCGGCCGCAACGAACTGCCCACGCGTCAGGCGCTGGCGTGGTCGGGATCGGGTTTGCTGCTTGTGACCTTGATCCACGGCCTGTGGGCCAACGCCACCGTGACTTGGTGGCTGAGCAAGCTGTTGTGGCAGCCCCAGCGCCCGCTGTTGGCGGCCTTGGTGTCGCACGCCGACCTATGTGCCGTGCTGGCTTTGCTGTTGGCCGGCCGGCAGATCGCACTGCCCAGCGACCAGCGGCGGACCGGCTGGTGGCAGTCGATCGTCAATCCCCTGGCATGGTCGGCGTTGGCGACAGGCACGCTGGCCGTGCCGGCGGCATTGTGGGTGCGGGATCAGGCTTTTGCTTTGCACGCGGGCTACGTATTTGCGGCCGCCGTCGCGTGGCTGGCGGCCGCCGTGCTGTATCGCCGCGACGATGCGGCTGCGACGTTCCACGCCTTGGCTACCGTGGGCATCGGGTTCTTGGTGGCGGCCTATTGCCGGAGCCAGTCCTGGGGCGAGGACTGGCGGTCCGACCCGCGCCACGTGCAAATTCAGGTGATGGCTGTGGCCGCCTGGTGCGCGGCGTGGAGCGTGGTGCGGATGCTGACGGCGGGGCGCGCGTGGGCGCAGAACCAGGAGCCCGGCTGTTCCGAAAACGCCGGACTTCTTTCACGCCGACAGCAAGGCATCGCCGGCGTGCTTGGTCCCCAGTGGCTCACCATCAACGAAGCCCTGGTGGCGTTCGCCTTGCTGACCACGCTCGTCTTGGGGTTCGTGGCGTGCCAACCCGGTTTGGCCGTCGAATTGGGCTTCGACTCCGCCTTGTCCGCAGACGCCTGGCATACGTTCACTTACGATGCCGGTGCATGGTTGTGTCTGGCGATGCTGCTGGCCGCGCTGCCGGCTCAATTGTGGAATCGTCTTTCGAGCGAAGGCGTTGTCGAACTGCTGGTGGGCCTGGCCGTGGTCCCGCTGTTGATCGCGCCGCACTGGGAGGCGGGCAGCGCGACGGGTTCGGCGTTGCGCTGGTCGCTGGCCGCCTACGTGCTGGTTACGGGAATCTGGGTCTGGATGCGGGCCTCGGTGGCATCCGGCGTGCGTTCCCTGCGGCGGCTCGGTTGGCAGCGGATTCCTGACCATTTGGGAAGCATCGCCAGAGAGTCCGCGCTGTTGATCGGTGGCGTGCCCATCGTGCTGGTGACAACCATCGTGGCCAGTCGCCGGATGTCCGGTTCGCCTGTCGGTTTCCCCGACGCCCAGACGATTTTCGGCCAGATGGGCACGACCTTATCCTACGCGGTGCCGCTGCTGGTCCTGGTCGCCGTCCTGGTCGGGCATGCGATTCGCGAAAAGAGAGCGGCCTATATGCTGGCGGGCTCGGTCCTCCTGCAGTTCGTGACGTGCCTCGCGTTCGCGTTGAAAACATCGGCGCAGTCGCCGAGTTTCTGGGCTGAGCTGCTGCAGTGGAATGCGGTGGCATTAGGCGGGTATACGGTTGTCTGGATGGGATTGCAGCGATGGCTGCAAGCGGCTCCGCTCCACGCAGCGGGAGCGGGCGATGGGCCGGCCGGAACAGGTCAGTTGGCAAGACTGCCGCTGCGGCCGCCCCTGGCCGACCTGCCGCTGACCGTGCAGATGGGCGCGACCATTTCGGCTTTGACCGTGATGGCGGTGTGGGCCGCGGTCAACGTGTTCCTAACCCCCCGTCAATTGCCGGCGCATTGCACGCCGTTGGGCGACGGGCTGAGCTATGTCGCGTGGCTCTTTGCCCTGGGTGCCTGTCTCGGCTACGCGTACCGGCAGGCCGCCGAGCAGTGGGCGCGCTGGGCGGGCTATTGCGCCCTGATGCTGGTCGCTTTCCTGGCGGTGACGGTGGATCGGCAAGATACGACGCGGATCTGGTACGGCTACCACCTGTTGACGTACGGGTGGGTGGCGGTAGCGGCCGGCTGGACTGCGGCCAGTTTCCGCTGGCCAAAACTGGGCAGCGAGGTGGTGCCGGTTTGCGTTTTGATCGCCTTCCTCGCCCTGCGCGGGACGACCGCGGATCCGGATCCGCTGGCCCCGTGGTGGTCGGTGTGCGCGGCGGCGGGTGGGGCTGCCCTGATCGCGATTCTTGCCCTGGCGCGTCGCAGCCAAGATCTGGCCTATCCCGCCGTGCTGTTCGTGTTGTTGGCGACCAGCATCGGCGTGGTTTGCGTCTACGACAGGATTCCACTTCGCGAAACCCATCACGCGGTCGTGGACTTCGTCCAGGCGAATCTCCTGGCCCTTTCGGCCGCGGGTGTGTTCTGGCTGTTGGTCGATCTCTGGCATCAGCGCCGCGGCCAGGCGGCAGGATTCGATCCGAAGTTTCGGCTGCCTGCGACACACGTTGTCGCCTGTCTGGTCAGCGTCGCGATTTCGGCCTTGTTTTTCACGGGTTCGTTGCTGATCAACAGCGTGGCTCGAAGTGCGTCGGCGCGTTTCGCTTTGGAGGCGACGGACTTGGGCGGCGTCCTGGCGATCTGCACGTTGGGGACGCTGCTGATCGGTTCCTTGTGGGAGGCGCGGCGCGGTTACGGAATCCCTTGCCTGTACGTGTGGGGCGCTCTGGTCGTGGCCGTGGTCCTGGATCGGCTGGCAATCCAAGACCACCTTGCCTTTTGGGCCATCGGCATGGCGGCCGGCGGCTACGCGACGTTGACCAGCCTGATCTGGCGGCAAGGGGCGCTGCTGGCGTCCATCGGCGGCCGGTGGGGCATCCGTGATCCGGTGGCCGGATTGAAGCGGACGGCGGCATGGTTGCCGGTGGTCAACCTGCTGGTGGCCGCCTTTTCCGCGCTGGCCACGCTGATCGTCGTGCTGGTGTTCCCGGAGCGCTGGATGCGGATCAGCAGCGGCATGATGCCGGCGGTGCTGGCCATCGGCCTGGCCGCTTTGGCGCAGAAGGAGCGGCGGACGTTGCTGGAGTTCGTGTCGCTGCTGATGACGGGCGTCGCGGCGGTGTGCCTGAGCTGGGCGGACCTGCAGCCGGAGTGGAACGAGCAGATGGTCCTGGAGCGTTTGGTCCGCATGCTGATCGCGTTGGCCGGCCTGGCGTTTATCTACGGGACGATCGTCGTGCGGCGTGTTCCGGAGACCAGTCCTTGGCGGTTGCCCGTGCAGCGGATCGCCATCACCTTTGGCGGCGGCGCGATGGCGGCGTTGCTGGGCGTGCTGCTGTTGGAGCGGATTTACTACGAGCCCGGTATCGGTGCTCCGATCGGCACGCCGGCGATGCTGGCGGTGGTGGTGGTCTTGGTGGCCATGACCGTGGGTTTCATTTCGCTGGCCCTGCTGCCGAAACGAGCGTGGCGGGAGCTGACGGAACACCAGCGGCGGATGTGCGTGTACGCCGCCGAGGTCGTTGCGACGTTGATCTTTGCCCACGTCTACATGTGCAAGCCGATGCTGTTTGCCGGTTTCTTCCGGCCGTACTGGCCGTACATCGTGATGGCCATTGCGTTTGCCGGCGTAGGCGTGGGCGAGTTGTTCGAGCGGAGCGGCATTCGAGTGCTGTCCGATCCTCTGCAGCGCACGAGTGCCTTTCTGCCCTTGATTCCGGCGTTGGGCTTCTGGATCGTGGCCGCCGAGAAATCGAACTACTCGGTCGTGTTGTTCACCGCCGGCGTCGTGTACCTGGTGTTGAGCATGCTGCGGCGGTCGGCGCCGAGCCTCGTGGCGGCGGTGGTCGCCGGCAACGCGGCCTTGTGGTCGTTGCTGGCCGACAGCAACATGCCGTTCTGGCAGAACCCGCAATTCTGGCTGATCCCGCCGGCCGCTTCGGCGCTGATCGCCGGGCAGATCAATCGCCGGCATCTGAAGCCGGCCCAGTTGGCCGCCTTGCGTTACGCCTGTGTGTTGGTCATCTACCTGAGTTCGACCAGCGAGATCTTCCTGCGCGGCATCGACGAAAGCCTCTGGCCGCCGATGGTCTTGGCTGCCTTGTCGGTGGCCGGCGTGTTCGTGGGGATCATGCTCCAGGTGCGGGCGTTCCTGTATCTGGGGACCACTTTCGTGCTACTCTCGGTCATCAGTATGGTGTGGCACGCTCAGCGGGCGCAGGGCGTCTGGGTGTGGTGGGCCTTCGGGATTTGCTTGGGCATCTGCATCCTGGTCATCTTCGGCCTGTTCGAGAAGAAGCGTCCCGAAATCACCGCCTGGGTGCGGCAACTGCAGCAGTGGGAGCAGTAGCCCGGCCTTAGAACTGGCTCCACAGGAACTGATTGGTCACCTCGTGGTGGAAGCGGACCTCGGCGGTCTTGACGACGGTGCCGAGTTCGCGGGGCGAGCGGTGGGCGGCGGCCAGCTTCCGTTCCACAAATCGTTCTTGGGTGCGCGAGCCCAGCATCTGGGTCACGAACGGACTGGCCCGGAAACACTCGACCGCGTCGTAGATGTTGCTCGGCACGAAGCGAGCGCGACTGTGCCGTTGCTCGGAGGTGAGTTGCTCTTTCAACGGCCCCTCGAGGCCCGTCCGCAGCAGCGCGTAGAACGCCAGGTATGGATTCGCGTCCGGGGCGACCGCACGCATCTCAATGCGGGCCGTGTGCTCGTTGCCCAACGGAATCCGCACCATCGAGTTGCGATCGACCGCCGATGCCTTGACCTGGTTCGGGGCCTCGAAGTGCGGGTCCAGCCGCCGATACGCATTCACGCTGGAGTTGAGGATCAAGCAGATGTCGTCCGCGTTGTTCAGCAGGCGGTCGATGAAGCTCCAGGCCAGGGGGGAAAGGCCATCTTCGCCGCCCGCCAGATGGAAGAGATTCTTGCCGTCCTGGCACAAGGACAGGTTGCAGTGCATGCCGTTGCCGTTGATGCTGCTGATCGGCTTGGGCAGGAAACTCGCCGTCATCCCCATGTTGGCGGCTACCTGACGGGCCGTGAGTTTGTACAGCTGCACTTGGTCCGCGGCCAACAAAGCGTCGCAGTACCGGTAGTTCAGCTCGAATTGGGAAGGGGCGACTTCGGGATGGTCTTTCTCGTTTTCGAACCCCAGCGACCGTTGCGCCTCGGCCAGACCGTCGATGAACAGCTTCAGGGCGTCCCTCGGCAGCGAGTTGAAGTAGCCTCCGCTGGACACCAGCTTGAAGCCCGAAGCGACCAGGTAATTCTGCTCGGCATTGAGGCCCTCGAACAAGAATCCTTCGCATTCCACGGAAACGTTCGCCACCGTCCCGTCCCGAGTCCATAACTGGTCGGTCAACGCCTTCAATTGGCTGCGCAGGTCGGCCGGATAGCCCGCTCCGTCGCGGTCCTTGATCAGGCCAAAGACCAGCACCTTGCCGGGGCCGAACACATCGGAGGGCAGCCAGCGGAAGCTGCCCCAGTCGATTTCCAGACGCAGATCGGATTCGCGCACCTGGGAGAATCCGCGGATCGAGGAACCGTCAAAGGTCAGGTTGTCGTAGGATTTGAGCAGAAACCGCTTGTCGTAATCGAGCATGTGGAAGCGGCCTTCCAGGTCCGAAAAGCACACCGTCACGGCCTTCAGCCGCTTCTCGTCCGTCAGATAGCGGATGTAGTGCTCCCGCAACTCGCCGGTCGGCGTGCGGCTGGCGACCTTGCTCTTTGCCTCCAGATTGAGTTCTTCCAGTTTGTCGTAGGGGATTTCCAGGAAGTTCTTGATCTCGGTCGTGCGCATGGCAGGGCTCCAGGAGATTCGGGATGCGGGTTGTGGGTTACGGGATGCGGGATACGGGATACGGGATTCGGGATTCGGGATACGGGATTCGGGATACGGGATGCGCGGCTCCGGCCAACGGCTCTGGCAAGGCAACGGCAGTCGCGGCACCCAATTCGCGGTGTTCACAAGGTTTCGATAGGTCCTGTCCCGAGACGCGGATCACCGGTCACCGATTACCGGTCACCGACCACCGATCACCGGTCACCGGTCACGCATTCCGCATCGGGGTTCGTTGCTCCGTTCAATTTCCCGGCCGGCGTTTCGCCGGCCAGCTCGGCAATCATGTCGCGCGTGGCCGCCTCGACGGCCTCCTGCCAGCGGGCGTCACCGTACCGGTCGCGGTATTCCTTTCGCGAGTGCGCGAAAATGATGGCCCGCGAACTGTTGACAATGGCCCCCAGGCCGTTTGCGTCGAAGGCGCCGGCCACGTCACGGGCGGTGGCTCCTTGCGCTCCATAGCCGGGCACCAGGAACCAGCTGTGCGGCATCAGCGACCGCAGTTCGGGCAACTGCCGCGGGTAAGTCGCTCCGGTCACCGCACCCACGGCGCCGTAACCGCCCTCGCCCTGTGTCTGCGCCGCCAGGCTCTCGACCAACGCGGCCACATGCTGGTACAAGGGCCGTCCGCCGGCGACCAAATCCTGGAACAGTTTCCCGCCCGGATTCGAGGTCTTGACCAGTACGAAGACGCCGGCGCCGCGCTGTTTGGCCACCTGGACGAACGGCTCCAGGCTGTCGCCGCCCAAATAGGGACTGACCGTCAAGGCGTCCGCGCCCCACGGACTTGCCGGCGGCGGGCCCAGATAGCCCTGGGCGTACGCCGTGGCCGTCGATCCGATGTCGTTCCGCTTGCCGTCCAACAGTACCAGCAATCCCCGGTCGCGGGCATAGCCGATCACATCGCCCAGCGCCAACATGCCGCGGGGGCCGAGTTCTTCGAAAAAGGCCGCTTGCGGTTTGACGATCGGCACCAGCGGGGCCACCACGTCGATCACGCCGCAACAGAACTTGCGGTAGGCATCCGCCACGGCGCGGCCGCCCTCGGCGTGGGGGACGCGGAGCCCCTGGGGCAGACTGTCAGCCCGCGGATCCAGCCCCACCAGCACTGGGTTCCGGCGGCGCCGGACGGCAGCCAGCAGTCGGTCGGAAAAATGATTCACGGTCATGCCTCCTGGCAGTGGTACACGAAGCGGGGACGTATGATAGCATCTGCCGGCTGCTTTTGTCAGAGGCCGGCGAAATTCGCAGCGGCTCTTGTTTCCGGCGGCATGCTCGTGTTAAAGTCTGGATTGCAGGGAAGTGGTCCTGCCTTGCCTTTCCACTTTTTCGGGAGCCCTCGCGTGTACGAACCGCTTCTTGCCAGCTCGACGAAGATGCTGTGGCACGCTATCCCCATCGTGATTGCCATCAGCCTGGTGTACGGCGCGACGCGGCACGAGCTTCTCAAGCCCATTCTGTGGCACGCCTATCATACGGCCGTCTGGATCATCGGCTTTATGCTGATCGTCGTCGCCGTCCTGGCGGTGGTTTCCTGGTTCGTGTGATCTTGGAAGAAGGCCGGTCTGGCTATGCGCGTTCTTGCCCTGCTCGGAATGCCGTCACGGTTCTCGGTGCGGAGCCTCTTCCCTGCAAAAATGGAATTCTGTGCGTTTGAGCTTGGGTGCGAGCACGGCGCCCGCACCCCGCGCAGCACGATCCCCGTCGCGGGGGCCATGATCGGCTGGTTGATCCTGGGACTGAGCGCCCTGTCCCCGGCCTTGGCTCGGGATCCGCTTGCGGAACTTCGCTCGCACACGCCGTCATCCCCGGCACAAATGTCCGCGGCCCAGGTCAAGGACCTGGCCGCTGCGGCCGACGACGTCCAGCGCTGGGTTGCCGAGCAGCCGCTGCCCGCCGACTCGCCGGCGGAAATCCTCGCGACCATCAGCCGGCTGCTGGATGTCCAATCCCAAGTCAATCAAACCCTGGAACAAGTCCTCGCGCTGCGAGTTCAGTTTGCCGGCCTGCCCGCGGGCGACCAACGGCACGAGCAATTGCGGTGGTACCTGCGTTCGACGTCGCAGATGATCGACTTGGCCGGCCGGCTGTACACGGCACTGCGGGAGGCGATCGAAGTGGCCGCGTATCACCTGGACTCCCAACCGGAACAGTTTCACCGCCTGCTGGACTTGCTGGCGCAGAAGAAATCGGCCGTCGGCGCGGAGGTGATGTCGTACATGCTGTTCGACCCGCCGGCCGACAGCGGCGCGCAGCCCTACACCACGCAGGAAAAATACCAGCTGCTGAACCTAATCCTGGCGACGCGTCATCACGACTTGCTGCCCTTCGTCGCGGCCTTCCTGCGCCAAGAGAAGAATCCGTCGCTGATCGTGATTTGTGCCGAGTTGATCCGCCGGCTGGGACTGCCCCAGGAGCCGCGTCCCGGCACCGGCGAAAAAGCATCGAAACCGCCCATCCTGGCCGAGGAGTTGCACGAAATCCTGACGCGGGTCAACGAAACCCAATTGGCCGAGCACCTGGTCGGCTACCGCCGGGACCTGCTGGCCTGGCTCCAGCAGCGGATGGAGCGCGGCATCGAGGAGGAGAGCTTCAAGCTTGGCGCACTGGAGCTGCGGCCGGGCGATTGGCTGTTGATGCGCAATCCGTCCCCCTACAACCTGTTCACGGACCTGTCGCCCGGCTTGTTCACGCACGTGGGCGTGGTGGCCGTCGAGCGAGGCCAGGACGGCATCCGCCGGTTCGTGATCGTCGACCTGCCGGAACGTGGGGCGCGGATTCCGGCCACGACCGTAGATACCTTTCTGACGCGGACGCTGCACTACGTGTTCCTCCGCCACGAAGACGCCGATGTGGGCCGGCTGATGGGGCAAGCGGCCGCCGACATGATCGGGAACGAATCGCAGTTCGATCTGCAATTCGACACCAGCCGCGTGGACTGCCTGCGCGGCAAGCCGCTGCGGGGGGCGCTGATCCACACCTACTGCGCCGGCTTCCTGCTGGCCTGCACGCTGCCCACCTCGCGGCCGCGCGACGAGTTCTTTCCCATCTCGGAATCGGTGGCCGGCGGCAACATGGCGAGCAACTTGAAACAGCTGGGATTGTCGCTCGGCCGGGGTTTCCTCTCGCCCACCGGCGCCATCTTCTCGCCGCACCTGAAGATCGCCGGGCGGCGCCAGCCGGTGTACGACCCGAGCCGGGAAGTCCAGGAGCTGATTTTCGACCATTTCGCCGACGGCATGATCCGCAAGACGCTCAGGCCCTCGCCGGACGAGTTTCAACGGTTGCGGGAAAAGCTGGCGAAGATGGCCCGGCAAGTCCCCTGGGTCGCCAACGCCCTGGCACGGGCCCATGACGTCAGCGCCCGCATGGATCTGGAAGCGGCAGCCCGCACCGCCGCCGTGATCGAAGTGCTGGACGAGATTGCCGAGGAGAACCTGAACGACTTCGCGGCCGCCTTCCCCGCGCTGCTGACCGGACCGCTGGACGCGAAATCCTCGGAGCAGTACACCCCCGAACAAATCGACCGCGTGCAAGACTACCGGCGGCAACATCAAGAACTGTACCAGCTGCGGACCGAGGGCCAGCTGACGGTGCGCGAACTGCGTCGCGAACTCGTCCGCCACTACGCCGACCGCGGCCGGCGGCAGATCGACCAGCGGTTCTTCGCAGCGGCGGCTGACGAAAGTCCTTGATCGGAACAGCCAAAGACGACGCCAAGGCTACCTCGCTCCGGTCTGGTGCGCGATGACCGCGCCAATCACGGCTTCCAAATCGTAACGGTTGCGATGGCCGATGGTGCGGTGCAAGCGGCTCAGGTCGGGGACGCGGCGGCGGACGTCTTCGAAATCTTCATCGTAGGCGTCGGCGTAGCTCTGGAATTGGATCGGCGACCGCGAACCGGCCAACCGGACGACCTGCTGGGCCAGATCCAGGATCGACACCGGCTGGTCGCTGCCGATATTGAACACGCGGCCCAAGGCGGCGTGTGTGTCCATCAATTCCAAGACGGCGGCCAGGACGTCGCTGACGTGCGCGAAACAGCGGACCTGGCGGCCGTCGTCGTGGACGATCAACGGACGGCCCGCCAGAGCCGACTCGACGAACCGCGGCAGCACCATGCCGTACGCGCCGCTCTGGCGCGGGCCGACCACGTTGAAAAAGCGGCCGATGACGACCGGCAACTGGTACTGGCGCCAGCAGGCCAGCGCCAGGAATTCGTCGATCGCCTTGGACGCGCCGTAGGACCAGCGGGCCTTGGTCGTGGCGCCGAAGACCAGATCCTCTTCCTCGGTCCAAGTGGGCTTGGGGTTCTTGCCGTACACTTCGCTGGTGCTGGCCAGGAAGAACTTTACCCGCTCGCCGCGCCCCCAGCGCTGGACCAGGGCGTCCAACAGTAATTCGGTCGGGTAGATGTTGCGTTCGATGGTCTCCATGGGCTGGCGGGCGATCAAGGCCACGCCCACGGCGGCGGCCAGATGGTAGACTTCCTCGACCTGCGCCGTGACGCGCGCCGCCAATTCGGGATCCCCGATGTCGCCGCGGATGTACTCCAGTTGCGGATGCTGATGTACGGCCGCCAAATTGGCGTAGCTGCCCGTGGACTCGTCGTCCACCACGATCACGCGATCGCCGCGGGCGAGCAGGGTTTCGGTCAGGTGCGAGCCGATGAATCCGGCACCGCCGGTTACCAGGATGTGTTTCATGGACTAGTCTTTCAACTGAAAGAGCCTTTTCAACGCTTCCAGCAGCCCCTGCGACGGGCCGCTTTGCGCTTCGTCCCGCAGCGATTCCAGCGGCGGGTGCAGCAGCTTGTTCACCAGCCGGTCAAACGAACGCGCGATCTCGTCGCGGCTCCGCGGGTCCAACTCGCCCAACTTGTTCAGCAACCGGCGCAGTTCGTCGGCCTTGACTTCGTCCGCCCGAGCCTTCAACCGTTGGATCGTCGGGCCGGTCGCCCGGTGGTGCAATTCGGCCATGAACCGGGCGGTTTCCTCGTCGACAATCCGCTCCGCCTTGGGCCACTCCTTCTCGCGTTCCTGGCGGTTGGCCTCGCAGGCTTGTTTCAGGTCGTCGATCGAGTACAAGTACACGCCCAGGAAATCGCCCACGGCGGGTTCGATATCGTGGGGCACGGCCAGGTCCAGCAGGAACAACGTCCGCTGGTGGCGGGCATGATGGATCGCACGAAAGGCCTCGGCGGTCAGAATCGGCTCCGCCGCGCCTGTGGTCGAGATCACCAGATCGGCCTCGACCAGCGCCGAGTGCAGATCGCCCCACGGCCGAGCCGCCGCACCGATGCGCGTGGCCAGGTCCTCCGCCCGTTCCCCATGACGGTTCACCACGGTGATCTGGCTCGCGCCCTCGTCGATCAGGTAGCGGACGGTCTCCTCACCCATCTCGCCGGCTCCGATCACCAGCACCTGCTTGTCCGCGAAATGCTCGAAGATCGCCTTGGCAAAATCCGCCACCGCCACGCTGGGAATACTTACCCGCCGTTGGTTGATCGCCGTCTCGTTGGCCACGCGCTTGGCGACCCGCAACGCCGCTTGGAACGCGGCGTTGGTCAGCGGCCCGGCGTTGCGTGTCGCGCGAGCCAACTCGTAAGCCTGTTTGACCTGCGACAGAATCTGCGCCTCCCCCACGACCATACTGTCCAGGCTGGAGGCGACCATGAACAAGTGGCGGACGGCATCCTCCCCCGTGCGTTCGTACAGGGCGTCGAAGATCTCCATCGCGTCCAGACAATGAAAACTCGCCAGGAAATCCACCAGCTGGTGATGCGTCGGACACAGCGCCGGATTCTCCGCCGCCGTGTAGACCTCGACCCGGTTGCAGGTGGAAACCAGCACCGACTCGGCGGCCGGAAACCGCTGCCGGAGATCGGCCAGGGCCGTCTGCGTCTGGTCGCCCGAGAACGCCAAACGCTCGCGGACCTGAATCGGCGCGGTGTGGTGGCTGCAGCCGACCAGCTGGAACTTCATGGCGCCGCTCCACTGGTAGGCCGGGACGCGTTGGACTGGTCTTTGGCATGCTGCGAAGGGACCAGCAGCACCATGCTCAGCACGAGCGTCAGGACGACGAAACTGCCCAAGGTCAGATAGGCGACTTTGCGCCCCTGCTGGGCGGGCTTGTACTGCGACTGGAAGACCAGCACGGCGGCCAGCCAGAGGAGCAGAACCGCCGAAATCCAGACCACCGGATCGTTCCACGGCATGCGATTGCGGTCTTGCACCAGGTACAGCACCACTCCCGCCAGGAGCCCGGCGGCCAAGATCCAGGAGGACAGCACCAGCGCCCGCTTGTTGGCCTGCTGTAACCATTCCAGGCTGGGCAGCTTCAGCCCGCGTGGCGGCGGCAGCTTCTTCTTCAACCGGTAGGACTGTGCCAGGTACATCACGCCGACAATGAAACCGAGCATGACAATGACGGAACCCAGCAGCAGGGCCATGCCGTGAACGATTCCCCAAACGTACAGCGCCTGGTCGCGCCGGAAAGGCTCCGCCTCGCGAAACAGCGAAGCGACGGCGATCAACACCAGCACCAGGGGCAGCATGAAGACCCCCGCGGCGGCCTGGGGCCGGCGCAACGACAGGATCAAATACGCCACCGCGACGCCCCAAGCGGCCAGCAATAGCCAATCGAACCAGCTGGACAGCGGCGGGGCTTGCCGCGGATCGGGGCTGCTGCGGAGCACGATGTAAATGGTCTGAGCAAAGATACCGGCTGCGGTGAAACCCAGCGTCCCCACGATCCGAGCCGGCATCCGCAGCAGCAGCCGGGACAACTCCAGCACCAACGCCACCGCATAGCTGGCAACGAAACACGACAGATGCACGTTGGTCAAGGAAAAGCCGGGCATGGGAATAAGTGTGCCGCTTCCGTGGGAGAACTGCTCTCTAGACTGGAATCCGACCAAACCGTTCGAACGCTCCTTGTCCCGCGCGACTCGCAGCACGCCGCCGTCATACCCGACAGCCACGTCCGGCGGGATTGGTCGGTCCGCAACGAGGTCGCGGGTAGCCGCGATTCATTTGCCCTGCCGTCGGTCCAGTTCTTTCCGGAGCCGTGCGACCTGCTCCTCGCTCAGGCCGCGGGCAAACTCCTCCGGCGTGAAACCCCGAAGAACCTCATCCGACGACAGCCCCCGCAGACGCTCTTCCGCAGGCAGCCTCTGTAGTCGTTTCTGGACCGGAATCGTCTCCAAGACTGCCGTCTGCAGTTCCTCCTCCAAGTCGCTCATGTATTGCGTGTCTGCGTGCTGCATCACAAACTCCTCGCCCAAACTGCGAAACTGTTCGATCTGCTGCAGCATATAGCACAGCAGCATTCCGTGGCCCGTTCGCGTCAATTGTTCTATTATACGCTCGTGCTCGTTCAGGAAAACTCGGCTCACCAGCGATGGGATCGGCTGTCCGCGTTTCGATCAGCGTGAAGCGGTTCAAGAGCGGCACCAACACGGACAGATCGCGCCGGCTGGTTTCGGGCAACTGCCCCTCTTGCCGGCGAATCAGGAGAATATCGACCCGCAACGGCAGCCTGCCGACGAGCACCTCGTCCCACACGGCGTAAGCCGTAGCCAACTCGTAGTCCAGCAACCGTGCCAGCAGCGGGTGCCACCAGGTTCGGGTCTTTCCCGGCCGTTGCGGCCGTTCGGAAGTAATAGGGCTCTGTGGTTCGGTCATCGCAGCAGCTTACCACATTCTCGCCTGACTGGCACAGGGCCTGCTGAAGAACATCGGTATCAGGTTCTCTATGCCGGCCGGAGCACGAATTGTCCGGAAAACCGCTCACTTTCTAGCCTGTCCCCTCTGATTTGGTAGCTCCACGCGTTACGATCGCGGGATATTGGGTCGTCGCAGGACGCAAGTGCAAGTCGGACGCAAGACTCGGTGGCGATCACGGAAATCTCCGAAAGAAAAATCGCTGCGACCGACGGTTCAGCAAAAAATTCCGCCACACATGGACCAAACGTGTCACGTGTCAGGCGAATGAATGGTCGCATCACGAACGAGCAATCAGCAAGGGACGCCAACATCTGAGAAAATGATCCGAAGGCGTCGGCGCCGGACCGGGGTTGCGGAATGTTCAGCGACAGAACGGGGGGGAGAATTCAATGGCGGATGGCAAGTTGCAGTACCAAAACAAGGAATACTACCCGCGGCGGGTCGTTTTCATCACGGTGGTTCCGTCGTATAACCAGCAGGCGTACGCAATTGGCGACGCCATCGTGGCGAAATTGGTCGACTTGGTCTCGGGCATCGGCCCCAACTGCCAAGTGAGCAAGTTCCAGTGGATTGTTGCCACGGACGAGCCCAGCGGTGCGATCTGGCAGGACTTGACGCACGAGGGCGTCGAGAACGTATTCGTTTTCTCCGCGCTCGTCGGAACGGACTGGAAGTTCCAATGCCGTCCCAAATGCACGGACGACGAATGGGAGTTCGATGGGCTGGCGGCATTCCTGCAGCGGCACATCGGGTAAACCGGCCCGGCCGTGCCAGAAATCGTGCCCCGCCGGGCGAGCCTGGTTCATCCTGAGTCGGCGGAGAAGGCAACAAGCGGGTTGGAGGATTCCGCCAACTGCTGGCGGCGTTGGACGAGAGTCGTCACGGTCGACGGGGGCGCGGTGTATGTCGGCATGGTTCGGCGGCACCGGAAGCGTTCCTGAATCCGCGACGGACGCGCGTCGCCTATTAGTTGTACAACGCCATTTTTTGTTTTAGGGTCTTCTGAATGGAGGATGAGATGCGACGACTTCTTACTCACCTGGCACAGTTCAGTGTCTTCTCAAGGCAAGGCGAGGTATTGTGTACTCGCGGGCTCGAGTACCTGTTGCAGGACAAGATCGCTAGTGAGGCATTTGCGAATCTTGTCGGTTGTCCCCTCTGTGCCAATATGACTGAGACAGTTACCTCCTCGTTAATTACTGTAG
>CAZAQY010000121.1:0-23419 GCA_964486845.1 uncultured Pirellulaceae bacterium
TCCACGCCCGATACTGGCCTGACATCTGGTTAATGTAACGAGGATCGCTGTCTGGGACCGCAGAAGTCGTTCCAGTCACCGCTGCTGCGCTTCGCAGGGAATTTCTGTTCCTTGCCCGGCGGGCCTTACTCCCGCAAGATCCTCCGCGTACCATCGCTCCAGGACGTGGTCCCAGTCGTGACGCGAGCGAATGTCGATAAAGGCCGTGCGAACCAGTTCGTGTTGCGGGTGCAGCGCCGAGTACTTGATGCCGAATTTCCTCATCAGCGGGCCGCAGCGCTTGCTGCCGTAGAGTTCTTCGGCCAGCCGATAGTGCTCTCGGATCACCTCCCGCTGTTCGTGCAGGGAGGGTGGCGGGGGCAGCGGGCGTCCGGCAGCCAGTTCTCGCGCGTCCCGGAAGATCCACGGATTGCCGATCGCGCCGCGGGCCACCGTCACGGCGTCCACGCCGGTATGTTGGATCATCTCCAGGCAACTTGCCGCGGAGAACAAGTCCCCGCTGCCCAGCACGGTCCGGCTGCCCACGTGCCGTTTGACCTCGGCCAGGAAGGCCCACTGGCTGGGCCCGTCGTAGCGCTGATGCACCGTCCTGGCATGGACCGTTGCGGCGGCTACACCGGACGCAAAGGCGCCGTCCAAGATCGCGAAGAACTTGTCGCGGCTCTCCGCCGTATCGTCGATGCCTCGCCGCATCTTGACCGTTACCGGGATTGCCGGCGGCACCACGTCGCGGGTGCGGCGAATGATCTCCAGGGCCACGTCCGGCTGGCTCAAATGAAACCCGCCCCGGCAGCGGCCCAAGACCTTCCTCACGGGGCAGCCGAAGTTGATGTCGATCACATCAAAGCCGGCCTGTACCAACCGCGTCGCGCCCGTGGCAAACTGTTCAGGCTCGGCCCCCATCAACTGGCCGCCCACCGGGTGATCGTCGTCCGTCAGGTACAGGAAGTGCCGCGTTCGCTTCCGCAGTTTGACCGTCAGCAGGAACTGGTCCAGCATCACTTCGCACAGCGCGTACGGGGCCCCTAACCGCCGCGCGACGATGCGCATCGGCCAATCGCTGTACCCGGAGAGTGCGGCCTGCACGACGGGGAAGCCAATTCGCACGTCACCGATTCGGAGGTCCGCAAAGAGCATATGATGCCAATCTGTAAAAGCGGCGTGTCTGGACCGACAGCACCTTAATCTCTCACCTGATCTTTCACCTAGTCTCCCAGACTGGCAGGAAGAGATTAGGTGAAAGATCAGGTGAAAGATCAGGGTTTCTGGTTCTGACGCAGCGCCTTCACCCTTTCCGCATGCCTCCTAGTCAACTCGGCGACAATCGTTCACAATACACCTTTGCCCAAGGGTTTTCCGAGGAAAAGAAGCCCGGCTTTTTGGAAAAGCCGGGGCGTCTGGCCCCCCAAACTCCTGCGCGGGCATTTACGATGCAGTCTTTACGATGCAGTCCAGTCTATCGAGTTCTACGAAAGGATACACGATGAGCGCCATTGCCGAAATTCATGGTCGTCAGGTCTTGGATAGCCGCGGAAATCCCACCGTCGAGGTCGAAGTTACGTTGGTCGATGGGTCGTTCGGCCGAGCGGCGGTTCCCAGCGGTGCTAGCACGGGCGCCCACGAAGCTTGGGAGTTGCGTGACGGGGACAAGAAGGTCTTCTTGGGCAAGGGCGTGAGCAAGGCCGTGGACAACATCAACAAGACAATTGCTCCCGAATTGGAGGGCATGGACGCGCTGGATCAGGTCGGTCTGGACCGCAAGATGATCGAGATGGACGGCACGCCGAACAAGAAGAACCTAGGGGCCAACGCCATTCTGGGCGTGTCGCTGGCCGTGGCCAAAGCCGCTGCGAACTTTACCAGCCAGCCCCTGTACCGCTACTTGGGCGGCTGCAACGCCCGCGTCCTGCCCGCCCCGATGATGAACATCGTCAACGGCGGCCAGCACGCCGACAATTCGGTGGACGTCCAGGAATTCATGGTCATGCCGCTGGGATTCGATCGCTTCAGCGACGCGCTGCGTTGCGGCGTCGAGGTGTTCCACAACCTGAAGAAGGTGCTCAGTTCCCGCAAGCTGAACACGTCCGTGGGCGACGAAGGCGGGTTCGCGCCGGACCTGGGCAGCAATGTGGAAGCGTTGGACCTGATCATGGAAGCCATCGACAAGGCCGGCTACAAGGCGGGCCAGCAGGTCTTTATCGCCCTGGACTGCGCCTCGACCGAATTCTACGACGCCGGCAAGGGCCTGTACACGATCGACGGCAAAGCGATCGATTCGGCGGCGATGGTCGAATTCCTGGCCGACTGGGCCGCGAAATACCCGATCTGCTCGATCGAGGACGGCTGTGCCGAGGACGACTGGTCCGGCTGGAAGCTGCTGACCGACAGACTGGGCGGCCAGGTCCAACTGGTGGGCGACGATCTGTTCGTCACCAACACCGAGCGGCTGCAGCGGGGCATCGATCAGGGCATCGCCAACAGCATTCTGATCAAAGTCAACCAGATCGGCACGCTGACCGAGACGATCGAAGCGATCCAGCTGGCGGGCCGCAACGGCTACAGCAGCGTCACCAGCCATCGCAGCGGCGAAACCGAAGACTCCACGATCGCCGACCTGGCCGTGGCCTTGGCCACCTGCCAGATCAAGACCGGCTCGGCCTCCCGCAGCGACCGGATTGCCAAGTACAACCAATTGCTGCGGATCGAAGAGGAGCTGGGCGCCGCCGCCCAATACGGCGGTCCGCTGTTCCCGAAGGCCAAGAAGTAATCTATGCGGCGCGAAGACCTTCGGAACATCGTCATCATCGCCCACGTCGATCACGGCAAGACCTCGCTGGTCGACTGCCTGTTGCGGCAGAGCGGCCAGTTCCGCGACAGCCAGCTCGTGGGCGATTGCATCCTGGACAGCAACGAACTGGAGCGGGAGCGCGGCATCACGATCCTGGCCAAGAACATCGCGCTGCCGTACCAGGGCGTCAAGATCAACATCATCGACACGCCCGGGCACGCGGATTTCGGCGGCGAGGTGGAACGCGTCCTGCGCATGGCCGACGGTGCGCTGGTGCTGATCGACGCCGCCGAAGGCGTGATGCCTCAGACCCGGTTCGTGCTGACCAAGGCGCTGCAGTGCGGCCTGAAGCCGATCATCTTGGTCAACAAGATCGATCGGCCCGACGCGCGGCCGTTTGAGGTCCTGGACGAAGCCTTCGACCTGCTGATGGAACTCGAAGGCGGCCACCACCTGCAGGAGTTTCCCTTTATCTTCACTACGGCCCGCGAGGGCTATGCCACGGAGGCGCCCGTGCATCGAGGCGATTCCATGCGCCCGCTGCTGGACTTGGTGCTGCAGGAGATCCCCGGACCGGACGTCGAGCCGGACGCGCCGCTGCAGATGCTGGTCACCACCCTGGACTGGTCCGAGTACGTCGGCCGGATCGCCATCGGCCGCATCCAGGCGGGCACGATGCGGCAGGGCCAGGCCGTCGCCCTGCTGCAGGCGGGTGACAAGACGTCGACGGCTCGCATCGTGACGCTGTACGTGTTCGAAAATCTGGGCCGCGTGCAGGTCGAGCAAGCGACGGCCGGCGACGTCGTGGCGATCGTCGGCCTGGAAGACGTAGAAATCGGCGACACGATCTGCCACCCCGATCATCCTCGTCCCATGCCGCGGCTGTCGGTCGACGAGCCTACGCTGGAGATGGTCTTCACGATCAACAACTCGCCCTTTGCGGGGCGCGACGGCAAGTACGTCACCTCCCGCCAGCTGCGCGAGCGGCTGTACCGGGAACGGGAGCGCAACGTCGCGCTCCGCGTCGAACCGCTGGAGGACAGCGAGGGGTTCCGCGTGTCCGGCCGCGGCGTGTTGCACTTGAGCGTGCTGATCGAGACCATGCGGCGCGAAGGCTACGAACTGTCGGTCGGCAAGCCGCACGTGATTCTGCACGAGCGGAACGGCGTCAAGGAGGAGCCTTTCGAGAGCCTGATCGTCGAAGTGCCGGCGGACAAGCTGGGGCCGGTGATGGAATTCGTGGGCGAACGGCGGGGAGTGCTCTCCAAAATGGACGGCAGCCACAACTACACCTACTTGATGTTTTCCATCCCGGCGCGGGGCCTGATCGGCTTGCGCACCAAGCTCTTGAACGCCACGCAGGGCGAGGCGATCATGCACCATCGCTTCGAGGCGTATCGGCCGCTGGAGGGCGACGTGCCGCGGCGCAGCAACGGAGTCCTGGTGTCGATGACCGCCGGCCGCGCGGTGGCGTACGCCTTGAATACCTTGCAACAGCGGTCCGACTTGTTCGTGGCTCCGGGCGACGAAATCTACGAAGGCATGATCGTGGGCGAGAACAGCCGCGACAACGACATGGCGGTGAATCCCACGAAGGAAAAGAAACTGACCAACATCCGCGCCGCCGGCAGCGACGAGAACATCCTCCTCAAGCCGCCCCGTCGTTTTTCGCTGGAAGCCGCCCTGGAGTACATCGAAGAGGACGAGTTGGTCGAGATCACCCCCAAGCAACTCCGCCTTCGCAAGATCACACTCAAAGAAATCGACCGCCGCCGCGAAGGCCGCCGCAAAGACTGAAGCCCGCCAAATCCGAACGGCGGCGCATGGCCCGCAACTGCCGAAACGGATACTTGCGGCAGCACGCGCCGGGAGCTACGCTGGTCTGTGGGAAGCCGCCTCGACGAGTTCGGGTGCAAGGGGAATCTGTCTATGCCGTCTCCTTTCCTTCAGTTCCTACTCCGGCTCGTCACGGGCGGGGCGGGGATGGGGCTGGCACTGGCCGATCTGGCCTCCAGCGGATTGCTGCTGGGCGTTACAATGGCGGCGTTGTGGTTGGGGGAGTTGGGCTCGCAACTGGTTTCCGTCGAGATTTCGTATACGGTGTAAGGCATTTATGGACCCCGATCGCGAGAGAATTCAGGCGGACCTGCGCGGCCTGGTGGCCGGCGAAGTGCGTTGCGACGACGTCTTCCTGCAGTTGTACGCCACGGACGCCAGCATTTACGAAATCCGGCCGCTGGGCGTGGTTCGGCCGCGCAGCGTCGCGGACGTCGTGGCCTGTGTCCAGTACGCGGCGGAGAAGGGCATCCCGATCCATCCGCGCGGATCGGGGACGGGCTTGGCCGGCGATTCCCTGGGTCCCGGCCTGGTTTTGGATTTCTCGCACAGCATGCGCCGAGTCCTCAACGTGGACCGCGACACGGTGCGAATTCAGCCGGGCGTGATTCTCGCCAATTTGAATCGCCAATTGGACCGCCACGGCCGCCTGTTTGGCCCCGATCCGGCGACGCGGAGTGTAACCACGATGGGCAGCGTGCTGGCCGTCGACGCCTCCGGTACCCACTGGCCCCACTATGGCTCGGCGCGAGACCACGTGGAGAGCCTGCAGATCGTCTTGGCGGACGGCCAAGTGATGGAAGTCGGCCGGCACGCAATTGCCGACGCCGAGGGCGAACGGACGAATCCCCAGCGGCAGCAACTGGTCCGCCGCCTGGCGGAGCTACTGACCAGGGAACAGAGACTGATCGCCCAGCACCAGCCCAAAAGTCTGGTCAATCGCTGCGGCTACCAACTGGCCGACGTGCTGGCGGAGGACCGGCTGGATTTGGCCCGTCTGTTGGTGGGTTCCGAGGGCACGCTGGCGATCATCACCGAGGCCACGGTGCGGACGGTGCCGCGTCCCAAGCATCGCGGGCTGACGCTGCTGTTCTTCGATCGCCTGGAATCGGCGGCGCGGGGAGCGCTGGAAATTGCGGACTACCACGTGGCGACCTGCGACCTCATGGATCGGCGGTTGCTGACCATCGCGCGGGAGATGGACGTGCGGTACGAGCTGCTGATCCCTGCGGAGGCGGAGGCCATGTTGCTGGTCGAGCAATCCGGCGACGACGCCTACGAGGTGGGGCAGCGGCTGAAAGAACTCGTCGGCCGGTTGACACGGGAGCGGCACCTTGCGTTCGACGCCCGCGTGACGATGGAAAAGGAGGAGCGCAACTTCTACTGGCGGCTGTCGCGGCGCGTGGCCACCACGCTGTACCGCTTGAAGGGCACGACCCAGGCATTGCCCTTTATCGAGGACATCGCGGTGCCGCCGGAGACCCTGCCCGATTTTTTGGTCCGCATGCAGAACGTGTTCAAGAAGCACGCCGTGACCGCCCCGATGTTTGCCCACATCGGACACGGTCAGCTGCACTTGCGGCCGTTCTTGGACTTGGGGAACCCCGATCACCAGCGGTTGATGCAGGAGCTGGCTGCGGACCTGTACGAGGAAGTGTTGAGCGTGGGCGGCACGATCAGCGGCGAGCACTCGTTGGGACTCAGCCGCACCTGGTTCCTGCGCCGGCAGGTGGGGCCGCTGTACGAAGTGTTCCGCGAGGTCAAACGCATTTTCGATCCCCAAAACATCTTGAATCCCGGCAAGGTCATCGCGGAGTTCCCGCAGCCGCTGACCAAGAACCTGCGTCCGCCGATCCCGACTCAGATGCCTGCGGCCGGCGCGACGGCAACGTCCGCCGCAGGGGTTGAGGCGGCGCCGGCCCCCCCCGCCTCTCCCGCACCGGCCACGTCCCTAGTCGAGCTGGAACTGGCGTGGAAATGGGAGGACATTTCCCGCGCCACGCGGGCCTGCAACGGCTGCGGCCGCTGCCGGACGCAGGGGCCCGAAGAGCGAATGTGCCCCATCTTTCGCTTCGCCCCGCGGGAAGAAGCTTCGCCGCGGGCCAAGGCGAACTTGCTGCGGGCCATCTTGACCGGCCGGCTCGATCCCGGCGGGCTGCAGGCCGAGGAGTTGAAGGCGATCGCCGACTTGTGTGTCAACTGCCACCAGTGCCGTTTCGAGTGTCCGGCCTTGGTCGACATTCCGAAGCTGGTGCTGGAGACCAAGGCCCAGTACGTCGCCAACAACGGCTTGAAGTTGTCGGACTGGTGCATCGCCCGCCTGGATGTGCTGGCCGCCTGGGGTTCGGTGTTCAGTTCGCTGGCCAATTGGGCCCTCCGCAACCGGCGGATGCGCTGGCTGCTGGAGAAAACCGCCGGCATCGCTCAGGGCCGCAAACTGCCGCGGATCGAGGGCCGCAGCTTTCTGCAGATCGCGCATCGGCGCCGGCTGGATCGCCCCAGCCGGCGGTCTGGCAACAAGGTGTTGTACTTCGTCGACCTGTACGCCAACCGCCACGACACGCAGTTGGCACAGGCTCTGGTGGCCGTCCTCAAGCACAACGGCGTGGCGGTGTACGTACACCCGCGCCAGGTCCAGTCGGGCATGGCCGCCGTCTCGATCGGCGCCGTGGATATCGCTCGCAAGCTGGCGGCTCACAATCTGGCCATCCTGGCCGATGCCGTGCGGCAGGGATACACGATCGTGGCCACCGAACCGGCGGCCGCGCTGTGCCTGAAACAGGAGTATCCCAACCTGTTCGACGAGGAAGAGGCGCGGCTGGTGGCGGAGAACACCTGCGAAGCCTGCACGTACCTTTGGCGCCTGCACCAGGCTGGCAAGCTGGAGCTGGACTTGCGGCCGCTGAACGCCACGCTGGGCTACCACCTGCCTTGCCATCTGAAGGCGCTGCAGGTGGGCAGCCCCGGCGAGGACTTGCTGCGGCTGATCCCCGGCTTGACGCTGCAGCGGATCGAACGCGGTTGTTCCGGCATGGCGGGCACGTTCGGGCTGAGGCGGCAGAACTACCGCTCCAGTCTACGGGCCGGCTGGGGCCTGATCTCCGATCTCCGCAACCCGGAACTGCAGGCCGGTGTGACCGAGTGCAGCGCGTGCAAAATCCAGATGGAACAGGGCACCTCGAAGCCCACCATCCACCCGATCAAGCTCCTGGCATTGGCCTACAACCTGATGCCCGAAGTGGCAGCCCTGCTGACCTCTCGCAGCGAAGAGCTAACCGTGACATGAAAGCGAGCATCAAAGTCTTTGCCCTGGCGCGGCAACTGGCCGGGCAGGATCAAATTCAAGTCGACCTGCCGGACGGGGCCACGGTCGCCCATTTGCGCCGCGCGATCGCCGAGCAACACCCGGCCTTGGCCGAGTTGGTGCGGCGCGCCCTGTTCGCCCTCGACTCGGACTACGCCAGGGAAGACACGCCGATCGCGCCCGGCGCCGACCTCACCTGCGTCCCGCCCGTGAGCGGCGGTTGACGGCTGGCTGACAACTTGACCCCGGCGTGCCGAGAGCCACACGGTCGCCGGGCCAACGATCGCCGAACGGTTCACGAGATCCGCCTTCGCACCCTTCAGGGAGGACGAAGCTATGCCGAGCAATTCTGCCCTCCAGACGCGGCCGCAGAAGGAGCATCGCACCAACCGCGATGCAAACCGAGGAGGCCCCGGCGGCGTGGTACCGCGGGATTTCACGGTGCCCAGCCAGGGCACGCTGCCGTTGATGATTCCTGCGGCCGCAGACAAGCTCGCCCGGATGCTGATTCCATTCTACGGCGAGCAGCAGGCGCGCGTCCTCGCCGAAGATATCCGGAAGAAGGGCATCGAGGTGCCTCGGCGCGGCACCGGCGAGTTGGTGGCAACCGGTTTCTTGACGCTGCGGGCCGACCGCCAAGGCCGCGTGCGCGTCACCGCGCAAGGCACGCCATCGAGTGCCGGCTCTCCCGCCCCCGTGCCTGACGCCCAGGCGGCAAGCGGCCTGGTCGAGCGGGCCTTGGCATGGCTTACCGAACACCAAGACTCCCTGCCTGTTGTCAAGGATGCCCTGTGCAGGGTCTCCCTCCGCGATCAGGACCTCACGTGGGAAACGGAATACCGGAATGACCACGACCGCCTGATGAACTTGTCCGCCGGCAGCGTGCTGGACGAGATCGAGTCGAGGAGGCGGAAGCTGGTATTGGATACGGACGCGCCCGCAGCGTTGTGCGCCGGACAGAATCGGGAGGGCCTGACGCTACTGTTTGCGCTGGGTCTGGTACACCACTTCTATCTTCTCTCCGGACTTTCGCAGCAAGACGCGCTGCTGAACTTGCTGACCTTCTATGAAGGACTCGGCGCGGGACAGGAACAGCTCCTGTCCGTCCTTGGGACGCGTGGTCCTGCCGGCGAGAGAATCATCGACAACGCGGGCGACTTTGCCCGCTTCTTGACCAAGGGCGCAGGCGCCGCCGAACCGGCCAAAAGGCACCAGGCCGCCCTGATCGCAAAACTGGAGCGGGTCGAGCGGGCTTATGCCCATCGCGAGTTGGAAGACGAAGTTCTCGACGAAACGGGCCGGCCGCGACTGAACGAACTCGGCGTGGCAGGGTTGCGGGAAATCGCGCACCGGACGATTTCGAGGACCTACAGCAAGACGGTGGAAGAACTCGCTGCGGTCCGCGTAGCGGCGGAGATGCAGGAGAACGGCGTCGAGCTGGTCATGGGATTCCTCGGCCGCGCGGGACTGGTGGAGCAACTCTTGATGGCCGCGGCCGAGGTCGTGCCCACCGCCGGACTGCGGGAGCCCTTGGGCGAGATCTACCGTTCTTTCCTCGCGCAGCGCTTCACCGAGGTCCGCACGCCGGAACTGCGCCGCTTGGAGGATCGCTGGCAGGCGGCGGGCGCTCCGCTTTCACGTTTGGCCAACCTGGTCACCGACCCGCAGGTCTCGCTGCCCCAGTTGCAGGGCGCGATCCTGGAGTTCGAGGAGGCGCTGGACGCATTCTGCGGCGAAGCGGCGCGGACGGCGCGTGCGGTGGCGCGCAAGAACAAGGATGTTTTCATCGCCGAGGCCGAGCACCAAGAGCCTCCGGCGGGCGAGCGCGGCGGTAACAGAACCGGCGGAACGTATGAGACGCTCCAGCGGGACCTGGCGGCCCTGCGAGACGCGGTCGATACGTTCACCGCGGCGGTCTTTCAGCAACTGGAGCTTCGGGCCCAACGGCTGCCATCCTCGCGCGCGGTGTGGAATGTCGAGATGCAGCGTCTGATGCCGGCCGAGACGCTGAACTTGTACCTCTTGAACGAATTGCTGGACCCGTTCCTTGGCGAGACCAGCGACTTCCGCAGTCTCTTGAACTCCGGCGGGGCCAGCCTGCACGTGACGGCGACGTTGGCGCCCTGGCTGGCGCGCGTATCGCACTGGGTCCAGGCCCTGCCCGCTTACGCTTGGTACGAGATTGTCGACCTGCCGGGGGACAATTATGAAGTGTCCGCCGGGTGCCAGAGGGACATCCTCGAGATTGCGTTCAAGGGAAATTCCGAAGCCATTGCGGCGAACATCGAAGACGTGATGCACTCGGAACATGCCGCCATCGCGCGCGGCATCCTTGCCACCCGCATGGGCCTGACGGCCCAGATCGACGAGGTTGCCGAAGCGCTAAGGAAACGCGGCCAGGACGCGGACGCGAGCCGCGAAGAGGCGATCCGCTTGATGCTGCGGCACAAGGGCTTGGCGGATACGGTCGAGGCGTTGGCAACGCTCGTTGCGGCGAGCTACCGGAATCTGGAGGAGGAGGTCGGCCGTTACTCCGTCGCCCACGGGGTCGAACGAGTTGCGGCGCTGGCGAGGGTGCTGCGGACAAACCGAAGCGAAGCAAACCTGGTGGCCGCCTTCTGCGAACCGGCGGCGCAGGCGGATGAAACCGGCCGGCAGACAAGAGCGCAGGCACTGGCGCTGGTGAACGGCCCCGCGTTGGACCTGTCCCGCACGCACGCCGAAATGCAGGGCCGGGCCTTCTTGCGGCGGCGAGAACTGCCGTGTTTTCACAACCTGACGACACTCGGCCCCGGCGAGACGACGACCTACCTCAAGACCTGGCTGGAAACGGGGTTGTCGCTGTACCTGTTCTGCCGCGACAACAACCTCGAAGGCCGCGTCAGGGAACGGGTCCGCCAATACAGCCAGCGGATGGGCCACGCCGCCTGGCGCGTGGTTCGCGAACTCGGCCTGCAGGGCGATCTGTTCGAGATGATGGTGAAAGAAGGCCGCGATCCCGCCGACGAAAAGGAGATCATCGATCTCGCCCCGCGGTTTGCCGCGCAATACCCGACGGTGTCTATCGAGGCCGCCCGCATCTGCGCCATCGCGGAATATGAAGAGCGGGAGAGGCACGCCGCCGGCGACCCCGCGCACGCTGGGAAAGAACCCGCTCTCGTGCAGGAGTACCTGAAGGACAAGCGCCAGCGCCGGCGTCTGGAATGCGAGGCCAATGCCTGGGCTGTCAGCAATTACGATGCTCAGAACAACACCCGTCTGGGCAAGGCGGTCGAGGCCCTCTGCAAGAGACGGCGCCTGCCAAAACAAACGGTGCTCCGCAGCCTCATTGATCCGCGAGACGTCACGGATCGCGGGCTTGCCCCGCTGATCGCCGACGAGGACCGCCTGCAAGTCAAGGCCGAACGGGACGCCGTACTGATGTCCCTGGCCAGAAAGGCAGTCGTCGCAAAGTACCATTTGGAGGGCGAGGTGGGCGGCACCGGTCACATCGGGGCGCTCGTCTACAACCGCCTGCACGCGGGACCGCTGGCGGCCTACACCGCGCGGCAGGAGATCGTCTCCGAATACCTGAAGTCCCTCCAGGCCGACAGCGCGCAGGACCCCGCCGGCGCGGACGCGGTTGCGAATCTGCTGAACCAGCCGAAATACAGGTACGAGGCGGACGGGCCGTACCGCAAGTTCGGCATGCTGTACACGCCGAGCCGAGTTGATCTGGGCGAGGGCGAGCGGCACTCCGTGGAAGCCATCGGCAAGGTCGTGACCGCGAACGATCCAACGACCTTGAACCGGGGAAGCGCCTTGTACGATCTTTTCAATCTGCCCGGCACCGTCCAGTTCCCGGCCACCGCCATGGGCGAATTCTTCAAGGCCCGCGAGAATTTCTTCACCCGCGGCGGCGTTTTCTATCTGAGTCTTGGCGAGGGCATGAACATCGATGCGCTCATGATGGGCGACCAGGAAATGTACATGCGCTTCTCCAACCTGCGCGGCGACAGGATTGTGTTGCCCACGGGGATGAGCTACCGCGGCTTCTGTGTCCCCAAGGAGTTCTTCCTGATCTATGCGGTCATGGTCGCGCCGACCAACAGAGAGGCTGCCAAGAAGATGTTGATGGCGTTCGCCCCGTGCGGCGAAAACGCCGCCTTCGAGCAGCTCGTTGAGGAGAGTTTTGAAGAGCAGGCTCCGGCGCGGGAGTATCGCGTGAAACGCAACAGCTTTGTCGGCATGTTGCGGGAAAGCCTGCAGCTGGAGGCGGCCGATGCTTGCGATTGGCACCGCAAAGCGGCGGAGTTCTTCGCCGGCAACTACCACACGTTTTTCTCCGCCCTGGGCGACGCCGCATTTGTCTCGCGCATGGACAAGGCCCTGCCCGCGTTGAACGCCGCCGTGCTGGCCTCGGCTCCTCGGATCGCCAAGGCGCTGCAGGAGTGGGGAATCACGATGACCGAGGAGGAACTCAAGACCCGCCAACTGCTCTTTTCCATGGCCGCCTGGGTCAATAAGAAGCTGCACGGTCTGGAACAGGTCAACCGTTTTGGTCCGTACCGCACGGTCAAGTTGATGACGGACCTTGTGGCCGAGGCGCGGCAGCGATGCCGACAAGCGGGCCGGCCCTGCAAAGAAAACGACGCCGATCTGACCGTGCAGATGGGCGGACCGTACAAGGCGGGCAGCAGGACGGAAAAGGGAGAAAATCGGCCGATTACCGACGCCCGGCTCTCGGCGGCGGCCGATCTGATGCTGATTCTGTCTGGAAAAGACGAGCAGATTCTGCGCGAACTGGACCCGGAAGGCCGGCGGGCCGCCGAGCAGATTCGCCGACAAGCCGTCGTGCCCGGCTGCATCAGGATCGCGGGGACGGTCACCGCCAACGATCTCATCGCGGCGCGGCAAGAGGTCCCCGTCGGCCAGTTCATCCATCAGGCCAAGGCCCGGCTTGCCCGGCTGGGGATCTCCGAAGACCAGCTGGCGGCTTTTTGCGGCAACCGGGAATGGGCCGAGAAGTTCTGGTTGTGGCCAGTACCCGATGAGGTCAAAGACGCGATACGGCAGGACCCGGAGTTGACGCGACTGCTGCACCTGGTGGCGCTGGAGCAGGGCGAGGTCATCACGAGTTACGCGGAAGCGGTGCAAGGCTGCGACGTTCATGTCGCGACGGTCGGCGATCCGGAGTTTCTCGACTTGATCGACAATCTGCCCGAATTCGTCGGGCGGGCCCGCCGAGCCAACCCCGACGGGCTTTTCGTCTTGTGTGACGGCCAGGTCGGCGCTCGGCCGCGCGCGGCTGCGGTCAGGAACATCGTTGCCGAATACAAGGTCAAGGAACTCTTTGCCCTCGACGAGACTGCGGTGTACGGCTGTCTTGGCCTGGGCAAGAAGGATATCGAGCGGTGGCGGAACGAAATGGAAAAGGAGCGGTCCCAGGCTCAGCGGCTCTATGACGCGCTCTGCACCGGAGCCGCGACCGGCGACCATACCGGGGCGCGGGCCGTCTACGAAGAACTGGCGGCCGGCGTGCGGTCGGAGAAGAAGGCCGAGCGGATCTCGCTCCTGCTGCGTTTCGGCGGGCGCGAGACAGGCAAGCTGAATCCGTTTCTTGAGTCCATGTCGTTGTGCCTGACAAATGTCAAGGCGGGCTTGCCTCTGGAGCGGCTTGATTTCGCGACCTGGCTCGCGCTCGGAGGCCGTTATCTGCTGAACGGGCTCATGAGCCCGGAGCAGTTTGCCGTATTCCGCAGGACGTTCACGGAGGCGGTCAACTCGATCGGACGGAATGCGCCCGAGGCCGTGCTGCCGCCGGCCTTGATGGCAGTCGATACCGACAAGGCCCTGGCGGTCTTTCTGAGACCCCGCTACGAAGCGAAAGAAGACAAGGAGTTCGCCCAGAAGACGGGAGGCGGGATCACGGTCGGGAAAACCGAAGGAGAAACGCGCGCGGCAGCGTTGGGCCGCCGGCAGGAACGCGACCGGAAGACGCGTAAGGAGCTGATGATCAACCAGCGCCGCGCTGCCACCAACGCCCTCATCGCGGAGCAGAAATGCAAACCGGAGGACCATCCGCTTGGTCTGAATGCCGCCTGCGACAAGGCCCTCGCCGCCATCGGCGCATCACCTGGTGTTGAGCGCCCGTATGAGGCGAGCATCAGCCAGGGACAGTTCAGCGGGCTGCTCTACTGGACGCAGGTGGCCGGCCTGCGGGCCATCGACAGCGTAATCCCCCTCACCGCCGAGTCCGAGCGTCTCCAAGAGAGACGGGCGATGCGGGACCATCTGCTTTCCTACTTGGGAAGCGACGTTATCGACCCGGCGACGCACAAGGAAGCCGTCGTCAAAGACTTGATCCGCCTTGTCGAGCTTGCCGGCGAGCGACTGGCCGGCCTGGGGCTGACCCGCGACACCATGAGCGATGCGGATCGAGAAACCTTCGTGGGTATCGGCAAGGTGGGCGAATTGTTGGATATCTCGCTGTTGCTCTCGGTCGAATACGAGATTGACTTGGCGGGTACGGGGCAAGAAAGGGAAGCAGCGGCCAACGGACTCTTCACGTTCTTCGACCAGACGATGAATGTCCACCACTTCGACTATCTGCCCTTCCTGCTGCAACCCGGCCTGAGCGACGGCATCCTCGAACGATGGTTCACCCGCGGCGAGAAATTCCAGTTGGCCTGCGACCGCCACCGTTGGCTTTACGGGCGAGTGCGAAAGGACGTCGTCCAGCGGACGGCGCTGGCGGACAAGACGCCGGAGTATCAAAACGTTTGGTTGGGAGATGTCCGCGACGGCGAGCACCCGCAGGCCTGGCGCATGGGGATCGGCGTCAACGTCGACACAGACCCGGAAAGGTTCTGGTTCAGCTACGCCCGGCTCCGCGACTGCGTGGCGATGATGCGCGAGTTGACGAATCTGAACCATCCTTCGACCTTGAATGGAGTCCCCGAGATCTTCCTCGATGTGCCTCCCGCCGTGTTGGATGCCGGCGAGGAAGGGACGTGCGCTAATCTCCTCAGCATCTATCCGTATGGCAACACCACCATGCTCGTCGCCCTGGAACAGGGCGCCGCGTTGGAGAGGGACGGTTACAATTTCATGCTCTGTCCCTTTCCGGAGATGCGCCACGATGCCCGTTGCGGCAGAACGTTCCTGAGGGCCAGAGATGCCTTGATGTACGTGTCGGGCGAACGCTACCGGCGACTGCTGCTGGCCGGCGGCGTGGACGCCGGCAAGGCCGGCAGGATCGCCGCCAGGGTTCCCCCGCAGGGCGTTCTGGTCGCCGTGTCGTTCGCGGAGCCACAGGAGGCGCAGAGCCCCGGCGGGGAGATTCGCGACGGAGAGGCCGTGATCGCCCACGGCGCGTTTTTCCATTTTTCGCAACCATTGCGCGGCGATATCGACCACGCGACAGTCGCCTTGATCCAACCGATCGGCGCCGAGGCGCTGACTTACTTGAAGAGTGCCGTTCCGGAGGTCCTCGCCGGGACCGCGGTCGCCGCCCCGGCCGGCTTCACGTGGAGCATGGACGACACCCGGCGCGCCGAACAGGCGGCCCTGCAAACGCTGGCCCAACGACTGAGCCGGCAGCCGTCGGATATCGAGGTGCGCCGCGTCGTAGAAACACAGATCCGGAACAAACTCTGGGCCATGCTGGAGAAATACCCGTTTGTGACGGAGATCATCGAGAAACCGGAAAAGGAGTCGGGGGGCCGCGGTTGCGAGGTGCTGCCGATTCTGAGCAGAACCAGCCGCGACCAGGGCGTCCTCAAGTTTTACGGCAGCCAGAAGGCTACCGCGGAAGAGATCCAGAAAGAGATCCGAGCGGCTCTCGATGGCAGCCCCCCGGCGGATGCGTCCGAAGGGATGCTCAACCTGCACCACCTGGCAAATCTCATTTACGAAACCTCGAAGAAGGACAACGTCGTCGTCCAAGGGCTCGTGTACTCGCACATCCGAATGCTCTACACGCACAGCTTTCTCGAGAACATCGTTTCCAGGAGAGCCAGACGCGGGCAATCCACGTCGCTGGACCTTGACCCCCAAACCCGGCTGTTCGGGTATTTTCGCTATATCCTCAGCCGGGGCACGGACGAGGAGTTTCGCAGTCCCCAAAGCACCTCCCACCGGATCTGCGTCATCAGCGGCGAGGCCATCGGCAACGCCGCCCGTCCGGGAAGCACTCTGGACGTCTTCCGTGAGGAAATTGTCAATCTCGAGTTCCGGGAACCGCTGCGGCGAGCGCTGGAGACCGCGTTTTACGAAGCGATGGCCGCCCGGCGGCGCTACTTGCGCGCGCACTGGCCGCGAGTGTTGAGGGAGTACCTGGTGGTCAACCAGCGCTTTGGGAGCAGATTACAGGACCATCTCGCTTCTTTCCTGCGCGGTCGATGCGGCGCCCTGGCCGAGAAGTTCACCGAGGCGCATGGCGAGTGGGCGGCGGCGCGGGGACGATTAGAGGCGTTTCTGAGCGGCTGGGTGGAAGGGTTATTCGGCCTGGATGACCAAGGCAGGGACTTCCTGGCCGCCTTGGCAGCCGACTACGGACAGATGGCAACGCCGCTGGTCCAGTTCCTGGGCTCCTATTTGGAGACGGCCGGGCAGTTGCCTCTGGACATCCACTACGCGATGGACGACGGCATGCCGATGTACCTGGGGGACGACAAGAGAAACTACCGCTATGTCGTCGCCCGTGACGAGCAGGGCAACATCCGCCTCGATGACTGGGGCAATCTGACGCTGCTGCCCCTGGCGGATTCGGAAGGGATGCCGACGGCCGTCGAGTTGTTCGACAGGGACGGCAAGGCGATTCCGCGAACGGGACCAGACGGCAAGGCTGCGCCGCTCGCGATTTTCGAGACGGCCGGCGGCGAGGTTCGAGAAAGGGAACTTTATGACCGAGACGTTTCGAAAATGAGCGAGTCGCAGCGCGCGAAGTTCCGCGTCTCATGCCTGTTAGGCATGATCATTGAGTTCAACCCCGGCGCGGGGCTTTGGCGGCTGTACGATCTGGAGTTACAGAAGTTGGATCCCCGCAGGGGCGGGGAGGGCGTGCTGGGCATCTTCAGGCCGCTTGGCGAGCGGGCAAAGCAATTCAAAGAGGCGGGCGTCTTCCCTCGTTCTTTCCCCCGTGACGTCTCTCCCAAGACCACTCCCGGCCCTACCGTCGAATATCACGGGCTGGGCGACGCTTTGTTCACCGAGAAAGCGGCCGCCGAGCCCGGCACGTTGGCAAGTTTCGTTGAGCAGGGCGCGGCTCGGGCGCGCGAGGACTTGAACCAAGACGCGAAATACGCATTTCGTCCAGACGACATGGGACTCGTCTTGAGCTACGCGGCCGCAGAAAGTCTGTTTGCGTCGCACGACAAGAACCGGGAAACGGCGCAGTCCCTGAGCCGAGATGAGGTGTTCCGCGCCGTGCGTGCGTTTCTGTCTCAGCAGCCACTGGCCGGCGTTCTCCGCGAGCGGCTCGAACTGGCGGAAGGCGTTCAACTCACGGCTCTGCTGTCCAGTCCTTCGTACCGCGAGACGATCGCCTGCCTGGTCTACCAGTGCCTCCAGAGGGGCGAAGAGGGGATGGCGATGCGTGTGGCCGCGGAACCCCTGGACGACGCTCGGGCCGAGACCTTGCTGGGCAACTGGAAAAGCTGTGGCCTCATTTTTGAAGACAGCGAAACCGCTTTTGCCGACACGGTCGCGGCCTTCCAAATGGATGCCGACCGTCATTTCGGCCAGAGCCGAGGGCTGAACTTCCTTGGCGTCCGCAAGGATTGGCTCACGCCTGATGGGAAGGCGGCCAAGGAGGCGTTGGTCGTAGACGCCGGAGGTCCGGTGCGGAAAGTGGCTTTTGCCACTCCCGTCCGCCTGCAAGCGGCGGGCATTTTTGGCCTGGACACGGCAACGGAACGAGAAACGCACCACGCGCTTTCGGACTTGTTCGAAACCGCCGGCGTACCCGTCATCAACCCCTCTGAGGTCGCTGCGACGCTCGACTCGAAGTCGCTGACGCATGCCTGCTGCGCCGGCGTTGTCGATCAACCGCTCTACGAGCGGATTGATTGCAGACAGCAGGCGGAAGCATCCACGCGCAAAACGTCCTTGGAGGTTCTTGTCCGCGCGGTACTCGAAAAACGCGGTGTCGCGGTCAAGGGAGCCAAGACGGTCAGCGTGGTGATCAAACCCGACTACGGGACCGAAGGCCGGCTCGTTCGATCGTTCCGCCTGCCGCTGGCGGACGGGAAGATCTGCGAAGGCCAGGAGCTTTCCGCGGCGATGCAACACTTGGAGGCCATTCGGCAGACAGGCCTGGAGGCGGTCGCAGAGGAAGAGAGAGGCAATGTTACCTACGACGGCGGCAAACGCGTGGTCGTGCGCATCAACGTGTGCGAGACTCCCGATGGATTCCGAGCCGATACGGGGCTTGCCCGAATCGCCGGAAAACCCGGTGGCGCGATCGTCTCGCACGAAACAGGAGCCACAACGGAGGACATCAACAAGGTCCTCGCAAGGCTGGAATGGAATGGCAAACCGCTTCGCGCATGCCTGGACCCCGCATCGCTGCAGGCGATGATCCATGATGCCGTTTCAGCAACCAAGGCGTCCGCCTGCCGGGCTGCGGAGGCGTTGCAAATCCAAGGCATCGCGGGCTTGGATTTCGTGCTGGACGCGGATGCGGATCGAGACGGGAACATCCGGCTGGGCGCCGTCTTCCTCGAGGCGAACGCCAGGCCCGCGCTGCTGTCTGCGGCCCGAGAGATCGTGCCGGATACCGGGCCTGAGCAGGAAGACGCTGCGAAGGGAGGCCCCTTGTTGGCGCACCCGCGTTTCTTTGACGTGATCTACGCCCGCGCCGTTGATCTGCAGCCGCCGCCGTGCCCGCACGCGGCGACGGTGGTCGCCAGGCGTCCTGCGGGCCAGACCCGCGCGGTTGCCGAGCAGCTCGATGAACTCGCCGCCTGGGCGATCGGTTTGGGGTTCGACCCTCAGCGGCCGATCGGCGTCGGGATTGCCGGAGGCCGTTTGCGCCGCTTGATGATGCACCCGGATATGGGCCGCTTCTTCGGTCCTGCGTTACAGGAGCCGACGGGCGCGGCGGGGGCGCTGGCCAGAGAGCAGATCGCCGTGCTGGTGCAGGCCACCGGCGACAACCGGATCTATGTTGACTCGGAAAACCCTGAATTCCGGGAGACCAGAAACTGGATCGCGGCCGACTCGCCGGCCATGTATCCCGGCTCGGACGTCACGACCTGGTCGGATTATGAAGGCTTTGGATGCGCGATGACACGAGACATTCTGGCATCCCTCGGATATCCGAGCGACAAAGTGGCGGTCAATATGAGGCGCACGGTCGCGCTGGTGGCGAATGCGATTGCATCCTTGCGCACGTTGCGCAGCGGCTCCGAGGGGCATCGCGTGCAGCAGGCCCTCGGCCGGGAGCATTTCCGCGGACTGAGGGTTTGCATCAACGGGGATATCCCGAGAGGAGGGTTCAGCAGTTCCTCGGCGGTGACCGTGGCCGTGCTGAACGCGGTCAATGCGTTCTATCGCCTGGGGCTGTCGGACGACACGATCGTCGATGTGGCCTGCCAAGCGGAATACGGAACGGGCGTCAAAGCCGGCTCGCTGGACCAGACAGCCATCCAGAAAGGGCAGGCTGGCGAAAGCCTGCTGATCTCGTCGAACCCCAGGGAGCGTTACCGGACGATCACGACGTTTGACGTCAGCAATCGCAATTGTGACGTGCTGTTTCCGTTCTCCGTCACGCGCGACACACAGACCGCGGCGTGGTCCAACGGCGTGTACGCGCCGCAGCCGTCGCCGAGGGGGAAGTTGACAAGCGGGGCTGTGCGGAAAATGACCGGCAAAGCCGCAGAGATTGCCGCGATCCTGTTGCGACTTCCGCTCGACCGCGACCTGTTCCAGGAAATCGAGGAGGACTTGGTGAGCGACGGTCTCCTGGCTCCTGAAAATCTGAAAAAGGTCTATGGGTATCTCAGGCAGCTTCCCCTCTGTGCTCCGTTCGCCGATTTGCGCGCCCGAGTGGGTGGGAACAGGGATTGGTACGTCGAGCAACTCAGGGAACACAAGGGGCTGGGTCAATCTGAAGCCGAGGCGGAGGCGGACAGGACGTTATCCGCCTTGTTTGACGGATGGCAACAGCCGGTGTTCATGAGGACCGACGAGAACGGCGCGGTGGTCAGGGAGGAGGGCGTGCCGCTGCGGGCGATGGTCGCGTATCTGTACGGCGAAGAGGCGAAAAACCTTTATCTGCTGACTCATCCGGACGCTTCTTGGATCGAGTACATCTCGCGTTCCCAACTGGGCGACCGGAGTTTTGATATCGCTGCGGACGTCCTGCCGGACCGCGAGGAGATGATGTGTCCCCTGGACTGGGAAACGAAGTTATCAGGGCCCGCCTTGATGGAAGAGTGGCTGGTGCGGTTCGGCGCAAAACCGTTCAACTTCAACAAGGGACTGGATGACGCTGCCTTGAGTCGCGCGGAAGCGGAAAATACGCAGTTGCACTTGATGGAGGGCTCCACTTTCTTCCGCGGGCTGGCGCTGATCGATTTGATTGAGGCGATGCTGAAACGCGTTTTCGGCGAGAACGCTATCGCCGTGCGGATCAATGCGGCCGGGCAGGGCGATTTCTTTCAGGTCCATTTTGATCTTGCGACGGTGATCGAGGACGACATCAAACGGTTCATGGACCGGGCGATCTACGAACGTTTTGGCCTGAACCCTGAAGACCGGTACGTGGACGTCTACTCCGGCGGCCCCGCCGCCGGCATCGGCCTGGCGCAGTTTCATGAACTGGCAGCCGTCACCGCAGAGATGAGTAAAGCAGCGGGTGTGGTACCGTGCAGGCTGACGAGTTCCGGCGGCGCTAATGCTGCGTTCCTGTCGAGTCCTGGATCGCCAGGACCGTCAAACTGCTCAGCGGGTACCAGCCATCGGCCGCTCGTCCCTTGATGCCCGGTTGGACCGCCGGCTTGACTGATCCCGGTTCGACCACGGCGATCGACAGGGTGTACGTCCCCGCAGGCAAGTCGCCGGGAACGCGGGCGCGATCCCACACCATCGAGTCGATTTTGCCGGGCGGCAATTCCGGCGGTTCGCGAAGGAATTCATCGGTGAACAGCTCGATGGAACCGGGCAGCCAGCGGTTCACGGTAATCTCGCGGGGGATCGTCCGCACGGCACCGCCGTCAGCACTCAGACGGTACGCCAGACGGTAAGGCCGGTAGCAGGGGGCCGAGCCGACGTTCTGCCACTTCATGTACACCGCCAGATTGGCGCCGGCTTTGACTTCTCGGCAGCTCCGTTCCCTGTATTTTTCTGTCACCTCATTTTTCTGTCGGCCCTCTTCTTTCTGACTCAGTCCACAACCCGCACCCGGTATGGCGCGTCGCTGGGCGAAAGCTCGGCGCGCAGCCAACCGCCCCGCTCCGTCGCGGCGGGGATGACGGCCGGTTTGTCGCCCAGCGTAATTTCCATCTTGCGGCCGCGCAGGTCCAGCTGAACTTGAACATCGGTTTGCAACTCGAACGACCCGCGTGCCACGCGTCGCAAGGAAACGGACGTGCTCTGCCGCACGCGGTCGCCGGCGCCGCATTCCCAGATTCGCAGGACAGCGGCCGAGCCGAACGCCGCTTGGTTGACGGCAGGGCCGGTCAGCGCAAAGCGGCGGTTGCCCAGGTACTTGGCCCGCCAAAACGTCTTCTGTTCGTCGTCCGAGGCGACCCAGCCGTCGCGGTCGTGATCCACCTGTTCCACCAGCGGCCGCAGAGTCGTCGTCACTACGCCCTCGGCCGCGTCGATTTCCGCAATCTGGCTGCGGAAGTAGTCGGCGCCGCGATCCAGCGTCAGCACGCTGCCGCTTTCGACGGTGTCCACTCCCGACGCGGTGTAGGTTGTCTGGTGACCGGGCACCCCGATCTCGAAGGCGGCCGGCGTGCGGCGAGCCGGCCACGGCTGATCGATCCACAGACGCTTGCTCAGGTAATCGGCGCGGACCACTCGGCCCGTTCGCTCCGCGGCGGCGGGAACGAGCCGCATGTCGGCGGTTTCCAAACACCGTCCGCCCACCAGCGTCGCTTGCCGCAGCCCGCCGGCATCCGTCGAGTAGAACGCAAATTCGCCGGCCACGGTCAGGCCGGCCTCGGAGCCGGTGGGGTGTTGATCAGGCGAAACGTCAGGCACGGCCAACAAGTAGGCCGTGGCACACTTGATGGTGCGCACTTGGTCGGGGCGTCCGTCGGCAAAGCAGACGTCCCGATGGCCGTTACGCGTGCGGACTTCCACGGCCACCGCGCGGTGTGCGTCCGATTCGTTGTTCGCCACAGCCAGTTCGCGGCGCTCGGCGATGAAGGGCTCGCCCGCGTAGGGTTCGATCAGCCCGACGAACACGTCGCCCAAGGCATTCTCCCGCGGCGATTTTCGGACCATCACATGGCTGAACTGATACTTCCACTGCCGGCACACGACTTCGCCGCGCAAGGCTCGAGCGTCGCAAAGCCCCAGCAGGTGTAAGCGGGTGAACTTGCGCGGGCCGTCCGGGACGAAATTCGCGCCCGCCATTTCCTTTTCGCCCATTCCCGGCCCGTCCACATCCAAGGCCATGCGCCAGGTAGCCTCGAACGTTGCCGGCGCATTGCCCACGGCGTTCAGTTCGGGCATCAGCCGAAATTTGGCCAGCAGTTCGGCCTCCTCCGGCAATGCCTGTAGTCCCGACTGGACGTTGGCGGCATTCCAGGCGAAGTCGTCGTTCAGCGGTCCGTGGAAGCCATACGTCAGTTGCCGGCCGCCGCCCACGCGGAACACGTCGAACACGTACGAGTTGGCGGTCGTCACGTCTTTGGGCAATTCGGCATCAAGCATTTGCTGCGCGACGGACAGACGCTGCGAACCCTGGCCTTCATCCACGTCGACGAGGGCCACTTGGCGGCGGAACAGTTGGACGCCGCTGGGCGGCGCCGCCGCGGCCTCCAGATAGCGGGCTCCGGCATGGTCGGCCAAGGCCCGGATCCACGAATGCCGGTACGCTTCGGCGCTGTCAACCAGCACCGTGTTGTGGACAAAACCGGCCGAGTCGGTCGGGATGGTATATCCCCGCCGCTGGCCGCCGTCGATCGTCATCGGCAGCCCGTGTGCGGCGACTTGCAGGTCGAGCGAATCCTGGTGCTCGTGGCCGATGCCGTAGCCCACGCGGACATAGGCCGCGCGACGGAAACGGTGATCGTCGTGCTCGACGCCCGCTTCCAGGATGCCCGCCCAGGTGGGCAGCACGCGCGAGCGGTTGTCCAGCCACGGGGCGCGGGGCTGCCTGGCCGCCGCCGCTTCGATCGCGGCCCACTCGGCGTCGGTCAGCGATACCCGCAACCATTGCTCCGTCGGTTCCGCCATCGCGGCCTCGCTATCGATCAGGGCCCGATAGCGCAGGATCGCGTCCACGATTTGCCCCAACGGCGTATTGGCGGAATCGACCGCTTTGATCAGAA
>CAZAQY010000122.1:0-23166 GCA_964486845.1 uncultured Pirellulaceae bacterium
GTCTCGTAATCCTGTTTTCCTTATTTTTTCGAGAGGTGTTCTATGCAACCCGGACGACATCGGGCTTTTACTTTGGTGGAATTGTTGGTGGTGATCGCGATTATCGGGATCCTGGTGGCGCTGCTCTTGCCCGCGATCCAGGCCGCGCGCGAGGCGGCGCGGCGGACGCAATGCGTCAACAACATGAAACAGATCGGTATCGCCTTGCACAACTATCACGACACGTACCGCATCCTTCCCTACGGATCGTTCAACCTGCGCGAGACGTGGCCCTCCAATGGAACCAATTGGCGAGCGTTGATTCTGCCGTTCATGGAACAGTCGGCCATTTACCAGCAGTTGACGTTCTCCGGGGGCATGACTGAATCGCATTTCATGGCCGGCGGTGCGTCCACAACACCGCTGCTGGGAAACGAAGTGCTGCGAAATCTGGTCTTGCCCGCCTATCGCTGCCCTTCTTCGGTGTTGCCAAAAACGGGCGGCCTCAATAACGTCGACGCGATGAACGTTACCTACGTGGGCAACCAAGGTGCCGCCCGGCCGATTCCCGGATTGGATCCGAATCGCGGAACACAGGACTGCGGGCATGGCTGGTCCTGCAACAACGGCGTGTTGGTGGCGAACGAGACATACGGTCTGCACGATGTCACCGATGGGACGGCCAACACCATCATGGTGGCAGAGCAATCGGGGTTGGTCGTCCTGCAGAACCTCACGTCGAACTACTATGGTGCCTGGTACGGCACTCGGCATCCCCGGTGGGTCGGCCATCCTTCCGGTTGCACAGACCTCTGGCAAACCGGCACGAGTTGCGTCCGCTTTGCGCCGAACTCGCAGATCGTCCAGGCGGGCGCAACGGAAGCGATGTATCGCAACAACACGCACTGGAACTCGGAGCACCCCGGGGGAATCAATGTTGTGCTGGTCGATGGCTCGGTCCGATTCATTTCCAGCGACATCGACTTCACGGACCTCAAGCGGTTGGCCTGCCGTTACGATGGCGAGCCTGTCGGGACGTATTGATCCGCCGTAAGAATGGCAAGCCGTGCGCGCGGTCCCAAATCGGGCTGCGCGGCCGGACCCGTTCGAACCATAGACTCAAGCCTTTCAAGCCTTTTTCCCGTGAAAGGGATTTGTATGTTTAGATTCTCGTTTTCGCTCCAACGTGGGCCGAATCGCCTCGCTCTAGCCCTGCTCTGCGTCGCCCTGGTCACCTGCCTCGGCTGCGGTTCGTCCAAGCCGGTGGGTATGGTGCAGGGCACCGTCACGCTGGACGGTCAGCCGTATGCCGACGCGGCGGTCGTGTTCCTCAGCATGAATTCGGGCCAGGGGGGATCGGCGGACATTCAGGCCGGCGGCACGTTTCAGTTGCCCGCCCCGTTGCCGGTAGATACCTACACGGTCTATCTTGCTCCCAAAGCCGGGGCCGCGTCAGACGAACCGAAGCCGGTGAAAATCGACGAGGCGGTGCCGGACAAGTACTGGAACGAGGCCGCGACCGACATCAAGATCGAAGTCAAGGAGGGCGAAAACAACGTGCAAGTGCAGTTGAAAAAGACTTGATCGGCACCGATAGCGTAGCGAGAAGCCCGGCTGTTACGAAACAGCCGGGCTTTTTTGTCCCGGGCGCCGATCGCGTCACGGTCCCGCCGCTTCGCTCGCCCCGCAACTCAAGGCGAAGGCGGTTCGGGGATGATTTCCAGCGGAGGGTACGTCACGTCGTTCGCCTTGGCTCGCCAGGCCGCATCGCCGTACACGCCCGCCTCGCGGTAGTCGAACGGCTGGAAGCCCAACTTCAGCGCCGGCGAGTCCGAGGCGAGTTGGAAATCGCCTTCTGCCGCGTTGGCGAACTTGGGATCGGCAACGATCGAACCCTGCTTGGTCAACAGCAGGAGGATTCCCAGGAGGGCGCTTTCATGGTGGCACCTTTGGGTGTAAAAAACTCGAAGCACGAAATCTGAAACTCGAAACAAGTACGAAACCCAGAATCCAAATGACAAAAACAGGGCTCGATAGCACGGATGGCAAAGCCGGGCACGGCTGAGAAAACGAGCCCAGCTGTCATCCGTGCCCCGGCTTGGCCATCCGTGCTGCATCGACGTGGAATGTTCATTCTTCTGATCTCAGATTCCGGATCGCTCACAGCAGAACCAACGGATCCACATCCACGACCCATTGGATTTCTTCCGGTGGTTTCAGTTCGGCCGTGGCCTTCCGCACCACCTCCCGCAATCGGTCCCGATCCGGATCTTGCAGCAGGGCGTGAAAGCGGAACCAGCCGCGCAGTTTGGCGATCGGCGCCGGCGCCGGGCCGAGGATGCGGACGTCCGCGCCGGTCGCCGCGGCCTCGCGCAGCTTGGCGACCGCGTGTTCGGCAAAATGCTCGGCCGCCATCTCCGCCGTGCCCCGGACGATCAAACGGATCATAGCCGCCACGGGCGGATAATGGAACTCGGCGCGGACGGGCAATTCCTGCTGGGCAAAGGCGGCAAAGTCGTGGCGGGCGGCAGCCTGGATGGCGGGGTGTTCCGGGCTGAACGTCTGGACCAGCACCAACCCGCCCTTGTCTCCCCGGCCCGTGCGTCCGGCCACTTGTGTCACCAGTTGAAAGGTGCGTTCCGCGGCCCGGAAATCCGGAAAGTGCAACGCCGTATCGGCGTTGATCACGCCGACCAGCGTGACGTTGGGGAAGTCCAGCCCCTTGGCGATCATCTGCGTGCCCAACAGGATCTTGATCTCGCCGGCGCGAAAGCGAGCCAGCGCCTGTTCGTGGCTGCCCGGCCGCTGCATGCTGTCCGAATCCATCCTCAGGCACGGCGCGTGCGGGAACCGCGCTCGCACCTCCTGCTCGAGTTTCTGCGTGCCCAGCCCGGCGTAACGGATGCCGGCCGAGCCGCAGTTGGGGCAAAGGGTGGGGGCGGCGATCGTGTAGTCGCAGTAGTGGCACAGAGCCCTGTCATGTTCGCGATGGTGGGTCAGCGCAATGTCGCAATCGGGACAGCGGATGACGTGCCCACAGCCGGGGCACTGGATGGTCGTCGCATAGCCGCGGCGGTTCAGCAGCAGGATGATCTGCCCGTCCTCTTTCAGGGCCCGGTGCATGGCCTGCAGCAGCTGGCGGCTGATCGCCCCGCCGTGATAGTAGCCCTTGGCGGCTACCCGCAGATCGACGACCGTCACGTCCGGCAGCGGCCGGTCCAGGACTCGGCGAGGCATTTCAAGCAGTTCGAACTCACCGGCTTGGGCCCGCTGCCAGCTGTCCAGGGCCGGCGTGGCGGAGCCCAGGACCAGGGGGACGTTTTCGGCGCGGGCCCGCCACAGGGCCACATCGCGAGCGTGGTAGCGCGGGGCGGTGTCCTGCTTGAACGAGCCGTCGTGCTCTTCGTCCAGGACGATCATGCCCAGGTGCGGCGTAGGCGCAAAGACCGCGCTGCGGGCACCCACCACCACTTGGACTTCGCCGCCGGCGATCCGCAGCCAGTGCCAGTGCCGTTCGGCGTCGCTTAGGTGGCTGTGCAGCACGGCCACTCGGTCAAAGCGCGCACGGAAGCGCTGGCAGGTTTGCGGCGTGAGGCTGATTTCCGGCACCAGCACGATCGCTTGCCTTCCGAACGCGATCATCTCTTCGATCGCCCGGATGTAGACCTCCGTCTTGCCGCTGCCGGTGACGCCGTGAATCAGCAGCGTCTGGTGCCGCCCCGAGTTCAGTGCCTGCAGCATGCGGTCCAGCGCCCGCTGCTGGTCGGCGTTCAAGTCGTGTCGCGGCTCGCGGGTCTGCGGCAGGTCTTCCAGATCGTCCTTGTGAACTCGCTTGGCCTCCTCCGCAACCAGCTTCAGCGCCCGCAACCGGGCGATCGGCGCCAGCGTACAGCGTGCGGCCCGCGCCAGCTGCTGAGGCGTGAGCGGCTGAGGCGAAGCGGCCAGAATCCTGAGCGCCAACAGCTGCTTGGGCGGCAACTCCAGCTGGCTCAGTTTGGCGGCCACGTTGGTCGGCACGCGGAGCAGCGTCACGGCTCGCGTACCGGCTTGACCCCGCACACCCGCCGGCACCACGGCGTCCAGGACGACGCCCCACGGGCACAAGTAGTAGTCCGCCATCCATTCGGTCAGCCGCAACATTTGCGGGGTGAGCAGCGGGCGGTCGTCGACGATCCCGCAGACGTCCTTGAGCGGTCGCCCGCCAGTGCTGCGATGTTCCAGTCTGACACAATAGGCGAGCATCGTCCGGTCGCCGCGGCCCAGCGGCACGCGGACGCGGCGGCCCGGCGACACGGCCGCTCGCAGCCGGTCGGGAACGGCGTAATCGTAGGGGCCGTGGGGCGCCTCGGAAAAGACGACCGTGGCGACACAAGCCTCCGCCTCGTCGTCGATTTCCCAGGCCGGGGCATCCGTCTGAAACAGGGATTGTTGTTGCTTGCCCATGATTCTGTTACCATACCAGACAAATCGAACTTGGGGCAGACGAGCCATGCGCGTGGGCATCTTCGGCGGTACGTTTGATCCGGTCCATTACGGCCATTTGTTGCTGGCGGAAACCTGCCGCGAGCAATGCCGGTTGGACCAGGTGCTGTTTCTGCCCGCGTCCATTCCGCCGCACAAACAGCAGTGGCATTTGACGCCTGCCGAACGGCGAGTGGAGATGCTGCGGTTGGCGATCGCCGGCCACGCGGCCTTTCTCGTTTCGGAACTGGAGATCCGGCGCGGCGGGGTGACGTACACGGTCGATACGTTGACGGCGCTGTGGGAACAGCAACCGCAGGACGAGCTGTTTTTTCTGATGGGCGCCGATTCGCTCCGCGATCTGCCGACGTGGCGCGAGGCGGCCCGCATTTGTTCCTTGGCCGTGCCCGTGGTGGTCCGCCGCCGCGACACGCCGGAACCGGATTTCGGCGAGCTGGCGGATATGGTTTCCGCCGCCCGACTGCGAGAGATCCAGCGTCACCAGGTGCAAATGCCGCTGGTTGATTTCAGCAGCACCGCCATCCGCCAGGCCGTCGCCGCCGGCCGCAGCATCCGCTACCAAACGCCGCGAGCGGTCGAGATGTATATCTGGACGCAAGGACTCTACCGCGAAGAAGGAAAGCCGGCATGATCCAGTTCCGTGACTTTGTCCCAAAAATGCTCTCGGCACCGGCGTTCTTCAAGGTCGGCGAATACGAAACCTTCGTCGAGGCCGTGGCTGCAGCCAATCGCTGGATCGAAGAGCAAGAGATCGACGTCATGCACGTCGAGACCGTCGTGCTGCCGAATATCTGGAGCCGCTACGAGGAAGGTTCCACGGACGGATCGCTGGGCATCAGTGGCGATTCCCCCAGCTTCTGGCACCAGATCGTCCGCGTGTGGTACCGGGGGAAAGGATGATGGATGCGAGATACGGGATGCGGGATGCGGGATACGGGATACGAGATGCGGGATGCGAGATGCGGGATGAGGGATGCGGGATGAGGGATGAGGGATGCGAGATGTTGGGCGAATGCCACCGGTCACCGATCACCGATTACCGATCACTGACAATTGACAATTGACAACTGACAACTGACAACTCACCATGCACGCATTCGCTCTGAAAGCTCGTTACTTGTTCCCCGTGGACGGTCCTCCGATTCCGGACGGCGTGCTGACGATGGCCGACGAGCGCATCGTCGCTGTGGGGGAAAACGTGTCCGGCAGTCCGCTGCGCGACTTGGGCAACGTCGCCTTGTTGCCGGGCCTGATCAATGCGCACACGCATTTGGAATTCAGCGATTTGTCGGCTCCACTGGGACAATCGGGCGTCGCTTTTGCCGATTGGATCGCCTCGATCGTGACTCGGCGGCGAGCGCAGTCCGTCGCGGCCGATTGGCCGCAGTTGCGATACCGGGCTGTTGAACGGGGCCTGGGAGAAGTCGAACGGACCGGCACGGTTGCGGTGGGCGAAATCGCCCCGCCCGGCTGGCCGGAGGCGACGTTCCAGGCCCGCCCGGTGGACGGCACCGTCTTCCTGGAATTGCTGGGATTGTCCCAGGAACGCGTCGAGCCTCTGCTGGCGCAGGCGGCCGAGCACGCGGCCGGCGCCGCCGCGCAGACGAAATGGCGCGCGGGTTTGAGCCCCCACGCGCCCTACACCGTCCACCCGGAACTGCTGGCCAGGATGTGCCCGCTGTGCCGGCAGTTTCGTGTGCCTTTGGCGATGCACCTGGCCGAGACCCGCGAGGAATTGGAATTGCTGCAATCGGGCAGCGGGCCGTTGGTGCCCATGCTGCAGTCCTTCAATGCCTGGCACCCCGATGCCATCCCGCGAGGAAGCCGGCCGCTGGATTACCTGCGCATCATGGCTCAATCGCACCGCGCCCTGGTCGTCCACGGCAATTACCTGGCTCCCGACGAGATCGCGTTTCTCGCGGCGCGGACCGCTCGGATGTCGGTGGTCTACTGCCCGCGCACGCACGCGTATTTCAGGCATGAGCCGTATCCCTTGCCGTCCCTGTTGGCGGCGGGAGTCAACGTCGCCATCGGCACCGACTCGCGGGCTTCCAACCCGGACCTCAGCCTCTGGGAAGAACTGTGCTACATCCGCCAGCACTTTGGCGGCCTGGCCTCCGCCGATGTCTTGCGGATGGGGACGATCAACGGGGCGGTCGCGCTGGGCGTGGACGCCGATTTCGGCTCGTTGACACCGGGAAAATCGGCCCGTCTAGCGATCGTTCCGCTGCCGGACCGCGACGACCGCGATCCGCACTCGCTGCTGTTCGAGTCCTCGCCGGGAACGATGCCGCTTTGCTGTGTTAACCCCAAGCAGCAGGATTAGGGCGCACGCGCCACAGGCCGGTCGGGGCAGGGATGCTGGAACGGCAACTGGCCGCCGCGCCACGCGCCTTTGGCGTCATGTTGCAGTTCCGCGTACTTCCGCAGCAGATCCACCACTGCGTCCTGGCTCTTGTCCGTGTACAGTTCCAGCCAGTACCCGTCCACGCCGCGTTTGGCGACGCGGATGCCCGCGGCCAGACGGCCACGATGATCGCCGCCGGCGCAATCGCCCGCGACCAGGGCGGCCATCAGCCGATCAGCGAGACTGCCCTGGGTGTCTTCGTACGCCTTGGCCATCGCCGTGATGACTTCGCGGCCGGTAAGCGTATTGCCTTGGCAGCAGTAGTACCGCCCCGCTTCCGCGCCCCAGTAGCGGCTGGCGGACGGCGCGTCGGTGGGGTTGTGGTGCGCGGTACTGCCGGCCATGTTCACGATGCCCAGTTGCCGCAGGCCGGGTTGGTCGTCTCCCGCGAGCAGTTCGGCCAACACGCCTTGCGGCGATTTGCCGGCGGCCAGCAGGACCAAGGCCCGCTCACCCCACACGGCATGATCGCGCCAGTTGCAAGAGAACGCAACATCGGCAATTCCTCCATTCCCGTCTCACTTCTTGAGGACCAGGCTCTGCCCACGTCGAAAACCAGGGCGCGTGCCGTTCCGGTCAGCCCCCTTTGTCGTTTCTCTATACCTCGGATTGCGACGCGAATCAACCCTTGGCGCAGAACTGCGGATCTGCTGAATTGGCTGCGGGCTTGCAGGACCGCAAGGTCGTGTGGACAATTGGAGTTGCGGAGTTCTGTGATCTCACACCGCCGGAGCCCGGCGTACCACGCTGACAGAGCGAATGAACCCTGCGTCTAGTACACGGCCCATGAAAGTCCTGATCGTCGAAGACAGCCTGGTCACGCGGCGGTTGTTGCGGGCGTGCCTGCAGAAATGGGAGTACGAGGTCGAGGAAGCGGCGCACGGGGCGGAGGCCTGGGAGTTCTTACAACACGGCTACTTTCCGCTGGTTCTGACCGACTGGCTGATGCCGGAAATGGACGGTCTGGAACTGATCCGCCGGATCCGCGCATGTGACTTGCCGGGATACGTCTACATCATTCTGCTGACGGCAAAATCCGAGAAAGAAGACCTCGTGGCGGGGATGGACGCCGGCGCCGATGACTTCCTGATCAAACCTTTCGATCCGGATGAACTGCGGGTCCGGATGCGGGCTGGCGAACGCATCATCGCGTTGGAGCGAAGGCTCGCCGACCAGAATCGGCGGCTGCGCGAGGCACAGGCGGCGCTGGTGCAGAGCGAAAGGCTCGCCAGCCTGGGGCAGTTGGCGGCCGGCATGGCGCACGAGATCAATAATCCGGTGGCCTACGTCACCAACAACCTCGCCGTGCTGAACCGCGACGTAGGTTCCGTGATGGAAGTACTCCAGGCTTATCAGCGCGGTGCGGAGACCCTCGCTCAATCTGATCCGAGCCTGGCGGCCCAAATCGCCGAACTCGAAAGGACCGCCGATTTGGCGTGGGTCCAGGAAAACTTGTCCAGGCTGTTTGCCGCTTCCCTGGACGGATTGAGCCGCGTGCGCAACATCATTCAGAACCTGCGCGAGTTCGCCCGGCTGGATGCCGCGGAGTTGGACGAGTTGGACCTGAACGCCGCCTTGACGTCCACGCTGGAAGTGCTCCGCCGCGATCTCGACGAGAAACAACTTTCGGTCAGCACTCACTTCGAACCGCTTCCGCCCGTGCTCTGCCGTCCGGCCAAGATCCATCAACTGTTCCATAACCTGCTGTTGAACGCCATCCAGGCGAGCGGGCCGCAGGGCCGTATCGAACTGCGCACCACCACCGCCGGCGACCAGGTGCTGGTCGACGTCCAGGATCATGGTTCCGGGATCGACCCGGTTCACCTGCCACACATCTTCGAACCGTTCTTCACGACCAAAGCCGTGGGAAGCGGGGCGGGCCTGGGATTGTCCATCTGTTATGGCATTGTCCGCGACCAGGGCGGCGCGATCGATGTCGGCAGTCAACCGGGACGCGGCAGCACGTTTCGCGTCCGACTTCCCTTCCGCCCTCCGGCGAAATGAGCCCGAACCGATGAGCGAGAAAGAAAAACACCCGATTCTGCTGGTGGATGACGAGCCGGAGATCCTCTACTCGTTGCAGGGCCTGTTGCGGCGCGAGTTTGAACTGTACACCGCCGAGAACGGCAATCAAGCGTTGGAGATCCTCCAACAGCACCCGATTCACGTGATCATGTCCGACCAGCGGATGCCGGAAATGACGGGTGTCCAATTGATGCATCGCGTCAAAACCGAGCATCCGGAGGCCATTCGCATCGTGTTCACCGGCTACGCCGATCTCCGGGCGGTCATCGACGCCGTCAACAACGTGGGCCTGTATCGCTACATCACCAAGCCGTGGGACCCGGATGAACTGATCGAGGTACTGCACCAGGCGGCCGCACGGTACGACGAGACCGTCGAACGCCAGCAGTTGCTGGTTGACTTGCGAGCGTACGTACGGCAAGGACAGCAGTTGGCGCGGGGGCTACTGGAACGGGAAGCCGGTGTCCCGCCAGATCGAGCCCCTCTTGACGAATTTGCCAGACGGAGCGGCGAGTTGTTGTCGCGGCTGGACCGGGCGACTTCCGCCGGTGCCGCAGCAAGCAGGGCGAATGCATGACGGCCAAAGAACCGGTCTTGTTGACGGTCCTGATCGAGACGGCCAGCCTGCGCTGGTGCGTGGCGGGCATTGGTCTGGAAGGCGATCCCCTACCGTTGCTCAAGTCGGAAGCGGGCAACTTGCGCCCCTATCTGGGCCTCCCGTTCGATGAACAGGTGAGTTTCCTCCGTCACCGCTTGTCGGGCGTTCTGCAGCGTGGCTGCGACCGGCTGTGGGGCAGGCAGAAGAAACCGTGCCACATCGTGTTTGTCGCCGACGGCCCCTTCGCCCAAGCGGCGGCCGAGCTGACTGGCCGCGTGGCCGAGCACTTCGTCGAGTGGATGACGCGCCCGCCCGTCGCGTTCTTCATCAGCGTCACCGGCTTTGTCGCCGGCACGACGCCTTCGCTCCAGCCCGTGGCCGGCGAGCTAAACGACCAACTCCGCCAGTCCCTCGACGCCGGCGTGCCGGCGCTGTTGGACGTCATGGATCGGCAGGAAGCCTGGGAAACCATTGCATGACCAGTCCCCAGGAAAAAAATTTAACAAAATTCTTAAGATGTTAAAATAGGCAACTTGACAGCCGGGGCGAGTTGAGAATAATTGGACACTTTGTTCGCCAAGAGCGTCTTCCTGCCTTTGCTCGCGAGAGTTGAGTATAGACCTTTTCCGGGGTGATCCGAAGAGCTACGGGCGCTGTCTATCGGCGACGGATGTTTAAATCTAAACCGGCTTGGCCAGCTTGGGCGTTACCGTGTAGTGGTTGCGAACACAACTTTTGCATCTGGACGAACGCCAGTTAAATCGGAAGGTCAGGCTGAAAACTTACCTTAGGCAACAGCTTCACTTTTATCTCGGTACCGGAGGTTACAGACTGCGATGAAGAATGTTCGGAACGTGTTTGAAGCGATTCTGAAGTATGGGCACGACGAGGACTTCATGCCGTTGGAATCGGACGAGTTTCAGCCCACGGATGCCCCGGCTGGCTCGCCGGAGAAGATCGACATTTTGCGTAAGCGGGTCGAGTTGGGCCTGCCCCTGTGGCACGAGCGGGATCGAGTGGACTACACGGGTTTGACGGGTGCGGTGCGACCTCGCGAGTAAGAATCGCCGCTGCAGAAGACACGGAAAAGGCGCCTGGAGGGGGCGCCTTTTTTTATGCGCGACGGACAGTTGGCTGAACTTAGCCGGTTGCGCCGGAGCCTACTCCGGGGACAGCCGCAGACATCGGATCGGGGTCGGGAAGAGATACGAGTGTACGAGTACGTGTACGAGTACGTGGGGGGGCCCGTTCTCGCCTGACTTCCTCCCGTACTCGTACACTTACTCGTACACACAAATCTCTTCCGCACCTGTCCCCTGCCCCAAGCTATCCCAAATTGGCCACTATACAAATTCCTGTTGGCTCAAGTTGATGATGAGGCACTCGTCCGTGGCGGCGGGATTCCACCGGAGTACGTCGCCGGCGCCGGCGTTTCTCACGAAGGCGGGACGATTGACATGGCCCCGTCGGGCGGCAAAACTCAGCCTTATCAGGCTGCCGTCGCGGGGTCCCGGCGGCCATGGTCGAAGATCCCGACCCCAGGAATCGGAACCTTGCACGAAAGGCATACCCATGAGTCCTTGGACGAACATTTCCCGCCGAAGCTTCTTGCACACCTCGGCCTGCGCCGCGTTGGGCGCGATGGCGGTGCGGCCGGCCCTGGCCCTGGCGGCCGACAGCTTGCAGATTCTGGAGCCGATGGACGGGGCCGTGATGCACGCCCGGTTGGGCCGCGAAGTGCCTGGCGGCCTGGAGATTGAAATCAGCGGCCGCGCGCCGCAGGGCGCCGAGGTGCTGGTGCAAGGCCGGCCGGCCAACCGCGACGGCGAGACGTTTCGCGGCACGGCCGTGTTGCGCGAGCGGGAAACGGAGGTTGTCGCCACGGCCGGTTCGGGCAGCGATCGCCAGGAAGCGAAGGTCCGCCTGGTCTGGGACCGCCACTCGCAGAAACGCTATCGGTTCGTGATCGACGACAACAGTTTCTTCCTGCGCGACATCACGCAGAAGGGCTACCCGTCGCTGTTCGATTGTTTCTACTTGAAGATGCTCAAGGACCTGAACGCCAAGTACGGGGCGCGCTTCACGCTGAACATCTACTACACGACCGGCGACGACTGGAACCTGACGCAGTTTCCGGACAAGTACCGCGGCGAGTGGGAGGCGAACGCGGATTGGCTGCGATTGGCCTTTCATGCCTATGCCAACGAACCGGCGCGTCCCTACCAGGACGCGCCGGTGGAGAAGCTGTTGGCCGACCTGGACTTGATCAACGCCCAGATCCACCGCTTTGCCGGGCCGAAGACCTTCAGCCACGTCGTGGTTGTCCACTGGGGCATGACGCGGCCCGAAGCCTGGAAGCCGTTGTACGAGCGGGGTTCGCGGGTGTTGGGCGGCTATTTCCGCAAGTCGGCGCAGGGCCAGCACGACGTCAACTACCGCCTGGATGAAGTCCGCTCGGAATGGCTGTCGCGCCATGACCTGCTCAAGGACTTCGCCAGCGGGATCATCTTTTCGAGGGTGGACATGGTGGTCAACAACACGCCGCTGGACAAGATCGTGCCCACGCTGGAAGCGGTCGTGGCCGATCCCTGTCAAGGGGAAATCGTCGACTTGCTCACCCACGAGCAATACTTCTGGCCGTTCTACCAGGTGTATCTGCCGGACCATGCCCAACGCCTGGACCGGGCGATCGGGTTCCTGACCCAGCGCGGCTACAAGCCGGTGTTCCTGCAGGACGGCTTTTTGGGCGGCCCGGAGTGATCGGCCCTCATGGCTGCCGTTAGAGTGATCAGATACAGCCCCCACCAGACGAGAAAGTTGCCGAAATAGTTCGGATGCCGCGTGTACCGCCAAAGTCCGCGATCCATCACCTGGCCTCGATTCGCCGGATCGACCTTGAAACGAGCCAACTGGAAATCGCCGGCGCTCCAAAACAGAAGCCGACGCTCCAAAACAGGATGCCCAGCGCGTCCAGCGGACCCGTGGCCTGTGCCGACAACTGGCCAACCTGGACAGGAATCGAAACGACGGCCATGACCAGGCCTTGCAGGCCGAACACCAGCAACAGGCTGATCCACCAAAACCGCGGCCCGTGGGCCTCCCGCATGGCCCGGTAGCGATAGTCCTCCTCGGTGCCCAAGCACGTGATCCACGCCACCAGGACAAAGCCCAAGCCCCAGAAGATGTCAACGATACTCACGTCCTGCCGCGACAGGCGCACCAGCCATAACGCCACCATCATGGCAAAGATCACTCCGGCATTGACCACCAGCAGCGTCGTCAGGTTCATCGCACCTCCTCGGCCGGCAAGAGAACAGGAAACTTCCAGGAGGATCGCGGCGTTGTCTCGTCTGCCGTGAAATCGAGCGGTGCGATGACGCGTGCCAACGCCAAGGACCGTGCCGGAATAGCAGGCGACAGACGCCGGGCCTAGATCCCGGCGCATCAGGCCGACCTGTTGCTCGTCGACGGTGGATCTTGAGGGAGTATTTCGCGCCCAACTCACCACGACCGAGTAGCCTGCTTGACGCGGAAGACCGCGAAGCGTAAGCTAGTCCAGCTAACTTAGGCGGTATTATGGTGCCACGAGAGGGATGGATTGCAGCGGTGGCACGAAGCAGACGAGGACCGTCCATGAACCAGGAAGACACCGTTGTCAGAACGACCCTTCGCATTCCGGGCAACTGGGCGCATCCGGGAGAACTGATCGAGCGGATGCCGGCCGGCTTTCGCTTGACGCCCGAAGCCCTGCTCTTGCCGGACGGCACCGAGATCGAGTTGACGCCGATGCCGCCGGACGATCAGTTCGCCCAGATCTTTCGGTCTTCGTGCCGGCAACCGGCGGAGGACGACGAGCAGGAAATCGTCGACGGCTATACGGTGAACATCGGCTTGACGGGCCCCGGCGGTTCGATGGCGGCGGCGCTGGCGATGATGCAAGCCGGTGCGGCCGTCGTGCGCGCGGGCGGGGCCGGTGTGTTCATCGACAACAGCGGCGTTGCCCACGGCGGCCGAAAGTGGATCGAGATGACGGAAGACGGCGGCCCGGACGCGGTGAGCTTCGCCTTTGTCGGCATGGTCCGCAACCGTCAGGAAGTATGGACGATCGGGATGCACGTGATGGGCCTGCCGGACATCGTGATGAGACGCGCGGACGCCGAGTCCGACGGCGACACGATCATCGAAGTGATCCGCTACCTCTGCCGCGGTGGCAAACCGATCGGCGACGGTCACTTGCTGGCCGACGAGAACGGCCCGCGCTTTCGCGCCGAGGCGACCGGCGACTACGACTTGGCTGTGGGAAGCCCGATGCACAATCCGTTCGGCCGTTTGAAGCTGGTGAGTATGAAGGAGATCGCCGAAACCAACTGATGAGCCCCCTCGCATGAAAGTCCTGCTTGCCGCTCCACGCGGCTTCTGTGCCGGCGTCAATATGGCCATCGAGAGCCTGGAAATGGCGCTGCAGTCCTTCGGTCCGCCGATCTACGTGTACCATGAAATCGTTCACAACCGGCAGGTCGTCGAGTCGTTCCGCGACCGGGGCGTAGTGTTCGTCGACGACCTGGCGGCGGTACCGGAAGGCGCCCATCTGCTTTTTTCCGCTCACGGCGTGGCGCCCGAAATCCGCCGCATCGCCCGCCAGCGGCGTTTGCACGCGATCGATGCCACTTGCCCGCTGGTGACCAAGGTCCATAAGGAAGCGGTGCGATTTGCGAAGGCGGGGTACCAGATCCTGTTGATCGGCCACGAGGGCCACGACGAAGTGGTGGGGACCATCGGCGAGGCGCCGGACGCCACGATCCTGGTCCAGGACGAGCAGCAGGCGGAGCGGCTCGCCTTGCCGGCGGATGCACCCCTCGCCTATCTGACCCAGACGACGTTGTCGGTCGACGACGCGAACCGGATCATCCGCCGTTTGCAGGACCGCTTTCCGCAATTGACGGGGCCGGCCAAGGAAGACATCTGTTACGCCACACAGAACCGTCAAGAGGCGGTGCGCGCCTTGTGTGCGGAGGCGGACCTGGTCCTGGTCGTCGGCAGCCAGAACAGCTCGAACAGCCAGCGCCTGCGCGAACTGGCCGCCGAACACGGCGTAGCGGCGCACTTGATCGACGGCGTCGCCGATATCGACCCAGCGTGGTTTGCCGGCGTCCAGACGGTGGCCGTGACCGCCGGCGCCAGCGCTCCGGAAGCGATCGTCCAGCAGTGCCTGGACTACCTCCGCGAAAACCATCAGGCCGAAATCGAGGTTCGCACCGTTCGCGAGGAAGCCGTCGATTTCCCGCTGCCGCGGGAACTGCGCGGCAGTTGAAAAAGGACGCCGCTTCGCAAAAAAAGTTCATCCTCGTTTCCTGGCGTCTGTCCCTCTTTCCCCAACGACGCTAGAATCCCGGCTCGTAATGGACCGGTTGTCTTGGTGAAACTCGCTGAAGGGGCGCTCGCGGATGAACGTGCTGGTGATCGGCAACGGCGGTCGGGAACACGCTTTGGCTTGGAAGCTGGCTCAGAGTCCGCGCGTGAAGCGGGTCTTCGTCGCGCCGGGCAACGCCGGAACGGCGGCGGATGCCGAGAATGTGGAAATCCCCGCCAGTGATTCGAAGGGACTGATCCAGTTCGCCCGCTCCGAGGACGTCGACTTGACCGTGGTCGGCCCGGAAGCCCCGCTGGCGGACGGCATCGTGGACGCCTTCAAATCCGCCAAATTGCGGATCTTCGGCCCCTCCAAGGCTGCGGCCCAACTGGAGGGCAGCAAAGCATTCTGCAAAAAGCTGCTCCGCGACGCCGGCGTGCCGGCGGCCGACTATCGCGTGTTCTCCAACGCCGGCGAGGCGACACGGTACGTGCTGGACCGCTACCCCGACGAGGACCAGGAAGTCCCGCTGGTCGTGAAAGCCGATGGCTTGGCCGCGGGTAAGGGAGTGATCGTCTGTTCGCAGCGCGCCGAAGTTCTGGCGGCCATCGACCAGATCGCCCGGCAACGCGTCTTTGGCGACGCGGGCCGGGAGATGGTCATCGAAGAACGGCTGGACGGCCAGGAAGCCAGCGTGCTGGCGATCACCGACGGCCGCACCATCCTGACGCTGCCGCCGGCTCAAGACCACAAGCCGGCCTATGACGGCGACCGCGGACCGAACACGGGCGGTATGGGGGCCTACTGCCCGGCGCCGCTGGTGAGCGACGAGATGTTGCGGTGGATCGAATCGCACGTCCTGGTGCCGACCGTACACACCATGAAACGCAAGGGCATGCCTTTCTCGGGCGTGCTGTACGCCGGGCTGATGATCACGCGCCAAGGCCCGAAGGTGCTCGAGTACAACGTCCGCTTCGGCGACCCGGAGTGCCAGCCGCTGCTGATGCGGCTGAAGACGGATCTGGCCGACGTCCTGGAGGCGGCTGCCGAGCACCGCTTGGACCGGATCGGCGGACTGGAGTGGGATCCGCGCCCGGCCGTGTGCGTCGTGATGGCCAGCGAGGGCTATCCGGGCAGTTACGCGAAAGGCCAGCCGATTCGAGGTCTGGAAGAGGCGGCACAACTGCCCGATGTCAAGGTGTTTCACGCCGGGACGTCGCTCGCCAATGGCCAGGTAGTCACGTCCGGCGGGCGGGTGCTGGGCGTGACCGCGTTGGGCGAGTCGATCGCGACCGCCAAGCTCCAAGCCTACACCGCCGTCAAGTGCATCCGCTGGCCAGGCGCCTGGTGCCGGAAAGATATCTCGGACAAAGCGCTGGGGTAGGATTCAGTCAGGCAGAAATCCTGATCTTTCACCCAATCTCCCCCCTAATCTTTCACCTAACCTCCCCCCGGCTCCAAGACAGTAGGGAAGAGATCAAGTGTAAGAGTCACTTTTCGGGATTTCGGGACGCGGCGGCGAACAAGCGGGACCGCAACTCGAAGAATTCGCTTTCCAGCCCAACGAGATAGGGTTGGGCGTCGTGTGTGGCCAACAGGGAAGCGTCGCACGACGCCAGTTGCGCCTGAGTGCGGGCCCGTGCTTCGCTGGCGTTGGGAGGCGAGTAGACGCCGCGCCCGCCCCGGAAGACCGGGACCAACAGGTCTTCCTGCTCGGCATGCTCCGGCGGCCCGTGGGCGATTTCCGCGCCCAACGGCACCAGCCGCAGTGGTTCGGACAATCCGCTCCGTTCGTCGTAGATCACGTCCGCCACGAAGCGACCTGTAGCCGCCCGCAGCCGGCGGACCTGCAGGATGCCGGGATCGGATTGCTTGCTGCCCTGTTCGGACAACTTGAGTTTGTACGTCCACGTTCCGTCCGCATCGCGCAGTGCCGCCAACTTGTACACGCCGCCCAGCGCCGGCTGGTCGTGCGCGGTGACCAGCCGCGTACCGACGCCCCAGACATCGACGCAGGCCCCTTCTTGCAGGAGCCTTTCGATGCGATGCTCGTCCATGTCGCCGCTGGCGACAATCGCCGCTGCCGGGAAGCCGGCCTCGTCCAGCACTCGCCGCGACTGGCGGCTGAGGGAAACGAAATCCCCCGAATCCAAACGGATGCCGCACAGTTCGTGACCGGCCTGGCGCAGCTGTTGGGCGACCGAAACAGCGTTGCGGACGCCCGCCAGGGAATCGTAGGTGTCCACCAGGAAAAGGCAATTGCTGGGCAGCGCCGCGGCATACGCCTGAAATGCCTCGCGTTCGTCGTCAAAGGCCATGACCCAACTGTGCGCGTGCGTGCCCTTGACGGGAATCCCGAACAGCTTGCCGGCCAGCACGTTGGAGGTGGCGTCGCAGCCGCCGATGTAGGCCGCGCGGCTGGCGGCCAAGCCGCCGTCGATGCCCTGGGCTCGCCGCAGTCCGAACTCCAGCACCGAACGGCCCGCCGCAGCCCGGCAGACACGCGCTGCCTTGGTCGCGATCAGCGTCTGGAAGTTGACCATGTTCAGCAGCGGCGTCTCGATGATCTGGCTCTGCAGCAGCGGCCCGCGGACGCGGACCAGCGGCTCGCCCGCGAAAACTACGGTACCCTCGACCACCGCGTCCACGTCGCAGCGGAATTCCAACTCGCGCAAGTACCGCAAGAAGTCCGGCTCGAACAAGGGCGGTCCGTCCGCCACGGCCAGCGACTTCAAATAGCTGAGATCATCGTCACGGAATCTCAAGTCCTGCAAAAAATCGACAACATAACCCAATCCGCAGGCGACGGCGTATTGGCCGCCGAAAGGATGGTGGCGAAACGTCAGATGAAAAACCGCCTCGCGGTCGGCCAAGCCGCTTTTCCAATAAGCGTAGGCCATCGTCAGTTGGTACAGATCCGTCAGCAAAGTCAGCGAGTGACCGTACAGGCTGGGTAAGACAGTCACGGGACGATGACCTTTCCGGGACTGGAGGCGGCCCCAGTCAGAATTCGAACAACCCGCACCCCCCCGGTCGCTCGCCCAACGGGGGGCGCGAGTCTTGTTAAGGCCGCTCAACGCGCGGGGGAAATCTGTCATGCGCGCCAAGCGTGCGTTTACCTTAGTTGAATTGCTGGTCGTGATTGCCATCCTTGGAAGGGGGAAAACCATCCTCTCCTGATCGTTTTTCTGTCACCTCATTTTTCTGTCAGTTCTCCGTTTCTGCTTCTCCGGACCCTACTGCACTTTGCGCGGCTCGTACTTGTGGTCCCGTTTGCGGATCACTTCGGCCGTAATGATCTTGTCCGGGTCCGGTCTAGAGCCCTTGTCGTCGGGATCGATCCGCTGCAGCTTGGCCAGCACCTCCATGCCTTCGATCACGCGGCCGAACGCCGTGTGCTTGCCGTTCAGGTGGGGAGTGGGAAGAAACGTCAGGAAGAACTGCGATCCGCCCGTGTCTTTGCCGGCGTGCGCCATGCTCAGCGTTCCGCGGAAATGTTTGCGGTAATTGTCCTTGTAGCACTCGCAGTAGATCTTGTAACCGGGGTCACCGGTGCCGTCGCCTCGAGGGCAGCCGCCCTGCGCCATGAAGCCCGCCAGCACCCGATGGAACGTCAATCCGTCGTAGAATTTCTGCTCGACTAGGCTGATGAAATTGCCGACCGCTTCAGGAGCTTCGTTTTCAAACAGTTCGATGACGATGTCGCCCTTGGTCGTGCTCAGGCGGACGCGGGGCAAATCGTTTGCCTCGGCTTCCTTCTTGCGGATTTCCTGCTCTTCTTGCCAGTACTTCTTGTAGTTGGCGATCTCGTCCAGGAGCTTTCGGCCATTTTCGCCCAGCGTACCGGCGCTCTGAGCGCGCTTCAGCTGCTTCTCGGCGGTCTCAAAATCGTTGGTCGCAAACGCCGCGACGCCGGCCGGATCGAACAGTTCCTTCTTGTCACAGCCGTTGTCCGAGAGCGCTTTCGCCACCTCCGCGGCCGGCTCGTAGTTGTCCCGGGCCACATCATCCGCAGCCACTTTGACCAGGAAGTCGGTCAACGCGTTGTCCGCGTTCGGTGCGGCCAGGTAGGCGGCCTTGCCCGCTTCGCGCAACGAGTCGATCATCGTCTCGGCTTTGGCGATCGCTTCCGTCCACTTGGTCTGAATCCCGTCGATTTGGTCGGGGGTCGCCGTCTTGTAGTCGGCCCGCAGCTTGCGCAACTCCTTCAGCACTTCCTTCCACTCGGCAAGCTTGGCTGCAAAAGCCTCGGCCGCGTCCTTGCCCGCTTCCGGTTTCGCCTCTTGGGCCTCCGCCGGCTTGGCCGCCGGCTCGGCATCGGGCTTGGGACTTTCCTTCGCGTCTTTCTTCGGTTCAGGTGCCTCCTTGGCGTCCGTCTTGGCCGGTTCCTCCGGTTTCTTGGGCTCCGGAGCGGCAGCTTCGCCGGGCGCGGTGGCGGGTTTCGCTTCGGCCGCTGGCGGCGGCGCGTCCGCTTTGGGGGCGGCGGCCTCCTCGGCAGTCGTTGGTTTGGGGGATTCCTGCTCGGCAGCCGTCGCAGCTACCGCCAGGCAAACGGAAAAAACGAAGCCCAAGGGCTGTACAAAGCGAAACCAATGTCGCAACATCGAACAGACCTCCGAAGGATCAACAAGTGGCAACTTCAGTCCATCAACCGCCTGCGGTACAACAGGTTACCAAAGTCCGCCGCACTGAAAAGGTGGCTTGAATGAATGTCAACCGCGGAACGACCACCAGTTTGCGGCGGTGATATCCCATTTTCCCTTTCGTTTCATAATACGATGACTCGACGAAAAGGTTCGCGCCGTCAGCCGTTACGTCACCCGGAAGGCCCTGGATCCGCAGCCAAGCCGCTGAGGATTGTCGGGGGATCGCTTCGCGGCCGGACCATCATTTACAGCGGCGACCAGCGGACCCGGCCCATGAAAGACCGGCTTCGCGAAGCCGTATTCGACGTGTTGGCCACCGCAGTCAAAGGCAAACATGCCATCGACTTATTCGCCGGAACCGCAGCCTTGGGGCTGGAGGCGCTCAGTCGCGGAGCGGCCCGCGCCACGCTGATCGAACGCCATTTTCCCACCGCCCGGCTGATCGAACAGAGCATCGCCTCCCTGGATGTCGCCGACCTGGCATCGGTGTATGCCGGAGATGCCTTCCTGTGGCCGCGGCAACACCACGACTGGGCGGCGCTCACTCAACTCCCGTGGCTCGTGTTGTGTTCGCCGCCCTGGGCCTTCTTTGCCGACCGAACGGAGGACATGGTGGGCCTGATCACTGCCTTGCACCAGCGGGCGCCCGCCGGCAGCCAGTTCGTGGTCGAAGCGGACGAGCAATTCGATTTCGGCCTCCTGGCCAGCCTGGGCGAGTGGGACCTCCACCAGTACCCGCCCGCCGTCATCGGCTTTCACCAGGTCCAGAATGGTTTCCAGATTCATTCCCTGTCTCGTTAAATTCGCTGTCAGATTCCGCTGAGACAGCACAAATTGGCTCCCCAAGATTTGCGTTGGATGCGGGCATGATACGGACTGGACCTTGGCGGAGTGCTTAGCGACAAATTCACTCCAGGCCCTTCCAGGACTTTCCCATCTTTCGTGGCGCCGCCCACCTATTGCTCCAGGTGATCGTGGCCCAGTGCGCCGGGTGGTCGCTGGCCGACAGCGGCGGCGGAACATACACGGGGTGGAGGACGCCCAAGTTGCGGGAAACGAAGATGTGATCGATTCGGTTCCGGCCCGACGTATTCGCTCCACCCGAGCCGATTTGCGACGGGTACGCGCTGGACCAAGCGTTTGTGTAGACATCGGCGAGCAACCGGTACGCTGGGTCGCGGTCGGTGGCGTTATGATCCCCGAGGATGATCGTGTGGGGCTCCGCTTGTGATCGTTCTACCAATCGCTGCGCGAAGGCCCGCATTGCGCTGCGGGACCCTGCGGGGTGGACGTTGTGGATCGCGAACGTGCGTCCGGCCACGGTGATTTCCGCTTCCGCGGTGCCGATCTCGTCCCGGTCGGAGAACGTGAACACGGCCCGCGTGTTTTGCAGCGGGTACTTCGACAGGATGGCCGTTCCAAAAGTGCCCGTGACCGGGGTCGGGCCGTAGTACGAGTGATACCCGAGCCGCGCGGCGTAGTAGCGGACGTAGTCGTTGTTGTTCAGCGAGACCCGCGCGGAGTCGGATTCCTGCAGCGCCAAGACGTCGGGGGAAATGCGACGGACCAGGGCCAACTGGCGGTCGCAGGCTCGCTCGCCCCGCGCGTCGTTCGCCTGCTGGATGTTGTACGTCATCACGACCAACGACTCGGGCTGGCCGGCAACCGACGGGGCACGCTCGGTGCGGACGGCAAACGCCGCGGTCGCGATGCACAAGGCGGCGAGGATCGCCGCCCACGCCATCGCTGGCGCGGCGGCCACGCCAGAGGCGAACGCCGGCGGCGCGGATTTGTGCCGCCAGACGGCCAGCGTCAACCCGCCGGCAGCCAGCGCGTAGGGCAGGTAAAACTGGTTGCGGAACAACGGGCTCAGCGGCCGGATGTACCCCCAAACGTTGCTGCAGATGTTGACGAACACAAGCCCGACCAGCACGCCGCCGCCGACCAGCATACCCGCGGCGAAGTCGCGCGGCCGCGGGTCCGCCGCACGGAGCCTGGTCGAGAAGGCCTGGAAATCCAGGAAGATCACCGGGAAGGTGGCGAGCAGCGCGGCCAGCAGCACGTGCTGCCACCAGGCCGCGCCCGCGACCACCACGGCGGGCGAATCGGGCGAACGTGCGAACGCCACGCGCGCCGCGAGGATGGTCCCGACCAGGCTACCGGTGAACGTCAGATTCCACACGACCAGCGTCGGGCGCGAGATCCGCGCCAGCCGCCCGGGCACACGGACGAGCACAAACGCCCACGCGGCAGCGAGCGAACACACGCCGAGCACGACGGCCGTGTAATTCGCCTCGGTCCAGCGGGCGATGACCGCGGGTGCCGAGAAGGCGAAGTAGACCAGAATCAGCACGAGGTACATGCCCACGATCGACGCGCCGATTCGCGCCTTCGCGCAAGCCGCCGAGTAACCCACCGCGTAACCTGCCGAGCGGCCTCGCGAGCGGCCTCGCAGGTCATCCGCCGACTGGTCCTGCGCGGGCTCAGTGCCCCACGTCAAACGGACCAGCGCCCCGCCCAAAGCCAACCCCAGGATCCAGCCCAGCCAGCCGCCCGCTGGCGTGAGCGATAGATCCAGGCTGTGGTTCGCGGTGCGGACCAGGATCGAAAGGCATACGGCCAGGGCCAACGCTGGCGCGCTGCCGCCGGCGGCCGCGGTGCGCCCTTCGTGTTCGTCGCGGGATACGGCCAGCAGCGGCAGCAGGAGCAGGGCCGCGCCCGCGGCCAAGCCGGAGGCGACCAGTCGTCCCGAGGTCGGGAGGTAGGGCACGAGGCCGCGGGAGACCAACAGCACGCCGTACAACAGCCAGACCAGCCAGTGTGCGGTCCTGTCCGGGAACACGAACAGCAGCACGGGGGCAAACAGGAACAGCACGGCCAGAGCGTTAGCGTCCAGGGCCGTCTTCAGCAGGCCCAGGATGTAGATCGACTCGATCAAAACGCCCACCATCTGGACCAGGACTAGGTACAGCACGCCGAACGCGATCAGGGATGCGGTGGGTCGGGCCATCGGTTCGCGGCTCACTGGAATCGTGTCGCAACGGGCGTAGCATAGCACAACGTGGCCCGATTGCCGACGGCGCTGGTATAAGGGGAAGGCGAAAGTCGGGGATGGGTGGCAAGTGGGAAGCGGCAAGAAAAAATAACAACCGATAAATGATGGGAAACCCGTGACTCCGCGCGAGTGTCGCAAGCCAGAACAATGCCGGGCCGCGCCAACCTGGAGGGCCACGCTCCGTCGTGGCCTCCGCGCCGGAGGGCCGCGCCAAAATGGAGGCCACGCTTCGTCGTGGCCGCGTAACCGGTAGTACAGCGCAATGGACTATGCTGAACTGTGCAGCCTTTTGGTAGGCGCAGGAGGAGCGAGAATGACCTGCAGCAGGCGACGCACGTCAGGCAGCGTGATTCCGTGCGTGGCTTTTTTCCCCCAACCGCTGCGTTTCCAGCTTCAAGAACCACATCGCCAGCATCACCAAGGTCATGTGGTGATGCCAACCACGCCAGCCTCGAACTTCGTAGGCGCAGCACTGGGATCTGGTCATCATCGACGAAGACGATCTGGACGATGCCGACCGCGACCAATTGATCGACGAATTCACGGCGGCCCAGGAGTTGGACCAGCTGCGCGCCGAAATCGCCGCCTGATGCCGAAGTACGTTGAAGAGCAGTTCGTGGCCGC
>CAZAQY010000123.1:0-23141 GCA_964486845.1 uncultured Pirellulaceae bacterium
GGCCGCATCGGCAAAGTAGCTGAGGTACAGCTTGCCGCTGCCGAACGCGATCTCGGAGCCTTCCGGCAAACCGGCAAACATGCCATCGACCCGGTCGCTGCCGTCGTTCGCCAGGATGACGATTTCCTGCAAGACCAACGGATCGGGCGTGAAGCTGCCGGACAGACTCAACGCAGCATTGCCCAGCGCGACGCTGCCGGTCACCTGCACCTGGTCATGCTCCGCATCTGGCGCCAGCCCGTTCACCTGGACGCTGAACGTCGTGCCGCTATGGAGCGTCAAGCTGCCCGTGCCCAGGTCCGCGGTCCCGGTGACCGGCGAACCGGGCGACAGCGAACTCGTACTGCCCGCAGCCAGTTCCACGCTCCCATTGATCGTCCCCGTGCCGCCCAGCAGGCTGGACTGGTTGACCTGGACCGGGCTGCCCGGACCGGTCGACCCGTTGACCAGTAAGGCCCCCTCCTCGACCACGGTCGTGCCGGTGTAGGTGTTGTCGCCCGCCAGCGTGAAGGTGCTGGAACCTTGCTTGACCAGGTGGCCGGCGCCGCTGATCGTCCCGCTGAACGTGCGGTCGGTGGCGTCGCCGACGGTCAGCGTGGCCGCCGCGGGCGAGGCGACTTCGTTGGTCAGGCCGTAGAAATGGTACGTCCCGGCGCCCGTTTGCGGCTGGACGGTGATCGTCAGCGGGAGCGCTTCCCCGCCGCCGTCGGAGACCGCCGTGTAACGATAGCCGATGTAGCTGGGCGTGGCGCTGGCGTCCTCGTTGAACAGCAGCGTGGTGGACGCCGGCCCGGAACCGTCCTCGTCGAACGTGAACGCCTGCGTCCGGTTGCCGCCCCATTGGCGATTGTAGAAACGTGTTTCGTAGGTCACGCCGGCCGTCAAGCCGGTCAGCGTCACGACCGCCGGGTTGCCGTTGTAACGGAAGTCCCGCAGTAACCGCTCCATCCCCGTATCGTCCAGATACGTGGGGATGGTGCCGCCCTCGCCAGCGTGATTGCTGTCGGCCCCGGTCAGGGTCCAGTTGTTGGCGCCGCCGCCGGCTCCGGCGGCCGTGAACGTCACGCCGTTGACGACCGCGGGCACCCCGTCGTCATAGAAATCGAGTAGATGCGTATAGGTCTTGGCCGGCGAGATCCCGGAGCCCGGATCGGTGGTGAAGTAAACCGGGCCGAGCAGGCCGCCCAGCGTGACATTTCCCGCGCCGGACAATCCGTTCAGGGTCTCGTCGAACCCGTTCAGATCCAGCGTGGTTCCGGCATCGACCGTCACGCTGCCCTTGCCGGGGCCGTCGGGGATGACGTTCGCCGCACCGAGCCGCAGCATGCCCTTGACGACCGACGTGTCGCCGGCGTAGTCGTTGGCCGGATTGGTCAGCGTCAGGATGTTGTTCTCGTCCGTCCGCGTACCGCCCTTGGTCAGTCCGCCCGGACCGGCGATGCGGCCGTTGACCACCACGTGATTGACGTTGTTGCCGCCGATGTTGCTGGTGGCGCTGAGCGTGATGTCGCCGCTCAGATAGTAGACGCCGTAGCCGCCTCCGCCGCCGTTGGCATAGATCGCATCCTTGCCGTCAACGTTGCCCAGGCCGTTCAGCACGAAGTTGTTCGCGACCGTGTTGGAACCCGTGTTCCACCACAGCAGCACGTTGGCGCCCTCGGAGACGTTGACGTCCCCCGTGCCCAAGGCCGCGGCTTGGTGCATGACGATGCTGCCGCCGGTGAGATTGGTGCCGCCGCCGAAGCTATTGCTGCCGGAGAGCGACAGGCTGCCGGGGGTGTTTTTGGTCAGGCTGCCGCCGCCGGAGATGGTGCCGGAGAAGGCGCCGTTTTCGACCACGAGGTTGCCGTCCGAGACGCCGTGGTGCCGCGTGGCGATGGCATCGCCCGCATCGCCGCTGAGGCTTTGCAACGTGATGTCGTTCTCCCCGTGGGCCAGATCGCGGACCAGTTGCAGCGTGACGTTGCCGCCGCCGGCCAGCGTCGCGGTTGCGTAAGTGCCGCCGTTGACGATGATCGGGCCGGCGTAAGACGGATAAGCGGTCAGGGCGGCGGCGATCGAGACGAAGGCATCCACGCCGACATAGGCGGTCTGGAAGCCCGCCTGCTCCAGATCGCCGTCCACCATGCCCGGCGCGGTCCACTGGTCGTTCACGTACAGCACACTGGGCGTGCCGCTGGCGGAAACCAGCACCACGTCGTTGCCGTCGCCCGCGTTGTAGAACAGCCGCAGCGTCCGGCCGTCCACCGTGAACGGCGCGCCGGGCGCCGCATTCGAGAACACGCCCGCATGGTCGCCAGGCCCCGTCCCGTCGTTGTCGATGATCGTGAAGACCTGCGCCGGCGTGGGATTGAACGTGCCGGCCGTTCCCAAGAACGGCAACGGCGTCACGATCGTCGAGGTGCTGCCGAGCGTCACGGAGCCGCCACCGACCACCTGCACCTGGTCGTAGCCCGCGCCCGGACCGTCCGTCGCATTCAGGAACTCGATTTCCAACGCCCCGTTTTCGACGTAGTCTCCCGTGACCGTTGTGATACCCGGGCTGTTGCCGGGGGCATGGCGACCGCCGTATTCGACCGTCAGCGGCCCGGTCGTGCCGGTGCCGCCCAGCGTGCCGCCGGCACGCACGGTCACGGCGCTGTTGGCGATGGATCCGTTCACGCGGAGCGTCCCGGCGCTGACGGTGGTCGCGCCGGTGTAGCTGCTGGTCCCGGTCAGCGTCAGCGTGCCGCTCGTGGTCTTGGCCAAGGCCGTCTTGTTCGCCGCTCCGTCGGTGATCACGCCGTCGTACTGGCTGGTCCCGGCCACCGTCAACACGGCGTCCGCCGCACCGCTGTTGGTGATCGTGCCGTAGACCGTGCCCGTGCCGGAGATCCCGCCGCTGGTGATTCCGGCCACCGTCTGATCCACGCCATTCAAGTCGAGCACACCGGAGGGGCCGCCGGCAGTGGACTGGCCGGCGATGATGACCGTGGTGGCCGCGGGCAGCGTGCCGGCCACCGCGGCGAGACCGATGTTGTCGATGCCCACGCTGTTGTCACCGCCATAGGTATTCAACCCGGCGAACGTGATCGTGTGAACGCCTGCACTGGAAACGTACAGCACCGTGCTGAAGGGCGCCCAGACCGAACCGCTGGGCGCGGTCCAGTTGTAGACCGTGCCGCCGTCCAACCTTACCACGGCCGGATTGATCTGGCCGCCCCGCCGCTCGGCGAACCAGGACAGGGTGTAGTAGCCGGGGCTGGCAAAGTTCAGCGTCTGGCTGACCGTCGCGGTACCCTGAAGCGAGACGGCCTGCACGCCGTCCGGCTTGGGAGTCGTATAGCCCCAGGCGGAGTTCCCGTTCTCCAGGGCCATGCCCCCGCCGCCCGTCCACGCAAATTCGGCCTGTTGGGCCGCATCCATCGAACTCCAGTAAACGAATCCGTTCGTCGCCAGCGCCGGGGTCTCGAAGCTGGGATTGACCACCGCCGGTGCCGCAATTCCGTTGTCCACGATCCTGAGCGTGCCGCCGTCAATGGTGGTCGTCCCGCCGTAAGTGTTGACGCTGGCGAGGGCCAGCGTGCCGGCGCCCTGTTTGGTGAGCGAACCGCTGTTCCCAGGCAGGTTCGTCAACACGTTGGCGATCGTGATGTCGTAGCCGTTGGTGTCGAAAATCGCTCCCCCATTGGCGATTTCCGCCGGCGCATCGTGCGCGCCCCGGTCGAAATCCAGGGAGATTTTCAAGAAATCGGCGTTGTCCGCCGAGGCGACTACGCGCGTGCCGTTGAAAATGGTGCGGCTGGCGCCGCCAAACGTCCGATTACCCCAAATCCAGGGCGTGGTGAGCGTGCCGCCGTCGAGGGCCAGATTCGAGGCCACATTGCGGAAGTCCACGCCGCCCGTGACGGTCACCGCCGCAGCGTCCTGCAGGATCACGTTCTGCCAAGCTGTCCCAGCGAGCAACTGGCCGCCAATGGTCACATTGCTGTCACCCTGAACCTGCAGCGAACTGCGGCCCACGCTGACATTGCCCGTGGTGTCGAAGGTGACGTTGGCAAACGTCGTCTTCTCGTTGTTCGCTTCCGCGATGGAATCCACATTCCCGCCCGCCGCATGACCGTTGATCACCAGCGACTTGCCGCCCAGGGAAATCGTGCTGCCGCTGAACGTCAAGTTGTGGCTGCCGTCCTGCTTGCCATACGAGTGGATGGCGAGCGTACCCGCGCTGCCGCCGGTGGTCACGTCGCCCGTCAGGGTCGGCGTGCGGGAACCGACGGATATCGCCGCCCGGTCGCCGACATAGATCGTCTGCGAGGCGCCGACGAGCTGGATGGCGTTGGTGGTCGTGCCGCTGTGGTTGAGTGACAACGTCGCTCCATTGCCGATGATCAGCCCCGCCGAGCCCACCGCATCCGCGTGGTTCATCTGCAGGGTCCCGCCGGTGATCGTCGTATCGCCGGCGTAGCTGTTGGCGCCGCTGAGGGTCAGCACGCCCGTGCCGGTCTTGGTCAACGCCAGGCTGCCGGTGATCGTGCCGGAGAATGTGTTGGCCCCCGCGTTGTTCACCGTGAAGGTGGCCGCGGAGCCGCTGTTGGTGACGGTGCCCGTGCTGACGCCGCCGTCGCTCAATCCGCCGACCTGTTGGGCGAAGCCGTTCAGATCGTAGGTGGCACCGCTGCCGGCCACGGTCAGCGTCGTGCCCGTGGGCAGCGCGTTGGCTGCGCCGTTTTTGAGCGTCCCGGCACTGACCAGCGTTCCGCCGGTGTACGTGTTGGCGCCGGACAGCGTCAAGGCCGCGGCGCCTTGTTTGCTCAGCCTGCCGATACCCGAGATGACGCCGCCGAACGCTTGGCCGGCGCTGAGATCGACGATCAGGTTGCCGGCGGCGCCGTGATACGCGGTAACGATCGAGTCGTTGCCGTCGCCGCTGAGCGTTTGGAACGTTACGTCGGATTCGCCGCCGGTCAAGTCGCGGACCAGCCGCAGTTGGACGGCTCCGCCACCGGACAAGTTGGCCGCTGAGTAGCTGCCGCCATTAACGACGATCGCGCCGGCGAATGTGGGATACTTAGCCAGCGCCGCGTCGATCGTGGCAAAGGCGTTGTAGTTGACGTACGCGGTTTCGATTCCGACCGTCTCCAAATTACCATCCACGGGCACGTTGGGCGTGGTCCACTGGTCGTTCACGTACAGGACACCGGGAATCGCGCGGACGCGGATGTAGTCCACGTCAAATGTCGCGCGGGGCTCCGTCACTGGGTCCAGCCGGATCCGCATGTTGTCGCCCGTCCAACTCGACTCGTTGGTGAAGTCGATCAAGTACGTGTGCCAGGCCCCGTCGAGGGCGCCTAACCCGATGCGCTGGCCGCCGGTGAAGGCGCCGCCCCGTGCCCAAAACACCTCGGCTGAACTGCCCGATCCCCGCAGGCGGATCTCCACAAACTTGTACGTGGCGGTGCTAAACTGCGCGGAGTTGTTCATGTACGCGTCGCCGGTGCCTGCTCCGGTGCCGGAGAGGTAACCATTGGCTACCGATGCGTCGCTGATGTTGTCGTTGGGGGTCCAGCCGTTGAAGTCCCCGTCCCGGTCGAATTCGCCCAGGCCCAACGTCTCCGCGCGGTCCAGCATCACGTAATCCGCCGTGAAAGCGTATCCGCTCTGGGCCGTGCCGAAGGCATCGATGCGAAACCCCGTGCCGTTCGGGCTGGGATTGGGGACGTCGGCGTGTACTTCGACCAAGCTGGTCGACGGCGAGAAGTTCGCCGACTGGCCCCCGCGCGCCGGGTTCTCCCAGATCTGAATGGCCCCGGCCGCCGTCGTGCTCTCCTGATGCCGCACTCGCAACCAGGGATAGTTGGCATGGTTCCAGACGCCGCTGCCGTCGTTGTAGATGATCTGCGGATCGCCGACCGTGCCATTGTACGTCCAGGTGCTGACGCCGTTGCCAACGACCTGAGTTGGCGGCGAGCCAGGGGGGCTGTAGAAGACGTTCGTGTCGCTGGCTCCGTTCCAGTCGCGGAACACGACCGTGTCGATGAGTCCCGTGTCCTTCAGCAGGCTTACCGCCAGCAGGCGGCGGTCTTCCAACGTCTCGAACAACAACGCCCGGCGGGCGCCGGCGGTGCCTTTCCCGGCGCGGCGGCGATGCGGCCTTGTTTCGGAAGGGTTTTCTGCGGGAGAACCCGGACGCGAGTGGATGCGGCGAGTGGACATGAGTGGCTCCTCGAAAACAACGCAACGACAATGACAGGATTCGATCAATCGCTTGGCTAACGCGGCCCGGCGACCCCTCGGCGGCGCGTCGGGCTGGTGTGGTGTGACGCCTTCAGGTAGCCATCACGCGCCGCGTGATGATCGCAGACAAAAACGGATAGTCGGACAGTTATGGATTCGCCGATCCCTGGTGTGCCGCCGGACTCCAAGCTGTCGTGAGAATGCCGAGGCGTGCGAGACCCAGGTGGCCCGCAGCCGGCCGGCAACTCGCGTAGCCGTAGGATGGGTCTCTGACCTGTCCTGCACGGAGGACCGGCGAACCGCACTTGACGTCGAGCAAGATGACACGGCCAGTGCGAACCAGCGGCGTGTCAGGCCATGCTCGATGGCATCCCACCGAACCCCCACGATAACGACGAACTCACGACATACCAGCGACGCGCTCGAAAAGGAGGGCCAACACGTCTACCTGCTTCTCTGCCTGCCATCTCGACTGCCCGCTTGCCCATTCCCCTCGGTGCAAGACGCGAGCTAGGTGGGACGAGATGCACGCCTCCCGTTCCGCGCCCCCTGTCTACACAATTTCGGGGACCTGTCAAGCAGGGGTTCATAGATAAACATGGTAAAATACGCGCACGGCCAATGACTCGCGGCACGACGGCTTGCACTCGGCGCGTGCCCACGCCTCGACTTCGGTTCCCGCCATCAGTTGGTGAAAAAGACACGGCCATGAAATCTTGTTCGATGCTGGTCGACCGCCTGCCCCTGCTGCTGCCGGTCGTGGTGGTCGTCGAACGGTTCGATCCGCTCCCGGAACAAATCGAGGCGGCGGTAGAGAAGCACGGAGGCTTTGTCTTGATACGGCCAAAGCATCGCTTTCTGTGCGCTGTTCGAGAGATATCGGGACTGCTCCTTCCAATCGTTCTTAAGCTGCTCGAATCGCTCGCGGACGTTCACGGCAGTCAGAAACCGCCACCAGCTCAGCCGCGTCGTGCCCATCAGCAACACGCTGGCCTCGGCCAGGACGGGGACGGGCCGTGCCACGACCAACACCAAAACGCCCCAACGCGCCGCCAAAGCGTCCGTCCTGGCCAACGCTTCATCGCTGGACAGCCATCTTGCCAAGGGGCGGCCGAAGGCCCGGACTAGCCAGAACGCTATCGCTGCGCCGATCGTCATGCCGCACCACGAAGCACCGGCTCCGCCCCAGAAGCCCAACACTCGGCCAGCGAACGTGCTCACCACGCTCGACGGCACCGGCAGCAGGATGTCGCTGGCCAACAGGCCGATCACCGCGACCGCAACCGTGCCGGGAGACAACCGCGAGTTGAGCCAATCCGTGATGCGATCCTCCAGCGTCTCGCCAAAGAACAGGAATGGAACGATCGGCACCGCCAGCACGGCGGCGATCAGCAGCAGTTGCCGAAAAGCGGACGCACCAGCCGGCCTGCGATCAGGTGCGTCCCTTTGTTCGCCGAGCGGTGTCATTCGGGTGTCCTCAGTTCCAGGGAGCCCCACAGACCGGGCTTTGCAGCGATGTTGGCCTCCTTGGGGGCCGGCCAGTACCGTTCGCGGTTGTACTGGCCGTCTTTGATCGTGAGGTTCAGGTTCAGGCCGAGCCTGGCGCCGGGGCGTGGCTGGAAGTTCTGCAACTCGGCGATCGGCAAGCGGAACTCCATCGCGTAGCCCCGGCCTTTGCGAATCGCCACGCCCTCGACCGTCCGCAAATCGTAGCGGGTTTCCGGAATTTCGTCGGCCCGCTTCCACTGGCCGCAGTAGACACGATTCTCTTCGACCAGCGGTACGAACCAGAACTGATGATCGCCGCGCGCAAAGGGCCGGTCGCCTTTGCGGTCGCCGGTGTCCAGGAACAACTCCAGGCAATTGCCGGCCCAGAAATTGCGCGGGTCCGGATTCTGCAGTTCGGCCTCCGGGACTTCGACCAGGCCGTACAGCGCGTCTGCGGTCCAACCCAGGTGAACTCTTGTGTCCGCGTCCGCCTCGCCCAGCGTGCAGCCGATCACCCAGGCGGGCACGCGCGACGCAGCGGGCCAATCGCCGGATTGTCCGTCCAACGTAATGTCCTCGACCCGCGTCAAACTCAGCCGGCCGGGGATGATCGGGCGAGCGATCTGCCGGCCGCCGCCGGCATCGAACTCGACCGTGGCGGACTCGTCCGGCTGCCATTGAGTCGTCCAGGTTAGCGGGCAGTTCAGCTCGCGGATCTCCTGCGGTTGCAGCGCGGCGACAGGGAGCGCCGGCTGCGAGGTGCTCCAGGAAGCGGGCAAACGCAGCCGCAACGTCGCGTCGACGGGCCGCGCCGATTTGTTGCCCAGTTTGATGCGGACACTCGTCGGACCGGGGGCGCCGCGCAGCGGACCGACTTCCATCACCAGGCCGGACTGGACGAGCAATCGCAGCGGGATCCACTTTTCCAAGCCCGACTCGACCGCGGTAATCCGGGCGTCGTGAATGCCCATCGGCTGGTTCAATGGCACTTCGAACGGCAGACGGACTTCGTGGCTCTCGCCGGGCGCCACCCGCGCAGCGAACTCCGTCTGCGGGGCCTTCCAGCCCGCCGGCACGCTGAGCAGCAACTTGCAGTCCAGGGCCGTCCGGCGTTGGTTGCGGATCTGAATGACCGGCGTGACAGGATCGCCGGCGGTGATGGGCAGCAGGGCAGGCGTGGCCAACTCATACGCCGTCTGGCGGAACCAGATGTCCGCAGGATCGAGGCCGACGGCATAGACGGGAGCAAGGCTCAGTTGGACGCTCGAATCGGGCAAGCGATTGCCGAGCCAGTCGCGCAGTTCGCGGGCGCAAAAGCCGACCGTCGGCCCGTCGTCCTTGTCGATCGACCACAGCGCGGCAATCAGTTCCTCGCCTTGTCGAAACACGCAGCCGGCCGTACCCGTGCCGGCGGAGATGCTGCCGACGTACTGCGGATTGGGCAGCAGGGAAGTCATGGCGGCCAATGCACCGAGGGCCAGTTTGGGGCTGCCATCCGCAGTGAACAGCCCGCAGCCGTCAAAGAACTGTTTCGGCTCCGGCGCGTCGTAATCGTAGAACCAAAAGCACTTGTCGGTCCCGGCGCCCATGGCGAGCATCCAGGCGCGTGCGAGGTAGACCGCTTGTTGATACGCCGAGACCCTGGGTCCGGCCAGATTGTCCCAACCGAACTCGGTGAGCCACGACTGGCGTGGCCGGCCGTCCAGCTGCGCCGCGCGTTTGACTTCGCGCAGCCGGTCGGCCAGCAACATCGGCGGCTGGGCGCGATAGTCGCCCGCGAAGCCCATGTTCCAGTTGCCCATGTTCCGCTCGGGCGGTTCCGAGCCGCAGTAATGGTGGCTGTTGACCACGCCGACTTTCTCGAAATCACCGCTGCGGGCGAAGGCGGCGACGCGTTGCGGCCAGATGCCGGCCGGCCCTTGCTCGACCGCGGTCAGTGCCCCGCCGCCAAGCAGGTCCAGCAATTCGGCGAAACGGCGGTGGTACGCGCGGTAGTTCTCCCAATCCACGGCGGATTCTGCGTCGAAGTGCCCGCGGTCGAGGTCGTATTCGTTGTCCAGTTCCCAGTGCGTCGGCTGGGGAAAAGCGAGCAGTGCGTCGGCCACGTCGCGGACCCACTCCCGGTCCGGGCCGATGCGTCCGACCGGCTGGCCGTCCTTGATATTGGGCGGCTGGATGCTGCGCATCAGGCAGGGCAAAACCAGCGCGCCGGCTTCGGCATAGCGTTGCAGGATGGCGGGGAACCACGGCCAGCCTTCGTACTGCCGATTGTCGCCTCGGGCCCGTCGCAGCCATTCCAGCGAGAACGCGTAATCGCGGAACCAGACGATGCCCGCTTGGCGAAACGGCTCCAATTGCAGATTGGATCGCCCGCCGTTGACGTTCACGCCGTAGGGCGACCGCTGCTTCTGTTCGGCCGACAACTGCGGCTGTGCCGGCAACTTGGCGCAGGTCAGGCTCGCCGTTTGACGCGTCCCGTCTGACAGCTCGACATCAACCTTCAGTGTGTACAGCCCGAATCGTTCGGCTCTCAGCTCCAGTTGCACGGCCGCCGTGCTCTCGACGGACACAAGTTGCTGCCGGCGGTCAACGTTCCGGCCAACAGAGTCACTCAGATTGGCATTCAGCGTGCCTGTGAGCGTGCCGGGTTTCCAGTTACGGAGACGAATCAGGGCGGTCGGCGTTTCGCCGGCAAACACGTTGCTGGCACGCTCCGTACCGGCCTCGACGCGGACCAGCGGCGTTGCGGGCGGTTCGGCCAGCGCGGTCTTCGCGTCCCGGGGTTGCGGATCAGGCTTCCACGTCGTCAGCCGTCCGGTGCCGGGATCGACGTCGCGCAGGTCGGTTTCCACCGTCAGTTGATCCGCGCGGAACCGCACTCTGGCCGCCTCGTCTTTTGCGGACCAGTTGTGCGTCGCCAAGCCGGCGATGGTGATCGGCCGCACCCAGTCGGCGGGCACGGCGAACGTGGCCGGCGCCCAACGCCCGGTTTCTTTCGCCGGCACGGTCCACTCCAGCTTGGTCGAACCGACCTCGCTGCGTCCCCAGCCGTCCTTGAACTTGACGATCAGCGGAAAACGCTTGTCGCTCAGTTGATAGTCGAGCGTGACGGTTTTCAGATCGCCGGGGATGGCGAGCCCTTCCGCCGGTGCGACGCCAAACCATTCAAAACCTTTGCCGGAGAAGCGGACTTCGATTTCCAGACTCTTGCCGGGCGGCGAGCCGGGAGGGACATCGTTCACCAAGCGGCTGCCGCCCGCCGCTCGGACCCAGGCATCGTTGGGCCAAGCCGTCTGGTCAAACGGTTCGGCGACCTTTCGGACGACCGTGTCAGCAGCTGGGGCGGACCCCACCGCCGCAGACAGACCCGACAGTAATGCCATGCAGGCAAACCAGCTTCGAAACCCGAACCTCGTCATTGTCTCGTCCTTCCGAAATACCTAGCCAAACACGTAGCCTAGCAGCAAACAGGTTTGCCGGTTAAGGGGTCGAACGCGACAGATCCGTTTCGTTCTCATTTTTCTGTCACCCTTACTGGAGCAAGATCGAGGAGGACTGACAGAAAAATGGGGTGACAGAAAAATGAAGATGATGCGCTAGAATTGTCGGCCTGTTGGTTGCTGGGCGCAACGGCCCGACTGCAGTAGAATTCGGTGACTTGCTTCAAAAGTATCTTCCTGGAGACGAAGCCATGCCGATTAGTCTGCCTCCCCTTTCTCGAAGACATTTCCTGGCCACCGCCGTAGCGGGCGCCGCAACTTGCCTGACGCGGGCCTCGTGGGGCGCAGAACCGCTCTGCGACGCCAACCGCTTCGCCCTGCTGTCCGACACGCACATCGCCGGCGACCGGACGAAGGTGGCGCGCGGCATCAACATGTGTGACAACTTGAAATCGGTGGTCGACGAAATCCTGGCCACGCAGCCGGCCCCGGCGGGCGTTCTGGTCTCCGGCGATCTGGCCTTCAACAACGGGACCGCCGAGGATTACGCCGTCCTCGTGGAACGGCTCCAGCCTTTGCGCCGGCGCGGTGTGCCGGTGCATCTGGCCTTGGGCAATCACGACCACCGCGAGCGATTCTGGCAAGCGCTGGGCGAGGAGGTCCGGAAATCCTCGCGGCTCCAGCAGAAGCACGTCCTGATGGTCTCCGCCCCGCTGGCCAACTGGTTCCTGCTGGATTCTCTGGACCAGACCGACAAGACGGCCGGCGTCCTGGGCGACGAGCAACGGAAGTGGCTGGCCGAGGCGCTGGATCAAGCGGCCGACAAACCGGCTCTGGTGATGGTCCACCATAACCCGGATACGCGACCGGTGCCGAGCGGACTGGTGGACACCGAGCCGTTGTTCGAGGTGTTGTTGCCTCGCCGGCACGTCAAGGCCTTCTTCTACGGCCACTCGCACGCCTGGCGTGTGGACCAGCGGAACGGGCTGCACCTGGTGAACCTGCCGGCCGTCGCGTACGTGTTTGCAGCCAGCCAGGCGAACGGTTGGGTCGACGCCCGCGTGGCTGCCGGCGGCCTGACGCTCCAGCTCCGCTGCCTGGACCCGCAGCACGCTCAGCAGGGCCAGCGCGTCGATTTGAAGTGGCGCACCTGAGAACCGCTAAGAGAACTGTTCGGCACGGGTCTTCGCCGTTCGGCGCGGGTCTCCGACCCCGCCGAAGCCGCCGACCGAAGGTCTCCGATTTCGGTTTTATTGGCGGTTTTAAGGCACGCTCGCGCCGTTGAAGTTCCGTCAGCTTCCGTCACAATATGCCGAAACCCAGTGCCCAGCGCCATTCACCCAGAACCGGCGCCAAAATGAGGTGATCACAAAATGATGAAGTTTGCCATCTGCAACGAGACGTTTCAGGACTGGCCGTTTGACAAGGCTTTTTCGTTTGCCCGTCAGTGCGGCTACACGGGAATCGAATTCGCGCCGTTCACGATCAACAAGAACGCCTACGACATCTCCGCTGACCGGCGCCGCGAGGTTCGGCGGCAAGCCGAGGACGCGGGCTTGGAGACCGTCGGACTGCACTGGCTGTTGGCCTTTACCGAGGGTTACTACCTGACCAGTCCGGAAGCCGATGTGCGCCGCCGAACGAGCGAGTACCTGGGCGAACTGGCGCGGCTGTGCCGCGATCTGGGCGGCAGAGTGCTGGTGCTGGGCTCGCCGAAGCAGCGGAATCTGCTGCCCGGCGTGACGCACGACCAGGCGATGGAATACGCGGCCGACGTGCTCCGCAGCGTCGTGCCGACATTGGAGGACTGCGGCGTGGTGTTGGCCGTCGAGCCGCTGGGCCCGCTGGAAGGCGACTTCCTCCGCACCGCCGAGTTGGGCATTCGCCTGGCCGAAATGGTCGGCTCGCCCCGCTGCCGGCTGCACTTGGACGTCAAGGCCATGTCCACCGAGCAGAAACCGATCGCGGACATCATCCGCACCAGCGCGCCGTGGATCGCGCATTTTCACGCCAACGACCCGAACATGCGCGGCCCCGGCATGGGCGAGGTCGACTTCCGGCCGATCCTCGCGGCCTTGCAGGAGATCGACTATCAAGGCTGGGTGTCGGTCGAAGTGTTCGACTACGCGCCCGGCGCCGAAGTGCTGGCCCGCGACAGCATCGAATACATGCAGCGGTGCCTGGCCGAGATTGCCCCCGGCGTTTGACGAACATGCAGAAAGAGGAGGAGTGCAGCCGTATTTCTCGTTCCCAGGCGGGAGTCTGGGAACGCACTGTCTTGCCGGCTCCTTGGGTGGAACAGGTCAACGCGCCGGAAATGGTACTGTCGCATACGGGTCTCGGTGGTAGAATAGCAGGCGTGGCAGGTTTGATGGCCATGGACGAGTTGGGCCATCCAGGCGAAAGATTACCCTGAATTCGAGCCAACCATGTCCCTGACTTCTGTTGAATTCGACCAAGTGTGCCGGGAGGCCCTCGAACAGGCGGGCGATCTTCCGACGGCGGTTAGGGATCGCTTGATCGAGGATCTACGGCTGCGATTCGAGCATCCCGGCCAGTACGTCGCGTATCTCGACCGGTACGAGACCGTCGATAAGCTGCGTCGTCTGCGGCGCCTCTTGATCGCTCACAGCGCCGATCTGGAGCAAGTCCAGGCGGCCATCCTGAGCCATCCGAAGAGGGAACGGCCGGACATCGCTCTTGAGTTCGCCGAACCGCTGGGAGCAGAACTCTGCACCCCTCATGACCTTCCATTCCGTTAGGGGCGAGGTCCCTGGTGGCCGGTCCAATCCTCCGATTCCCACTGACAAGGCATCACGCCATGTCCGGAGGCGATGTTGGCCGCTTGGCCCACATTTAAGGGCGGCCGGAGGCATTCTGGCTGTCTCTTCGAGTTGCTCCTCGACCCCAGCGAATCAGCGACCTCGCCGCAAGCCCAAGAAAACACGGCGGAAAACGGCGGGCCAAGGATTGCCGTCGGCAGCGGCGGGGGTTTAGAATTCTCTGACAGTAGTTGAATCGGCGGCCGGGGCGGATCGATCAGCCGTCAGGGCCGCGGCTCAGGGTCGCAAGCCGCCGCGCGGTGCTTCAGCACCGCCGTGGCACGACTCGTGTATCCTGGTGTCCTTGTACTCATCGCAGGCAGGAGCCCCCTTCAATGGAATTGACTCCGACGGTAAGCCCGGCTGACGAATTCCTCGAAATCGCGAGCGATTTCACCGACCCAAAGGAAGTCATCCGCGAGGCCATTAGCAATGCGTTCGATGCGGGAGCCAAGACGATCAGGATCCTGTGCGTGATCGACAGATCGACCGGGATGGATGAACTCGTGCTCACGATCCAGGACGACGGCGAGGGCATTTCGCACGAGTCGCTCGGCGCTTTCTTCGGTCTCGGACATTCGACTCGCCGGCAGACGGACCCCCATGGATTCAAGGCGAGTACAGCCATCGGCGAGAAGGGGCACGGAACGAAGATCTACTTCAACAGTCGTCGCGTTGAGTTGACAACAAGTCGCGACGGCACGCGGATTGATGCCTGCATGGACGAACCCAAGAAGAGCTTGCGCCGTGGCGAACTGCCCAGAGTTGTGTACGACACCAGTCCCACGGACGCGCCGAACGGCACGCGGGTCAAGATTTATGGTTACAACGATAACAACCAGTGCGGTTTCGACCACAGCACGCTCAAGGACTATATCTACTGGTTCACGAAGTTCGGCTCGTTCGAGAAGGAATTGGGAATCCGCGTAAACGAGAACGTCGTGCTTCATCTTCGCGGCCTGGGTTGGCCGGCAGCGGAGCCCGAAGGGATGTCCTTCGGGCATCGCTTTCCAGCGGAGAACACGAACCTGAGCGTTCTGAAGAAGTCGGACAAAGTGGCTCCCCTTGACTTCTACGTGGCGCGGTGGGCTTTCCCGGCTGTCCCGGTGAACGGCATGCCGAATTCCACAATTGACATTGTGTTCTACATCGAGGGTGACCAGGCGAAGCGACGGTACAATCCGATGATCCACCCCAAGTATAAAATGTGGCGAGAGGGCGAGTACACGGTGGAACAACGCTACGGACTTTGGCTGGCCAAGGATTACATCCCCATCACTCGCAAGAATGAGTGGGTCGCCGAGAAGAGTGAGTGGACCAAGTTCCATGCCTTCGTCAATTCCCAGGACTTCAAGCTGACGGCTAACCGTGCCGATCTCGACAATACGCCGCCGAAGGTCCTCCAGGCGATTCGGAGTACCGTGGAGGCCGTGTTTCGGGAGCAGATCGTCCCTTCTCAGCACTACCGAAAGTACCAGGACGAACTGCAGCAGCAACAGCAGTATCGCAGCGCCGAGGCGGAAGAGAAGGATTTTGAACGGCGCAAGAAGGCAGCATTGAAGCAGAAAGTCGCCGAATTCCAGGGATGCATGCTCGTCGAGCCTCGACAAGAGGGTGGCGTCTTTAGCCTTGTCATGCAGTTGTTAACCCTCAAGCCTGACATGTTTGGCTTCCAGGTCGTGGATTACGACACGGCATTTGGGTATGATCTCCTCGTCACCAAGGACACCGCGCTGGATTTGAATCGAGCGGCGCTTCGATTCGTGGAGATGAAGTACGAATTGAAACGGGAGTTCAGCCACTCGTTTAATATGTTGGCAGCAGTCATCTGTTGGGATACAAAATTGTCGAACGAAGACGAGGTGGTGGACCTGCGCGGGAACAGGAGGACGCTTAAAATCACAGCTCGTCCGGTCCACGCCGCGAATGGTTATACCAAGTTCATGCTCGTATCAGACACGGAAGAACACAACATCGAGGTATTTGTCCTGCGGGAATTCCTGCGGGACGCGTTGTCGATCGATTTCAAGACTCGCGCTAAGGAGTGACACGATCGCGGATTGAGTGAGAGCTAATCGAGCGTTGACTCAACCAAGTGATGCACTTCGATCGTGACGTGCGCCAATCCGGCGTTTTGCGGCAGGCACTGCCTGTAATGAGCGGGAGGCATGGGATCGGCGGCGATCAGGGAAACCGCCAGGCAATATACTCCCGGGCCGATCTGCCACAGGTGCAGGTCAACCACGGTGACACCGGAGTGTTCTTCGAGATTCCGCCGGACGGCTTGGCGAATCGCATCGGGGCCCTGATGGTCCAGCAATACCCGGCTGGTCGTCTTCAACAACCCGATCGACCAGCGAGCGACCAGAATCGCACCCACGACACCCATCGCGGGATCCAGCCAATTCAGTCCCAGGTATTTGCCGCCCAAGAGCGCGAAGATGGCCAAGAGCGACGTGAGCGCGTCGGCCAAGACGTGCAAATACGCGGAGCGAAGATTGTGATCGTGATGCGCATGGTGATGCTCGGCATGATGAGACTGGTCGTGATCGTCGTCGTGATGGTCATCGCGATGGTCGTGCGGGTCGCCGCCGCCCAGGACGAAGACGGAGAGCCCGTTGACGATCAGTCCGAGGACGGCGACGCCGATCGCCTGGTTGAAGGCGATCGTGACGGGAGTCAGCAGCCGCACGGCGCTTTCCCAAGCCATCAGCAAAGCGAACAGCGCCAGCAGTACGGCCCCCGTGAATCCCGCCAGCGAGTTCACCTTGCCGGTGCCGAAACAGAAGCGCTCGTCGTGGGCGTGACGCCGGGCGTATACGTAGGCAAACAGGGAGATGGCCAGCGCCGAAGCGTGCGAAGCCATGTGCAGACCGTCAGCCAACAAGGCCATCGATCCGAACACGACGCCGGCCACGATCTCCAGGACCATCGTGGCCGCCGTGATCACGATGACGATCAGCGTGCGAAACTCGCCGGGCATTTTCCGATCCTGTCCGAAGACATGCTCGTGCTGCCAAGGCCTAACGTCGGTTGGTTCGGTTCCGGTTCGATCCATGTCCTGCGTTGCCATTTCCATTCCATTTGCTGGAGGAATCGCCGTGATTTGCAGGATGGCGGTCAGGCAGATCCCTGAAGACGACCTTCCTGTACGAGCCGCTCGAACAATTGTAGATGCTCGTCGATCATGCGGCTGATCCCGTGTTCCGCGAGCGCTCGACCTCGGGCAACCGCCAGTGCTTCCGTCGAGGGCGGCTGATTCAGCAACTCCAGCATGGCACGGCTCAACGCGGTCGTGTCATTGGGGGCCGCGAACCGCGCCGTTCCCGCTTCCCATGCCGGCGTCTGCTGCAGCGTTTCCGTGTGGCAGCCCACCACGGGCAGGCCCAGGGCGACGGCTTCCAGAAGGATTCGCGGCAGAGCTGGTTCGGCGCTGGGTTCGACCAGCAAGTTCGCGGCGGCCAACGTGTCGCTGGTGTCGTCAAACGAGCCGGGCATGGAGACCGACAGCCGCAGGTCCAGGTCGCCCAGGTGCGCGTACAGTTGCTCGCGGAACGGGCCGTCGCCGATCAGCCACAGTCGCGCCTGGGGCCATTGCTTCGCCACCGGCTGCCAGGCGTCGATCAAGCGGGGCAGTCCTCGGCCCTTTCTCAGCCTTCCCACGCAGACGACGACCGGCGCGTTCTCGGCAACGCTCAGCATCGGATTGATATCGGCCAGCGCGCGGCGCGCGGCGTTCCGATCGCCGGGGTGCTCGACGACGGACTCCCGGATCCCCTCGGCGATCCGATGAACGCGCTGATCGGGTATTCCTGCGGCCCGAACAGCTTGCAGTGCCAAAAGATCGGCGACGATTGCCGCCTCGGCGGCGGCGCAGCGGCGGCGCAGCAGCCACCGAGATGGCGGCCGTCCTTCGCCATCGTCCGGCAGATCCGGCCGAACGACGATCGGGATAGGGCGCCCGCCCAGCATGCGTCTGGCCACGGATGCTTCGTGGCCCAGGCCGGCCACGTACAGCAGGTCAATTTGATCGCGATGGCGGCGCAGCCAGCGCGCTAAGGCGATCAGGTAGCGCAGCGTTCCCCAATTCCGCGTGCGCGGGTGCGCCAACCGGACGACAGGGATGTGACGGTAGACCATCTGCGGCGACCAGTGCGGATCCCAGCGGCCGGTAACCACCGTCGGCTCGACTCCGCGACGCTGCAAGCCTACCGCCAGCGTCGCAACGACATCTTCGGGACCGCCGAACAGCGGCCAGAAGCGAGGCGTAATCAAGACGACACGGAGACCGGGCATGGCGGCAAGGCTCGCGGAATTGGCTTTCCTCCATCGTATCGACAGAGACTCGGGTCTGTCGATCCGACTTGTCACAAACGCCGACAGGCAGGTCCTCCCGGATCACGCAACTCCCTTTGTGGCGCCATGCTTCCCGCTCGATGTGCCGACTTGCGAAGCGGGCGACGGCAGTGTAAAAGACCCGCCATGCGAGTCTACCTGGATTTCCTGCGGCACATTCTGGATAACGGCATCGAAAAGCGCGATCGGACCGGCACCGGAACGTTAAGCGTTTTCGGCCACCAGATGCGGTTCGATCTGGCGCGCGGGTTCCCGCTGCTGACGACCAAACGGCTGCACGTCAAGTCGATCATCCACGAACTGCTGTGGTTCCTGCGGGGCGATACGAACATCCGCTACCTGCAGGAACGAGGTGTTACCATTTGGGACGAGTGGGCGGACGAGAACGGCGAACTGGGGCCGGTGTACGGTCGCCAGTGGCGCAGTTGGACGGCCCCCGATGGCCGCACGATCGACCAGATCCAGGAAGTGGTCCAACGAATTAAGACCGACCCGGATTCGCGGCGGCTGATCGTCAGCGCGTGGAATGTCGGCGAAGTGTCGCGCATGGCCCTGCCGCCCTGCCACGTGCTGTTCCAGTTCTACGTGTCCGAAGGCCGGCTGTCCTGCCAGTTGTACCAGCGCAGCGCGGATATCTTTCTGGGCGTCCCGTTCAACATTGCATCGTATTCGTTGCTGACGTTGATGGTCGCTCAGGTCACCGATCTGTTGCCCGGCGAGTTCATCCACACGTTTGGCGACGCCCACTTGTACTTGAACCATGTGGAGCAGGCCAGGACACAGCTGCAGCGCGAACCGCGGACGCTGCCGGCCATGCGTCTGAACCCCGAAGTGCAATCGTTGTTCGGTTTTCGGTACGAAGATTTTGAATTGCAGAATTACAGCCCGCACCCGCGGATTGCGGCGCCCGTGGCTGTGTAGCGAATCGCGGGCTCAGGCACGGCCAACGAGTAGGCCGCGCCACAGTGGGGTTGGACATCGATGATGAACCGCAAGTCCCTGATCGTCGCCATGTCAAACAACCGGGTCATCGGCCGCGACGGCCGATTGCCTTGGCATTTGGGCGACGACTTGCGGCGATTCAAACAGCTGACGATGGGCCACACGATCGTCATGGGCCGGAAGACCTTCGAGTCGATTGGCCGGCCGTTGCCGGGGCGGACTTCGATCGTTGTCACGCGGCAACCGGATTACCATCCGCGGGGCGTGATCGTGGCCGCGTCGTTGCACGAAGCGGCGCGACTGGCCGCGGGCGGCACGGAACTGTTCTACATCGGCGGCGGCGAAATCTACCGGCAGGTGCTGCCGCAGGTCGAGCGGATTTACATGACGCGAGTCCACGCCCAGATTGCGGGCGACACCGTGTTCCCGGAACTCGCTCCAGGCCAGTGGCGGTTGATCGAGCAGACGGACCACGCGGCCGACGAAAAAAACGACTTTCCCTTCAGTTTCCTGGCATACGAGCGAGTGAAAGCCATGGCGGAAGATGTCAAACGCGAACTGCTGGAGTTGACCGAGCGGCTGTTGGCCAGCATCTCGGGGGGCGACTGGGACACGTACCAGTCGCTGTGCGCAGCGGACCTGACCGCATTTGAACCCGAGGCCCGCGGCCAACTCGTGGAAGGCATGGCCTTTCACAAGTACTATTTCGATTTGGGCGGCGCCAAGACGCCCCGGCACGTGACGATCTGCTCGCCACACGTCCGGCTTCTGGGCGAGGACGGGGCCGTCGTCAGCTACGTGCGTTTGGTCCAGCACGTGGATGCAACCGGGGCGGCGCAGACGGCAAAGTCGGAAGAGACGCGCGTCTGGCAACGCCGAGACGGCCGCTGGCAGCACGTGCATTTCCATCGCTCGGCCAACGCGTAGCGACCCTATCGTCGCGGCGGACCGCCGGGGGGCAGTTGAGCTTGATTCACGCCGCCGGCGACGGCCGGGGCAAACTCCTGGGCCTCGGGGGGCACATCGTACTTCTCGACGACCTTCTTCCAGCCCAACGGCGGATTGGGTTCGTAGAACTCGCGATTGAAGATGTTCAACTGCTGCAGGGCAACGCTCCAGTTGACTTCGCGGTTCTCGAACGTAAACGTCGAGCGGGCTGGGTTGCGGACCGGATTGAAATTGCGGTCGAAGATCACCAGGCCCTTGGGCAGAAAATCATCCTGAGCGATGATGACGTGGACCTTTTGGTAGTTCACGGCGTCCTGCCGCCACTTGGGATAGGCCTCCAGCCAGTATTCCCCTTTCACATCCGCCGGGACCGGCAAGGGGTGAATCCAGTAGCGCTGCTTGACTTTGGCCGCTTCGGCGCCGAACAGGAACGGCAGCGGGCCATCGGCGATCGCTTTGCCGCGCATCTGCGGCGGCAGCTCGCGCTGGATCAGCTGCTTGCTCTTGTGGTCGTGCTCGAACACCGACCGACCGTCGCAGATCCAGTGCTCGCCGACTTCATCGGGCCGCTGCGCGAAGTTCGGTTTTTCGCCCGCCTGGGCGGGCGGCGACCAGTGCAGGATCTTCTCCACCTTGTACATGCCCTTGTCGGGTGCGGAATACTTGATCGTCCCCTCGCTGTAGGTCTTGAACGTATTCTGCGGACCGAACACCGGATCGTAATCCCAGCGGCGGAAGGTGCAGCGGTAGCGTTCCACCGCCCTGCTGCGCTGCTCCCAGTATCCGAGCACATCGTCCAGGAACTTCTGCTCCTGGGCGGTCATGGGCGGAAAGGGAGCGGATGCGACCGCGGGCGGCGCCGGGCCGGCGACGGGGCCTTGAGCCCGTGCTAGCTCGACTTCGCCCAGACACCCGATCACGATCGCGGTCACCAGCACTGTGCGACGGCTCATGGTTCCCCTCCCCGGCATGCTTCGGAATTCGCCCCTGTTCGACGGCGGGATTCTAGCATCCGCTGGCAAGCCACCCTAGAGCGATTTTCTTTCGAGCCGAACGTCCTTATGCTGGTGCTATCACCGCGTGCCGTGGCACGTACCAGAAACCATCTTTTGCGGGAGGTCCATCCATGAAGATCGCGTTGACACTCGGTTTTGTCAGTCTGGCACTTGCTCTGACCGGTCTGACGTCGCTGCCCGCCGGCAGCGAGCCAGAACCGGCATCGCCGGGGGGGCTGCCCGGCGCCCGTCCCACGATCGACGCCGCCCAATTTCCCACGCTGCAGGCCGCCTTCGATGCGTTGCCCGCCGAAGGCGGCATGGTGCGCTTGCCGGCCGGCACGTTCGAGATCGACCAACCGCTGGTCGTGCGCACCGGCGACGTCTGTATCGAAGGTTCGGGCACGGCGACCCACATCAAGAACCGAAACGAGGGCCAGCAGGCCGCGCTGATCCTGGAGCATCCCGAGGGCGCCCAGAACCGCAAGAACGAACTATGGCGCATCCGGCTCGCCAACTTCCGCATCACCGGCAATGAAAAGAGCGGCCACGGGATCGAGGCCCGGCTGGTCAACGAAATCTTCATCGAAGGCGTCACGGTCAGCTACCACGGCGGGGACGGCATTCGCTTGGACCGTTGCTACGAGGACCCGCGGATCTGCGATTCGCTGATCACCTACAACCGCGGGACGGGGCTGAACTTGATCGGCTGCCACGACATCGTCGTGGCCGCCAACCAGTTCGAGGAAAACCAGGACGCGCTGCACTGCACGGACGGGTTCAACCTGACGATGAGCGGCAACGCCCTGGACGACCACTTGGGTCACGGCGTGGTCATCGAAAACACCTACGGCAGCGTGGTGGCCGCGAACATGATCGAAGAGTGCCAGGGGACGGCGATCATCCTGGACCGCGACTGCTACGGCATCACGCTCAGCGCCAACGTGATCGCGCACAACGGCGGCGGGGTCGATTTGCGGGACGCCCACGGCTGTGCCGTCTCCGCCAATACCTTCACGCTCATGAAAACCGACGCTCTGCGAATCGGCCCGGCCAGCGGCCGCATCGCCGTGAGCGGCAACAGCTTCTGCAACAGCTACATCGGCGACGGCGCGGTCAAACGCGGCACAGACGACCTGCAAGCCGCCGGTCTGGTGCTGGCCGGCGCCAACGACGTGGGCATCAGCGGCAACGTCTTCTCCGGCCTTCAACCCAAGGCGTTTGCTCTGGAAGGCGACGCGCCGTCGGACCGCGTCTTGTTCTCCAACAACATCACCGTCGATGCGGAGACCGATCTGGCGAAACTGAAAGACTCAGCCGGCAACCTCGTCACGGATAACCTGGGCCAGCCATCCAAGTAGCCATCACGCTCCGCGTCAAAGTAGCCATCACGCTCCGCGTGATGATCAGCAATAAAAACTGGACAGCTATTTCTCGAATGCTGCTTACGACCAAGGCTGGTTGTGGCCGCGGGCGGCGTCAGGCGGCCGCCTTGACCAGCACCCAGAGGAAAACGACCCACGTGCTGCAAGCCACGGGGAGGGCGTAGGGGAGGATGCGGCGGCTGGTCTTGCGCTTGATTTCCGCGGGCGAATTCGGATCCGACTTCTTGTTGCTCTTCACCTCGCCGGGCCGGTTCAGATGACGCCGCTTCACGTAGCCATACCCGTGCTGCATCAGGCCGGTGATCAGCACGGCCATGCTGAAGGCCGCCGCGAAGCCGGCACTCAGCAGAAACACGATCAGCGTGTACCAGGCGCCCAGCCACGCGCCGACCGCGCCCATCAGCTTGACGTCCCCGCCGCCTCCGCCGCCCAGCAGCCAGAGCACAAGCAAGATTCCGAAGCCGGTCGTGAAACCGCCCACGGCGGTCCACAATCCGCCCAGCCCCCCCGTGACGACGTGAAAGATCACGCCTCCCGCCAGCACGGGAA
>CAZAQY010000124.1:0-23109 GCA_964486845.1 uncultured Pirellulaceae bacterium
AACGAAAAAGGCCCGCTTTTGCGGGCCTTTTTAGGCTCCCCCGGTAGGACTCGAACCTACGACCCGGCGGTTAACAGCCGCCTGCTCTACCAACTGAGCTACAGGGGATCAGCGAAAGGGTAGTATGCTAACTAATCGGCTTTTGGTCAACAAGTATTGATTCGGGTCGGGCAGTGACTTTTTTGAGTGGAGTGGTGCCTGTGTTGCTGACGGAATAGGCGGTTTTTCTGATCGATTTGTGACGCGGCTAAGGCCACTTGGGTTCGCGTTTTTCCAGGAAGGCTGCCAAGCCTTCCGTGGCCACCTCGGTGGTTCGGGCGGTGGCGCTGGCGGCGGCGCCGGCGGCCAGGGTCGTGTTCAGATGGTCGCCGATGGTCTCGTTCAACATTTTTTTGGTCAATTGCAGGGATTCGGCCGCGCTTTTGGCACAGTCCTCAGCTAACTGGTGGGCTCGCGCCCAGATCGTGTCCGAGGCCGTTAACTCGTGGTAAATGCCCAGCCGTTGGGCCTCATCCGCTTCAGCCAGTCGGGCGGTCAGGAGGAGGTTTGCGGCCAGCCCGGCACCGATTCGGAAGGCCAGCAGCGGGGCAACGATGCCGGCGACCAGGCCGCGACGCGGTTCGGGCAGGCCAAATCTGGCTTCCGGCGTCGCCACGGTGATGTCGGCTGCCAAGACCAGACCCGTGCCGCCCGCCACGGCCGGACCGTTCACGGCCGCAATAATCGGCTTGGGATACAGCAACATCGTCTCCAACAGCTCTTTGTACTGGACCGCGTCCGTGTGCCACTGCGCCCAGGCGTCACTTTGCCGGCTGCTGTCCTGGATTTCCTGCAGGTCGGCACCCGAACAGAATGCGCTGCCGGCGCCGGTCAGGATCACGGCCCGCACCCTGCGCTCCTGATGAAAATCGTCCAAGGCTTGCCGCAGGTCGTCGATCATTTGACGCGTGAGCGCGTTGCGTTTTGCGGGCCGGTTAAGGATGATCGTACCGCTGGGTACGTGCTTCTTGACTCGGATCAGTGGTTCCATAATCGTCGGTGAATTGAACGGAGTTGCGCGGGATTGCAGCAGTTCCCTTGCTGGCAAAGGAACCGGCGGGCTAACGCCCACCGCTCGCCAAACCAATACCGTGAACGTAACCGAAGCGGCGGGTTGGTTCAATGCGGCGGAGTTCCGAACGAGAATGCAGAAATACGAGCCAAAAGGTGGGCCTTCATCCTTGGATTTCGGGCACGACGAAACGCTGGCGGGGTCTGATTCGTCTTATCCGACAGTGGGGCGTGCCCGGAACAACCATTGCCCTCCCGATGTTGAAGGAACGGAGCCATGAAACGCGCGTTATTGCTCAGTTTGGGACTCTTTTGTCTGTTGTTGGCCTGCAGTCAGGCTTTCGCACAGGGGGTGTTGATTGTCATCGATCCACCGCACCCGGTGCCGTTGCCGCGGCCTTATCCGTGGTGGATTCCCCCGCCGCGACCGCCCAGGCCACCGGTTCCGCCACCCGAACCGCCGGCTTCGTACAAGGTCAAGGAATTGTCTCTGCAAGCCCGCATCGTCGATCAAGTGGCTCGCGTCCAGGTGTCGCAGTCGTTTGTGAATACCGGCAGCCGCCAGATGGAGGTTTCGTTCGTGTTCCCGCTGCCCTATGACGGAGCGGTGGACCAGTTGACGTTCATGGTGGACGGCAAGGAGATCCCGGCCAAGTTGCTGCCGGCAGCAGAGGCGCGGTCGATCTACGAAGGCTACGTCCGCCGCAACCAGGATCCGGCGCTGTTGGAGTGGATCGGTACGGGCATGTTCAAGACCAGCGTCTTCCCGGTGCCGCCGGGCGCCGAACGCAAGGTCAACTTGCGGTACAACCAGCTGTTGCGCAAAGACCGCCACGTGACCGATTTCCTGTTCCCGCTGTCGACGGCCAAGTACACATCGGCCGCGGTGGAACGGGTGTCGATCGAAGCTTCGATCGAGAGTGCCGTCGCCATCAAGAGCGTGTACAGCCCCACGCACACGATCGACGTCAAACGGTCCGACGATCGGCACGCCACGATCAAGTTCGAGGTACAGAACCAGGTGCCGGCGACCGACTTCCGGCTGTTCTACGACGTGGCCAAGGGCGAGGTCGGGGCCAGCGTGTTGAGTTACCGGCCTGGTGCGGACGACGACGGGTACTTCTTGCTGCTAGCCAGCCCACAGATCAAGGCGGACTCCGCCGAGCGGCCTGCCAAGACGACCATCTTTGTCGTCGACCGCTCCGGCAGCATGAGCGGCAAGAAGATGGAGCAAGCCAAGGAAGCATTGAAATTCGTGCTGAACAATCTCCGCCAGGGAGACACGTTTAACATCGTCGCCTACGACAGCAGCGTGGAATCCTTCCGGCCGGAATTGCAGAAGTACGATGACGAGACGCGCAAGGCGGCCTTGGGCTTTATCGAGGGCCTGTACGCGGGCGGCAGCACGAATATCGACGGCGCGCTGACGACCGCCTTGGGGATGATCCAGGACGCGAAACGGCCGAGCTACGTGATCTTCCTGACCGACGGACTGCCGACGGCGGGCGAGACGAATGAAAGCAAGATCGTCGACCGGGCTCGGCAGAACAACAAGCACCGGACGCGCGTGGTCAACCTGGGCGTCGGCTACGATGTGAACAGCCGCTTGCTTGACCGGCTGTCGCGGGTGAATTACGGCCAGAGCGAATTCGTCCGGCCGGACGAGGACCTGGAAGTCCACGTCAGCCGATTGCACAATCGCATCAGCGCCCCGGTGATGACGGAGGTCAAGGTCGATGTGGACGTCGAGAAGGCCCGGGTCGAACAGGGACCGCCCGTGAATCGTGTGTATCCGCGCGAGGTGTACGACCTGTTCGAGGGCGAGCAATTGGTGCTGGTCGGCCGCTACAAGCGGCCGGGCAACGCCAAGGTGGTGGTCAAGGGCAAAGTGGGCGACAAGGAGAACAAGTTCGACTTCCCGGCGGAACTGGTCGAAAAGAGCAAGGATGAATCGTATGCCTTCGTCGAGAAGCTATGGGCCATGCGGCGGATCGGTGAGATCATCGACGAGTTGGATCTGAAAGGCAAGAACGACGAGCTGATCCAGGAGTTGGTGGCGCTGTCCACCAAGCATGGGATTCTCACGCCGTACACCTCGTTCCTGGCCGACGAGAACCCGCCGCCGCAACTGGCTGGCGGCCCGGCGTGGGGGATGGAGCGGGCTCGCGAGGCCCTGCGCCGTCTCGATCAGGCGGAGGGCCGCGCGGGCTTTGCGCAGCGGGCGGAGAAGAAGTTCCTGCAAGAGGCGACGATCGCTCCGCTGGCATCCGGCTTTGCTGCGCCCGCGGCAGAAGCGGCTGCGGACGCCCCGTACGGCTCCGGCAGGATGGGCGGCGGCCTGCGCGGCGCCGGCGGCATGCCGGCTGCCTCAGCACCCGCCCGCGCTTCCAGCCCCGTGGTCCGTTATCGTGACGTCGAGTCGGATCGCGAGGTCGCGGTACAAACCGTACAGATCGTCGGCAACGAGACCCTGTACAAGCGCGGCAGCCAGTGGTTCGCGGCCAGCGCCAGGGACGTGGACCTGAAGCGTGATGCGGACAAGGTCAAGACGCTGGAACGGTTCAGCGACGAGTACTTCAAGCTGGTCGCTGCCAACACGCCGGCGGAAAACGCGGTGCTGGCCCGGCAGCAAGCGGGAGAGGAACTGGTGATCAAGCTGCGCGGCCAGATCTACTTGATCCGGTAGTTCGACAAGCTGGTGTACTCAGCGAGCCACTCCACGGTGGACATAAATCCGATGCCCGCCTTTTCCCTGCCGGCGGGGCTTTTCACGGGTTGCGGCCGAAGGCCATGATCGTAATGTCGTCGCTCTGTGGGTGACCCCGGGCGTGGCGGCGGACATCCTCCAGCAGGAGCTTGCCCATCTGCCCGGCCTCGGCCGGCCCGTTCTTGACGAACTCCCGCAGGCGGTCGCCCCCGTACAATTGGCCTTCCGGGTTCATGGCCTCGTCGACGCCGTCCGTGTACATGAGGACCAAGTCGCCGGGCTCCAGCTTGCAGGTCTGGGACTCGTAGGGATAACCGTCCACCACGCAGACGGGCGGACCGGAGAGTTCCTCGTCGAACTGCTCGATCGTCCCCTTGGCGCGCCGAATGATCGGCGGCATGTGCCCCGCGTTGGCCAGCACCACCTCGTGATTCTTGGTGTCCACGATTGCCAGGAGGTACGTGACGAAGCGGCCTTCGACTTCGCTGTCGCACATGTGATCGTTGATCGCACAGATGGCTTCGACCACGTCGTGTACGTGACGGATCGTGCTCTGCACGCAGCTGTCCATGCGCGACATGATCAGCGCACCGGGCACTCCCTTGCCTGCCACGTCGCCAAAGGACAAGCAGATCTTGCCGTCCGGCAACTCGAACCAATCGTACATGTCTCCCCCCACAGCCCGCGCCGAGTCGTAGGAGGCATAGAACTGATAGCCTTCGACCTTGGGCATCGTGGTGGGCAACAACGCACGCTGGACGCTCTTGGCGATGTCCAGCTCGGCGTCCTGCTTCTGCTTTTCGGCATACACCTGGACCAGCCGGGCATTCTCGTACGACAGGGCCGCCTGGCCCGCCACCGTCATCAAAATGTCCAGATCGTCGCGGCTGAACTGCCCCAGCGTGTTTTGGGAGTCGATACTCAGGATTCCCAAGACCTCGTTGTCCAAGCCCAACAGCGGCACGCACATCATCGAGCGGATGTTGATATCGGCGATCGACTGGCTGCCGCCGAACGCCGCGTCCATGCTGGCGTCTGCCGAGAGAATGCCGGTCTTTTCCGTCAACACCTTGTCGACGATCGTGCGACTGAGCCGCACCGTGCTGTCCTCGTCCTTGCGCCGATGCCGCATGGCGCGGGGCACCATCTTGCCCGTCCGGTCGTCCTTTAGCAGGATGCAACCACGATCGGCAAATCTGAAGATGCCGAAGAGGCTGTCGAGAATCTTGGGCAGCAGGGCGGTCAGATCCACCGTGCCGGCCAGATTGTTGCTGATTTCGAGCACCGCCTTGAGTTTGGCTTCGGGATTGACGTCCAGGCCCCCAAAGCGTCCTGACACGGCCATCTTGTCCGTGATGGTCGCCTCGCCGGCCTCGTCGATGTCCACTTGTCCGGCGCTCAGTTCCAGGGTGGCCTGGACGCGTTTGGCGGACGTCGGCGACGGCGGCGCGGCGGTCGCCGCTCGCGCCGCGGCGGGATCGTGAAAACGGGCAACCGCGTCACCGAACCGTATGGCGTCGTTGTGGTGCAACCGGACGCGGCCCTCGATGCGCTGCTGGTTCACGAAGGTTCCGTTGCGGCTGCCCGCGTCCTCCAGGGCAAATCCGCCGCCTTCCCCGTGAATCTTCGCGTGCCGTCCGGACACGCTGGGCTGGCTGATCGTGATCGCGCAGTCCGGATGACGCCCGATCAGGGTCTGCCCCTCCGTCAACTCGTGCTCGGTCTCCTGACCATCGATAACGACGATGAGTGCTGCCATGACGCTACCCACTTGATGAGGAACCATTTGGGGATCGGCTTCGAGTCTAGCGAACCGTGCAGACGCCTGCAAGCAAGTGCGTCGCGGTCTGCCGGGTGTTCCGCTGGGGGAATCGTCGAACACGTCGAGCATACACCGTTTGCCATGCCGTCTTCCCTGAGAGTGTTGTTCACGGTCTAATGTCAGTTCAACCACCAATCACCTACTGGAGGAGCACAGATGATCCAAGACAATCCTCCCGGCGCGTTCGTCGTATCGCGTCGGCCGCCGGCCGTTGCGTTTGTTTTGCTGGCGACGTTGGGACTGATATGGGGGCCTTTCCACCCGGCCGCTTCGCCTGCGGAATTATGGATCGGGGCCGCCACGGCCGACATCACCCCCGAACCGCCGGTGGCTCAGGAAGGCGTGAACGTCGCCACCTCGATTCGAAACCGCTGCACGGCCAACGTGCTGGCCTTGGAATCGCGGGACGGCGACCGGGTTCTGGACCAGGCGGTGCTGGTCTCGTGCGATTTGTGTATCTTGCCCGGAGTCCAAGAGGGATTCCGCGAACATCTGGCCGCCCGACAACCCGGCTTTGACATCCGCAAACTATCGCTCGCCGCGACCCACACGCACACGTCGCCGATGGTGCTCAAGAGCCCCTACAACGACAAAGACTACGGCGACGCGGTGACGCCGAAGGAGTACCTGCCGTTCCTCTTCCAGCGCATGGGCGACGCCGTGACGCGGGCCTGGAGCAACCGGGCGGAGGGAGCGGTGGCTTGGGGATTGGGGCACGCCGTCACCGGCCACAATCGGCGCGTGGTCTACCGCGACGGGACGGCCAAGATGCACGGCAACACCAACGATCCCAACTTCAGCCACATCGAAGGCTACGAGGACCACGCCGTCGACATTCTGTGTTTCTACGATGCCCAGCGGCGGCTCAAGGCCACGGCCATTACGATGGCCTGTACGGCCCAGGCGGCCGGCGGCTTGGTGATCAGCGCCGATTTCTGGCACGACGTGCGCGAGTTGCTTCATCAGCGGTACGGCCAGGACTTGTGCGTGCTGGGATTCGTGGCTCCGGCGGGCGACCAGACCCCCAGGGTCCAGTTTCGCAAGGATGCCGAAGCGCGCATGGAGCGACTTCGGGGGTTGGATCGCGCACAGGAAATCGCCCGCCGGACCGTCGCGGCGTTCGACGACGTCGCCCCGCTGATCGCCAAGGACATCCGCAGCGACGTGCCGTTGGTCCACCTGGTGCGGCAAGTCGACCTGCCGGCGCGGATCGTGACCTCGGCCGAGTACGAGGCGGCGAAGAAGATCTGCGACGAAATGGATGCCAAGAAGGAGAGGGGCCACCACGAGTGGTACTGGCGGGGGTACCAGGGGCTGATCGTCGAGCGCTACCTGGCCCAGCAGCAAGGCCAGTGGAAAACCTTCCCGATCGAGATGCACGTGTTGCGACTGGGCGACGTCGCGATTGCCACCAATCCGTTCGAATTGTTCCTCGACTATGGCGTGCAGATTCAGGCCCGCAGCGCGGCGCCCCAGACGATCCTGATCGAGTTGGCCAGCCCCGCGGGCTACGCCGGCTACGTGCCTACGCCGCGGGCCGTCCAGGCCGGCGGCTACAGCGCGGAGGTCCTGGTCAACATGATCGGCCCGGAAGGGGCGCAAGTCCTCGTCGATCGCACGGTGGAAGCCATCGGGGAGTTGTTCCGAGAGTAGTTTTGATCCAGAAGACGAACGAGAGCCGCCCCGCAGTCGGCGATCGCGGGCTGAGGTGTTCGGCAGACACCGGCGCCGCAGGAGATTCTTCGATCCATTCCCGGCCTTTTCCCAACTTGCTGTCAGCCCGCGTTTGGCAAAGGCACATCGGCGGGGACAACTGCCCAGCCGGCGAGATTGCCGAATTCGCGGTCCTCCGGATGCCAGCTGGGAACGTCCAGTGAAAACAGTTGTCCCGTCACGCGAAATCGATCGTCCATCAGCAGCAGTTGCGTCCCGGCGCCGCTTGACTCCCGCCGCGCGCACAGCAACTGCGTGCCGCCGGGACGGAACAGCCAGAGACTTGGTTTGCCCGCCGCCTCGCAAGCCCAACTCAGCACGATCCAGCCGGGAAGCCGACTCGCCGCCGTGGCCGCCGTTCCCTCCGCCGGTCGCGGTGGCTGGCCGGCAACGATCTGGGGCTTCCGCCCGTCCTGCCTGGCGACAAAGACCCGGCCCGTCACCAGAGCGACCAGGACGACGGCCAGACCCGTCCCGATCCAGATCCAGCGCCGGCTCCGCGTTTCGTGTCGCCGTGTGACGGCGGTGGGCGCGACGCAGGCGCTGGCGGTTCGCGTGTCCCCAGACGCCTCGAGCGCCGGCAGGTCGCTGCCGGCGGCCAACGGGGCCAGGGCTGCAGCCAGTTCGCCGGGCGCCGAGAACTGCTGCGCCGGCTCCTTGGCCAACAAGCGATCCAGAATCGCGACCAGTCGGCGCGGCAGGTCGCGGCGGAACTCCCCGATCGGCGGCGGTGACTCTTGCTCGTGAGCCTGTAACTTGGAATACAGCGTGCCATGAGCGGCGTCCTCGAACGGCGCACGGCCCGCCAACAGCCTGTACAGCGTACACCCCAGACTATACAGGTCGGCCCGGATGTCCACGCCGGCCGAGCCGCTGCGATCGCCGCCAGATACAGGACCGTGGCGACTTCAGGCGATAACGGCCCATCCGGCCGGCCGCGGCAAACCGTGCAGGCCATCAGCAGGCATGGAGTGATCCTGAAGCCGGAACCAGCCGCCAGCGTACCATTTTTTCAGCGGCAACCCAAGAACACACGGGCGATTTGCTCGCCGTTTGGCGACGGTCGTCGGCCAAAGATTTTTTCTGCCGCCGCGCAAGACCGCCTCGCCAGCCGGGTACATCGGAGTGAAAGCGGACGAGAGGACAGAAAGAAGGCCAGCCGACGCAGGTTGGCATCTTCTTGTCCTAACACGTTTCCTAAACAGGAGTTAGTGCGATGAAGACTTTGATGGGCTCCGTCCCAGGCGGCGGAGGACGAAAAAAACTCCCCCAGCAGTTGCCTCGCCGTTTGGGAAAGGCTAGCGTGAGGGCAGGCAGAATCGGGAAGCTATTTCGGCCACCGCTGCCACGAACCTTTTTTTCGCGAGGTGATGGATCATGCCAGGCAAAACCGACAAGGCGGCGGCGCGGAATTCGCGCCGCGAGTTTCTCGCATCCGGCGGAGCAATCGCTGCTGGGATGTATCTGGGAGGGCGGACGGTCGCCAGAGCGGCGACGGTGGAAACGTTGGCCATTAACGGGGGCCGCAAGGCCGTGACCGCGCCGGCCACCGGCGCCACCTCGTGGCCCCTGTTCGGCGAGGAGGAGCGAAAGGCGGTCAATGCCGTCGTCAGCAGTCCCGGCTACGCCGAGGTCCAGGCATTTGAAAAGGCGTGGCAGGAGCACTTCAAGCCGCCGTACTGCAAGTCGCACATCAACGGCACCAGCGCCTTGACCTCGGCCCTGTTCGCCCTGAACCTCCCTCCCGGCAGCGAAATCCTGGTCCCCAGCCTCGACCCCTGGTTCGGCATCCTGCCGATGCGATTCTTCGGCCTGGTGCCGGTCTTCGTCGACAACCATCCGCGGACGCTGAATTTCGACCTGGAGGACGCCAAAAAACGACTGACGAAGAACACGCGGGCCATCGAGGTGGTCCACCTGTTCGGTCTGCCGTGCGACATGGAGGCGATCTGCGATTTCGCCAAGGAGAAAGGGCTGTTGGTCCTGGAAGACTGCGCCCATGCCCACAACGCTTCGATCAACGGCAAGTACGTCGGCAACTGGGGCCAGATCGGGGCCTTCAGTTGCCAAGGCAGCAAGGTGTTGCCGGCCATCGAAGGCGGGATGGGCAACTATGAGAACCGCGAGTATTACGAACGCGCGGCCAGCTTCGGCCACTACGAGTGTCCGGGGCAGTTCCCCAGCGACAGCAAGTACCGGAAATACAGTGCCACGGGACTGGGGCTGAAGCTGCGGATTCATCCCATGGGCGCGGCCTTGGCCCGCTGCCAATTGAAGGTCTTGGACCAGCAGACCGAATTGGAACGTGAGCAGAACCACTCGCTCAACAGCCGCCTATGCCAGTTGCCGGGCATCTCCGAGCAGGCGCCGGGACCGGGCGTCAAGCGGGTCTACTGGCGCTGGAACCCGTTGTTTATCGATCCGGCCAAGGCGGGCATGTCGCGCGAAGCCGCAATCAAGGCATTGAAGGCTGAGGGCGTGGCGGTCGGCAACCTGAACTACTCGGTCAGTCACCGCGATGCGGTCTTCAACGAACCGGAGTGGTGGCACCATCCGCCGGGGATCCCCGATCGACTGCCGGGCCTGGACGAAGCCCTGCGCACGGGCATTTCGCTTCCCCGCTTCACCAAGCCGGTGCCCGAACTGATCGACCAGTACGTCGCGGCCTTCGAGAAAGTCTGGGCGCATCGCGCCGCACTGGGCAATTCGCAATGATGGGAGGTCTGGCATGGCAGAGATAAGAAGCAGCTCAATTTTTCACCTAATCTTTCACTTCATCTTCAAGATCCACATCTGCAGAGGATTAGGGTGAGTGATCGGGGTGTGAGATTAGAGTGAAAGATCAAGGGCGGAAAGTGCGGGCGATGTATAAGAAACGGCGTATGTGGCTATATCGACATGGACTGGCTTGCGGACTAGCGACTTTGCTGCTCGCCGTTTCGACCGCGCGTGCCCAGGAAACCCTCCCGCGCCTCGGCTATGCCTATCCCGCCGGCGGCCAGCAGGGCAGCCGCTTTCGAATCACGGTGGGAGGCCAGTACCAGGACAACATCGGCCGTGTGACCTTTTCCGGTGCCGGCGTTGAAGCCCGGAACGTGGAAGGCATCAAGCCCATGACGGAGGCCGATGTACGCACCCTGCGCGACCGGCTCACGCAACTGGCGAGGAACCAAGAGGAACTGGCCGCCCGCCGCGAGATGGCGAAGATCGGCCGCCAGCTCGCTCGGTACATGTCTGCCTCGCTGCGCCGACAGACACACCCGGCGATCAGCGAAACCGTCGAGTTGCAGGTCACGATCGCTGCCGGCGCTGAGCCGGGGGTGCGCGAGATGCGGCTGGAGACGGGCCGCGGCGTGTCGAATCCGCTCCGGTTCTGCATAGGCCGGCTGCCGGAATTCCGCGAGCAGGAGCCGGAGCTGGTCACCGATGTTCAAGGCTGGAACATCCCGCTCCGCTTCCCCGCCACCGTCACGACGGACATCACGCTGCCGGCCACCGTCAACGGGCAAATCATTCCCCGCGAGCCGGACGCCTTGCGCTACGGGGGCGGATTCACGCCCGGCGATGCAGACCGCTACCGCTTCCCGGCGCGGAAGGGCCAAACGCTGGTCGTCGCCGCCAGCGCTCGGCAGCTGATTCCCTACCTGGCCGACGCCGTGCCCGGCTGGTTCCAGGCCACGTTGACGCTGTACGACGGCCAAGGCCGCGAGGTGGCCTTTGGCGACGATTACCGCTTCCATCCCGATCCCGTCCTCGTGTTCAAGGTGCCGGAGGACGGACCTTACGTCGTCGAAATCAAGGACGCCATCTCTCGCGGCCGGCCGGATTTCGTGTACCGCATCACCATCGGCGAACTGCCGTTTGCCACCAGCATCTTCCCACTGGGCGGCCGAGCCGGTTCGCAAACCACGGTAGAGGTGCAGGGTCACAACTTGCCCGTGGACAAACTCACGATGGACGCCACGGACAGGGCCCCAGGCGTCTATCCCCTGTCCGTGCGCCAAGAAGATCCGTCCGCCGTTGGTTCCCCCGTGGGTTGGGACTCCGTCCCGACCGGCTTCCGCTCCAACACGGTCCCCTTCGCCGTGGACACGCTGCCGGAATGCCTGGAGAAAGAACCGAACGACGACTCCGCCGCGCAGCCGGTGACGCTGCCGGGAATCGTCAACGGCCGGATCGACCGGCCCGGCGACTGGGACGTGTTCCGCTTTGTGGGTCAAGCCGGTCAACAGGTCGTCGCGGAAGTCAACGCCCGGCGGCTGGATTCACCTTTGGATTCCGTCCTCGAACTGACCGACGCCGCCGGCAAGCGATTGGCCTTCAACGACGACCATGACGACAAGGCCGACGCGTTGAAGACGCACCACGCCGATTCGCTGATCCATTTCACATTGCCCGCCGACGGCGCCTACTGCGTGCGTCTGGGGGATGCCCAGCGGCGGGGCGGCCCGGAGTATGCCTACCGCTTGCGGATCAGTCCTCCGCGGCCCGATTTCGCGCTGCGAGTCGTGCCGTCGTGCATCAACGCCAGCTCCTGGCGGCTTACTCCCGTCACGATCTTTGCCCTGCGCAAGGACGGGTTCGACGGCGAGATTGCCCTCTCGTTCAGAGACAACCCGGAGGGCTTGGTGCTGATCGGCGGCACGGTGCCAGCGGGACAGGACCGCGTCCGCGTGACGCTGTCGACCGCCTCGTGGGCGGCGGTGGAACCGATCCGCTTGTGCTTGGAAGGTCGCGCCGCGATCAACGGAGAAGAGGTCGTGCGCGAGGCGGTCGCTGCCGACGACATGATGCAGGCGTTTTTCTACAGGCACCTGGTGCCCGCCGAGAACCTGAAACTGGTGCTTGCCGACGGCGGCCGATTTCGGCCCGAGGGCCCTCGGCCGGCGCCGCCGCCCGAGCAACGCCGGTCCTACCAGCCCCAGTCGGCGGTTCTCAGTGAACAACCGGTGAAAATCCCTGCCGGCGGGACGGCCGAAGTACAAGTCCGCGGCCCCTGGGGCGGCTGGGGCGAAGTGCAACTCGAACTGAGCGATCCGCCGGAGGGAATCGCGATCGACGCGGTCGCTTCGCAGGACCGCGTCCTGACGGTCACCCTGCGCGCCGGCGCCGAAAGAGCCAAGCCGGGCCTGGCCGGCAACCTGATCGCCAACACGTTCCGAAAGCGGACGGAAACGACCCCCGAGGGAAAAACCCGCGAGTACCGCTCCTTCTATGGCCCGCTGCCGGCGATCCCGTTCGAGGTCGTGAAACCGTAGCCACGGGACTGTTGTTCCGGATTGGGATCAAACGCCCGGGTTCGAGGCAACGACCGCCTCAGGCGGTCTGCCGCAGCTGAATATCGTACAGCCGCCGGTACAGGTCGCAGCGGCGGACGAGTTCGTCGTGAGTCCCCAGATCGACGATGTGGCCGGCGTCCATCACCAGGATGCGGCCGGCCAAATCCAAGGTAGCCAAGCGGTGGGTGACGATGATCGCCGTGCGGCCCCGTACGAACTGTTCCAGCGCCAGGTGGATCTGCTGTTCGCTCTCGATGTCGATCTGGCTGGTCGCTTCGTCCAGGATCAGAATGTCGGGATCGCGGAGGATGGCGCGGGCCAGCGCGATGCGCTGCCGCTGGCCGCCGGACAACCGGTTGCCGCCCGGCCCGACCACGGTGTCGTAGCCGTGCTCCAGCTTGTCTTCGATAAAACGGTGGGCGTGCGCTCGCTGAGCGGCTGCGATGATCTCCTCGCGGGTGGCCTGCAGCGAGCCGTAGCGGATGTTGTTGTACACCGTGTCGTCGAACAGCATCGTCTGCTGCGTGACCATGCCCACCAGCCGCCGCAAGTCGCGCAAACGCATTTCGCGGAGGTCGATATCGTCCAGCCGCACGGCGCCGGCGACCGGATCGTGGAATCGCAGCAACAAGTTGATCAACGTCGATTTGCCGCAGCCGTTGGGGCCCACGATGCACAGCGTCTCGCCGTATTCGACCGTCAGCTGGATGTCGCGCAGCACGGGCTGGTCCGGTGTGTAGTGGAAGTTAACGTGGTCGAAAACCAAGCGTCGATGCGGCCGAGGGGCCGGCCGCGGTTGCTCCGGGTCCACGATCGTCGGCTGCCGATCCAGCAGCGGGAAGATCCGGTCGGCCGCGGCCAGGCCGCCCTGGATGCCGTTGACCACGTCCGACAGCTTGCGGGCCGGATCGCTGGTGCCGATCAGCAATCCGTAGAAGACCAACAGGACGGACCACTCCAGGGGCCGGTCGCACATGGGAATCCCCAGGATGTGCGTGGCCTGGTTCAGCACCAGGTACGCGCCGGCGATCAAGGCGATGAAGACCATCCCCAACCCCAGGATTTCCGTGGCCGGTTTCGAGAGTGCGCTGTAGAAGGCGATCTTCATCGCTTTCTGCAAACAGGCCTTGGAGACCTTGTGGAAGCGGTTCCGCTCATACTTCTCCATCGTGAAGGCCTGGACGGTCTGCATGCCGTGGAACGCCTCGGAGAGGACGCCCATCAGCTGCGCGTTCTCTTCCAACGCCCGGCGGTTGGCCCGTTTGATGGAGCGGGCCAACGTGCGGATCAAGAACCCGGCCAACGGCGCCAAGAGCAACGAGAACAACAGCAGCCGCCAGCACACGAAAGCCGCCCCCACCAGACACGCCAGCCCTTTCAGCGGTTCCAAGATGGCCCTGCCGAACAAGGTGCTCAAGCCGGTTGACAGGTAGCCCAAGTCCACGTTGAACCGGCTCATCATCGTGCCGGTCCGCTGCTCGCCGAACTCGCCGAGATCCATCCGCAGCATGTGGTGGTACAACTGCTTGCGCAAGTCGAACGAGACCATTTGCACGGCGCGTTCGACAAGCATGTTGTTGGCGAACAAAAAGAAGTCTTTGACGGCCGTGGCGGCCATCAACGCCACCACGATCCAGACGACGGTCCGGAAAGGATCGGCAGGCAGGTATCGATCGATCCACGGTTGCAGCCGGCGGGCGGTGGCGGCGGCGGCCTCTTCGGCCTGCAGTCGCCTGTGCAGGAACGCCACGTCTTGCGCCGCCGCCTCCAGAGGTTTGCCGTTGGGCGGCGGGGCCTTTTCCAGCCGCGCGATTTCGCGGCGCAGTTCCGCCGACTTGGCCTCGGTGCTTGCGATCTTCTCCGCCACCCACGCCTGCAGCGATTTGCCCTTGATCGCCACTTCGACGATCGGATACACCCCGCCGATGTTGCCTCCCCAAAATACGGCTACCAGCAGCGAGCAGCAGAGCACCCCGGCAAGTGTCAAGCGGTAATGCAGGGCCAGGCGTACGGCGCGGAGGAAGTTCTTCATCGACGATCCATGTCTGGTGCTTCGTGACAACGGATGATACCACGAAGCCCCGCGTTGACCTAGCCCGCTTGGGAACCGGCGGGGTGCAAGCAGTGCTGTCAGCCGGCGGCTTGCCGCCAACCCGCCTTGTTCCCGGCGGTGTTGTTCACCCCTTGATGAACCGGGCCACGATCTCCGGGTGCGCCTTGGCCTGGTTCTTCGTCTCGCCCGGATCCTGCTTCAGATTGTACAACTCGACGTCCTCCAGTTTGCCCTTGCCGCGCGGCCGGACCGCCTTCCAGTCGCCGATCCGCACGGCTTGGCCGAAGCCCCCCTCGCGAATTTCCCAGTACATCATGCCACGACGGCGCGTCGTTTCGCCAAGCATCGCCGGAGCGAAGGAGACTCCTTCGCCGGAACCAGCGGGAAGAACCGCGCCCGCTATGTCCGCGAACGTGGCCATGAAGTCCCAGGTGGCCGCCGGAAAACTGGTCTCCGTGGCCGGAGATACCTCGGCAGGCCATTTCACAATCAACGGGACACGCAGGCGGCCTTCATATAACTCGTCGCTGACGATTCTCAGGCCGCCGCCGCTCTGAACCACGTCCGTCTCCGTCGAATCCTGCCTGGCTGCGCCGTCGCTGGCAACGACAACCGCAGTCCGGCTTGACAACTCCAACTTTTCCAAGGCGTCTACCAGCGCCCCGACATCACGGTCGAAGCGTGCCACCTTCTCTGCGTGGGCCTTTTTCGACGCCGGCCAGTCGCGATCCGCATAAGCACCCGACTCGGCCAGCGGCAGGTCGGCGCCCGGCAACGGATACGTCACCACCAACAGGAACGGCTTGCCCGACGAATGCCGCTCCAGAAATGAGATCGCCTCCTGGATCAGCAGTTGCGGAAGATCCAAGCCCTGCTTCCCCCCAGCGTTTTCTGAAACCGCGGTGGCCTCCCCATTCCTGGTGATCGAAGCCGGATAAGCCGTTTCGGCGGTCGCGGGCGTGAGGATTCCGGACCACTCGTCGAATCCGTGGGAGCCGGGATGGTTGGACTCCGCGACGCCGCCCAAGCCCCAGGTGCCGACGAATCCTGTGTCGTACTCCGTCAAACGCATCATGCGCGGCAGGGTCCTCTGATCTGGACTCAATTCGAAAGACGGCTTGCCCTTTTGAACGCCCAGCGCGGCGAACCGGCCGGTCATCAGGCACCACAGCGAGGCCGCACTGGAGTCACCTCCCGCGTAAGCTTCCGTGAACCGGCAGCCCTCTTGCGCCAAGCGGTCCACATTCGGCGTCTCGATCCAATTCTGACCGTAGCAGCCCAGGTCTCCGTAACCAAGTTGATTCGCCATAACGAGCACGATGTTCGGCGTCTCGTCGCTCTGCCGGGTGGTCTCCGTGTAAGCAACCACATCCGGCACTTTCTGCGCGCAGCCGCCCACACAAAACACGGCTACGAGCCACGCAACAGAGCAGAAAGCAAGGCTCCCATGTCGGAAATTCATCGCCAATCCCCCTCCAAAGATAGTAAAGTGCGTAATATACACAGTTTACGTAACCTGAAGGGGATTTCAAGATTCGTCGTCCTCGCCTTTCGGAATTAAGGTCAAGAGCGACTATTTGGGAATGGGCGGAACCGGAATTGCCCGTCTGGTGGCCGGCATGCCGGGAAGGGCCTGGATTTGAATGGCGGCACCGGCTTGCTGCTGGTACTTGTCGTACAGCTTGCCGGCATCGGGGTTGGTTTTTTTCAATTCGCCGGCGCTTTTGGCGGCGTATTTCTCGGTGGTTTCCTTTCCGTCCTTCTTGCGAGTGACTTCCATCTGGATGCCGCCTTGGGCGTCTTCCGTGATTTTGACTTTGAGATCGTTCTCCGTCACTTCGATCTGCCTGACCCCGTTGTTGATCTTAATGCGCCGCGTCTGATTCCCCCCAAATGCGTTGACCTGAATCTGCACCTGGATCTGCTGCTGGCCGATGGGCAGATTCGGCATGATCGGGCCGAGCCGGACGTTGGGAACGCTTGGGGGCGATTGCGGCGGTTTGAGGGCGTCTTTTGCCCGGCGTGCTGCCGATGCGTGTTCGCTGTCGGCGATCTTCTGCAGAGAGTCTTTCGCCGCGGTTTTGGTCAACTCGTCGCCCTCAAGACCGTGTTTCCGCAGGATCTCGATGGCCCTCAAGGTGACCTCACGGCTTTCGCCCAGCGCCGCCTCGGCCAAGGCGGGGAATGCGGCTTTGCCGGCCTCTTCCAACTGTCGTGTCGCTTCGGTTCGCTCGGCGAAACGAGGCGAATCCAGTTGCCGAATCCAACCGGCGATTTGCTCTGCAGAGGCCGCCGGGGCGGTTGGGTGGGATTTCGTGGCATCGCGGTCGGTCGCAAGGCAGAGCGGGGCCGCGCCAAGCGCGGCGAACCACAAGGTCCACAGACTCGAAAATCGATACATCGCTGGCCTCCAAGACTGCGACAGACGTGAAGTGACGCGCGGCCTTTGATTGTAACGCGTCCCGATGCCTTCGCACCAACGGATCGCTTAATTTCGATTTTTCCGAAGGTTCGCCCCCCCGATGATCCAGGAAAAAAACGGAAACGAACACAAACTCGATGCAACTACTGTAATTTGAAATACTTAGACAAGATAGATCAATCTTGACGGAGATCGTAGGGCCGTTATAATTCGCTTTATTGGCAAATTCGGTAGTTTCGGATAAACCGGATGGTCCAAGTGGATGGAAGGGTCAAGGAAGGTGTGCTAACTGAGCACATCGCGGGGCTTTGTTCGACAAGGTAGCTCAAGGCTAACTAAGTCGGCTAGGAAGGATTTGACGAAAGCCATGAGTGCAAAAACTGTTTTCACGACCGGCGAGGCGGCCAAGATCTGCAAGGTTTCCCAGCAGACGATCATCCGTTGTTTTGACAACGGGTCACTGAAAGGATTCCGCGTGCCTGGGAGCAAGTTCCGCCGCATTCCCCGAGAGCAACTGTTTGCGTTCATGCGGGACAACGGCATCCCCACGGACGCTTTGGAGAGCGGCAAACGAAAGGTCCTGATTGTCGACGACGACGAAGAGTTGGTCGAGTTGCTGTCGGATGTGTTTGACAAGGACGGCCGTTTCGAGGTCAAGACGGCGAACAATGGGTTTGACGCCGGGATGCAGGTTCGCGAGTTTCGTCCCGATCTGGTCGTGCTGGACGTGATGTTGCCCGACATCAACGGCAAGGAAGTCTGCCAGCGGATTCGCAGCGACGAGACGCTGGAAGCCGTCAAGATCATCTGCATTTCGGGGATGGTCGAACAGGACAAGGTCGCGGAGTTGCGGCTGGCCGGTGCCAACGATTTCATGCACAAGCCCTTCAACGTCGACCGGTTGCTGGACCGTGCGTGCGACCTGCTGGAGATCGAACGAGCCATGGTGGCCTAGAACGGACCCAGGCTTCGGTTTTCCTGCTGGAGTTCTTGGCTGCGATTCTGGACCGGCCGAGCCTCCTCCTGGATTGCCCTCGCTGGTCGAATGGGGATCATTCACGCGTGCTGTGCGTCCATGCCTGCACGCGTGTTTTCTTTTGTGCTCGCCGTATGATTCGCTTGCCTTCGCTTACCACCGACCGTCTTCACTGGCATCTGCCGCTTTCGGATCTGGGCACGAGCGACCTGTTGCGCTGGTTGCTGACCGACGATTTGGAGCAAGCCAGGTCCGCCTCGGCAGAGTTGCTGTCGGTCGAGCCGGCCCTCCTGCTCTGGTGTATTTGCCGCTCGCCTCACTGGCGATCCGCTCCGCCGTTGGGGCTCCAGGACGTCGCGAGCTGGCTGGTCTCTCATGGCATGGCCGTGCTCGATTGGCAAGACCATGACCGCGCGGCGTTGGCTGTTTGCGAGCCTGCCCAATTACGGCATTGGGCCGAGTTGGCCTGCCAGTCGATTGTCGCGTCACGGTTGGCCGGCGGTGGCCGCGACGGCCGATCGCTTCAGTTGACGGTGCTGGGATCGCTCCATAACGCGGCGGACTGGTTGGCGAGCGCCGGCCCCGCGGTCGACGTCTCCGCCATAGCCGAGCCGCCTGGCTGTCTGCCGGAATGGCTGGTCGAGTGGCTGCGTGACCTGTCGGCTCAGCCGCCAGCCGATCCGCGCGCGGCGGCGGTCGCGCAAGCCGTCGGGGCGCTTCGAGCCGCCACAAGCCAGGACGCCTGCGGGAGCGTCACCGCGGAAGCCAGCGATTTCTCCGTGGACGAGTGCATGCGTGGAGTGCGGGAGCGATGGCTGGCTTCACAAGACGTTTTCGGGAACGTGCTCCCGGACGTGATTCGCAAGCTGGCAAGGTGGCGGGAACTGGAGAAGCACTTCGACAGGGCGCTGGAGACGGAAAAGCTGGAGGCTCTCAAAGGGTTTGCTTACGGGGCCAGCCACGAGATCAACAATCCCTTGGCCAATATCTCGACTCGAGCGCAGACCCTGCTGCGCGAGGAGACCGATCCGGAGCGGCGGCGCAAGTTGGCGGTGATCAATAGCCAAGCTTTTCGGGCCCACGAGTTGATCGCCGATCTGATGCTTTTCGCCAGGCCGCCCGCATTGTCCGTCGCGCCCGTGGATCTGGTTGGCTTGGCGGATCAAGTCGTCTCGGAATTGGCCGCGGAGGCGGCGGCTCAGCGGACGGCGCTGGTGCGGCTGTCCCAGCCGTCGCCCGTGATCGTCTCGGCGGATCGCGGCCACTTGGCCGCCGCCTTGAAAGCGCTGTGCGTGAATTCCCTGGAAGCGCTGCGTCTGGGCGGTCGCATTGAGATTTCCGTGCAAGTCTCAACGCTTGCGGGCGAGGATGCGGACGGCGCGAAGTGGGCCGAGGTGGCCGTCGCCGATACGGGTCCGGGCATTTCCCCGGAAGTCAGGCGGCACTTGTTCGACCCTTACTTCTCTGGGCGCGAGGCGGGCCGCGGCATCGGACTGGGGCTTTCCAAGACCTGGCGAATTGTGACCGAACACGGCGGGCGGATCGACGTCGACAGCCAGGTCGAGCATGGCGCAACGTTCAGGATTCGGTTGCCGGTGCCGTAGGCCGGATGATTCGCGGGCTAGTATGGCGATTGCCGGGCCAGCGCCTGGCAGTGGGCTTTCACGGAACTGGCCAGCCCGTCCAGTTGGTAGCCCCCTTCCAGCATCGAGACCACGCGGCTTTCGGCGCATTCATCGGCCAGGTCGAGGATCAGACGCGTCAGGTCGGCGAAATCCTCGTCGGTCAAATGAAACCCGCCCAGCGGGTCGCCGTCCCGCGAATCGAACCCGGCCGAGATCAGCACCAGCTCGGGCTTGAATTTCCGGGCGGCATCCAAAAAGTCTGCCGCGAAGGCGCCGAAGATCTCCTTTCGACCCGCACCTGCAGGAAACGGCCGATTCATGTTGGCCCCCAAACCGCGGCCGTACCCTGTTTCTTCTTGCGCGCCGGTGCCCGGATACCAGGGCCACTGGTGGGTGCTGAAGACGAACACCGAATCGTCCTGGTAGAACGCGTCTTGGGTTCCGTTGCCGTGGTGCACATCCCAGTCGGCGATCAAGACCTTGCCGATGCCGTGCCGCTGCTGGGCGTATCGCGCGGCGATGGCGGTGTTGTTGAAGACACAGAAACCCATGCCGCGCCCCGGAGTGGCGTGATGCCCCGGCGGCCGCAGGACGCAGAAGGCGTTCTTGACCGTCCTGGACACGACCGAGTCCACCGCCAGGCAGGCTCCGCCGGCGGCATACACCGCGGCGTCCCACGAGTGGGGACCGACCGACGTGTCCCCGGTGCTCAGGAAATCGGCGCCGCCAAGGATTTCGCGCCGGACCAGCTCGACGTAAGCGCCGAAGTGACACCGCAGCAGATCGTCCCTCTCGGCAGGCCGCGGGGCGAGCCACTCCAAACGGTCGGCGAAATCGGCGATCCGCAAGGCATCCACGATCACCTTGCAGCGCAACGGCGACTCCGGGTGTCCGAAGCCCGTTTGGTGTTCCAGGAACAGATCGGAATGGACGATGCCGGTCCGAAGGCCGTGCGGCGCGGGCGGAGAAGTCTCCTGAAGCATGGCTGAGTAACCGGAAATTGGCGGAACCAGGGGTCTCGGGTCGAAGTTGACGCCAACCAGAATTTTACACCGTTTGCCCGCCGATCCTATATGGGGTCAGTCACAACCGGCCCGAAGCGCAAGCCAGGAAATGACTTGCCATCCTCCGTTGCGCTTCGAGCCAGTGTCAACGGCAACCGCGTGCGGCGTAACCCGCGTGCGGTGCCGCTCACTGCAGGCTCACGTCCCTAAGGGGAAAGCCGGGGCGTCGCGCGGTGTAGCCGCGGTAGTTCAGACGATATCCGGTCTGCGGAAAGCCATTTGGCGGGGGGGCGGGCGCGGAGTACGCCGAAGGCGAGACGCTCGGCGGAAGCGACTGCGGCGCCGCTGCGGCCAAGTCGATCTGCGGATAGCCCTCAAAGGCCGGCATGGCCCACAGCTGAGCCGGATCGCTGTACACCTGGTTGACCGCGTACGTCTCGACGCTGATCCGCAACGAAAGGGCGGGCGGCGGCATGCGGACGTCGATGACGTGCGGCAGCGACACGCCGGCGGTAGGCTCGTAGCGGTGCTGGGACGCAAAGACCGACGCGATCAACTGACCGCGCGGGTCGTACCAGTGCTGCTCTTGAATCCAGCCAAAGCGGTCGTGCAGCACCAGGACTTTCGTCAGATCGCCGTCCGGCGACGCGATCCGCGAACGGATTTGCAACTGGCCGGGGCCGTGCTGGTACGGTCCCTCGTGGAATCCGGCAGGATCCAACTGCTCCAGCCCGAAGGCTTCGACCAACCATTGCGGCTGGATGGGCAGCATCCGGCGCGCGGCGCTGTGCCGGTACTGATCGTGGCGTGCATAGTACACCGCCTTGGGCATGCCGGAGGCAAATTGCGGCGCATCGACCATCGCCCAAAAGAGCTGGTCGTTGCTGCCCAGGTCCAGCACCTCACCGACGCCCATGAAATTGGCCCTCAAGCGGAAGTTCCTCGGCAGGCCGGCAGCCACACTGGCACGCAAGGTCGGCATGCCTTGGATGGACAGCGACGCCGAGTCGGATTGCAGCTGGCGGATCTGGCCGCTGCTGGCGTTGACCGCCGCGATCGTCTCCTGCAGCGTCGGGGGGCCGGCGAACATCGTGGGCGCCTGCGGCGTCAGCCCTTGGCGCATGGTCGGACAGCTGGCGCCGCTGGCGCACCACAGCACCGTCACCAGGCACAGATAAGCGGCCACATGCCGTTTCAAATCAGCATCCTTGCTTCGTAGCACGCGCTCTCCGAGCCGTGCGTTGGGGAATCGAATAGGCGAACAAATCGGCACGGCTCGGAGAGCGCGTGCTGCGGGAAGATGAAGTATTGCCTCCAAACAGGAATTGGATGAGGCGGACGGCACGCGGAGCGTGCCTGCTACGATGAAGCGTTCCCTCCAAACAACAACTGGACGAGTTCGTCCTGGATCTGTCGCGCCCGAACTTCGTCCGGCATCACTACGGGCACGCGGTGTTCGGTTTCCGTGCGCGGACAGAACACCACCAGCACTTCGCGGCCCGCCTCGTCCGTCTCCGTGTCCTCCACGCGGACGATCCGCTTGCGGGCCATCAGCAAGGCCAAGATATAGCGCACATCTTCCTGCCCGGCCAATCCCTGCAGCCGCTCGAAATAGTCCAGCATCACGTCATGGGGCGCCCAATGCGCCTTCTTGACGCTGGAATCCGGCAGCTGGCACTTCCACCAACCCAGCGCGTCTTCCGGCGGCCCTTCCCACGCCTCCTGGCAGTAATCGCGCCGGACGACCTCCGCGCCTTCCGAAATCAGCACCGAATAGAACGTCTCGCCGGCCTGGAACTCGCGATCCGTCTTGACGCACTTCCGACCGCAGCGTTGAATCTCGAAGTCCAGCATCGGTTTCCCAAGTCCGTCGAGGAGGTGCCGGCCGTACGCGCAGCGTCATGACAAGCCGGCGAATAGTACGCAAATCGAGTCTGCGACTCAAGACGATTGTTCAACTGGGTTGCCAGCAGTGCCAGCACTGGGCAAACCTGCGACGGACCCAACCGGCTGCGCGGGAACCTGATCCGGCGACAGACATCGCATCGGGAGCGGCAGAGATACGAGCGTACGAGTACGTGGGCAACCCGTTCTCGCCCGACCTCGTGCCGTACACGTACTCGTACACGTACACGCGCATCTACGCCGGCAACTCCGGATGCCGCCACGGTGCCCGGTACGGGCGCCGCAGGAGCCGGGTGGCTTCCTCGTCGCCGACCAACTGGCGCGTCTGGGGATCGTACACCAGCGGGCGGCCCAGTTGCATGGCGACGTTCGCCAGGATGCAGCTTTGCTTCGGCCAGCCCAGGCCGAGCATCCAGCGCACGGTGTCGAGCACGTGGACGCACATGTCGCCCACGATCCCGTTGCCGTACTCCATGAACGTCCGCCACCAGCGGATGTGCGGGGCCTCGATCGTAACATTGCGAAATGCCAGCAGCTAGCGTGGGGCGCGACC